>JAUIFS010000022.1 GCA_030430425.1 bacterium | reverse complement strand
CGAATTGTGTAGATTGTTTCGACATATTGTACAGATTAGCATAAATGATTTTCTTTACATAAAGAAAATCTGAAGGAGAAAGAAATGTACATTTTTGTTCTGCTAAGCACGATCAACAGCGTTGTGATCACACTGCTCGGCTACACCATTGTTGTGACCGGACCTGGAATACTTCAGGATACTATCGTTTTGCTTTCTTTTGTGATTTCTGTTTCGATGACACTGCTTACGATTTTGTTCTACAAAAAAGAAAGTGGATTTTTCAAAAGAAACTTTAGAATCATAAGTTTCTAAAACACGCGACAATGTCGCGTGTTTTTTCTATATTCCTTCAGTGCGTAAATCTTCGATGAGTTTCTTAGCTTTTCGGGAAAGTTTTTGTGGGAGGTCGATGTGGATCCTCACCATAAAGTCGCCACGATTGCTACTTGAGCCTTGTGGTACCCCCTTCCCTTTGATGCGCAGCAGTTCACCGTGCTTTACTCCTGCAGGAATTTTTATATCTACTGCACTGTCGAGGGTTTCGACTTTGTAGGTATTTCCAAGCAGTGCATCAGACAGCTTAACGTGTAGGTCGGTATAGAGGGTTGCATTGTCACGTGTAATTGTTGCGTGTGGCTTAACATGGATTTTTATGTAGAGGTCACCAGCTGCACCATTAGGGATAGCCTCGCCTCTTCCCGTCATACGGATCATTTCACCATTCTGGATACCTGCAGGTATTTCAATTTCGATCTCTTCTTCACTGCGTGCTACCCCCGCCCCTGCACAGTGTCCACATACCTCTTTTGGTACCTTTCCACGTCCTTGACATACGGAACATTCTCGAACGGTCTGCACTTGCCCCATAAAACTTTGCCGGGTCTCACGTACACGACCTTGCCCGTTACAGGTGCTGCAGTCGGTAAGATCGGTTCCTTTCTTAGCACCTGAACCAGAACATTGTGAACACGTATTATTTTTGGTAAGCAGCACCTTTCGCGTCACACCAAACACGGCGTCTTGAAAAGCGAGTTCAATATCGATAGAAATGTCTCGTCCTCGTGCTTGACGTTGTCCACCACTACCGCCAAACATACTACCAAAGAGGTCTTCCATATCAAACTCAAAGCCTCCTTGTTGCCCAGCTGCTTGCTGGAAATCAGACCAGTTGAAGCCGCCAAAGCCGCCAGCTCCTGCTCCACCTCCCGCACCTTGGTAGGCGTGCCCATAGGTATCGTACTCAGCTTTCTTTTTTTCGTCACCAAGCACTGCGTATGCTTCACTGATCTCTTTAAATTTTGCTTCGTCTCCCGTTTTTTTGTCTGGATGATACTTCGAAGCAAGCTTCCGAAAAGCTTTTTTTACCTCGTCTTTTGATGCTCCTTTCTGAAGTCCAAGTGTTTCGTAATAATCCTTTGCCATATAGTTTTTACATATTGAGCTACTGTGCTCTAGTGAACCCATTACGGTATCATTAATGATACCGTAATGGGTTCTAAGAACGTAGTAGATGGTTATTTTGCTTCGTTGTCTTTCTTATCTTCCTCTACTACTTCTGCATCTTTCACGTCAGCGTTTGCGTCTTTAGGGGCATCTCCCTCGCTCTGTGGCGTTGCTTCAGCTTGCGCGGCTTGTTGCATCACTTCGCCAATTTTTTGCATCTCGGTTGAAAGTGCTTCAGTTGCAGTGGTGATTGCATCCTTATCATCTTTGTCTTTAACTTCCTTTACCGCAGCAATTTTTTCGTTGATTCCTTTTACAATTTCTTCACCAGCTTGCTCACCGTGGTCCTTAATTGCCTTTTCTGCAGTGTAGATCAGTTGATCTGCCATATTGCGTGCCTCAATAATTTCCTTCTTTTTGTTATCTTCCTCAGCATGCGTCTCTGCGTCAGCTTTCATCTTTTCAATATCTTCTTCTGAGAGTCCTGAGTTCGCTTCGATGCGGATGGACTGTTCCTTGCCGGTAGACTTGTCTTTTGCGGTTACGTTGAGTACTCCGTTTGAGTCAACGTCGAAGGTTACTTCAATCTGTGGAACACCACGCGGTGCTGGCGGAATTCCGTCAAGCACAAAGCGTCCGAGCGACTTGTTGTCAGCAGCTTGTGCACGCTCACCTTGTGTGATGTGAATTTCGGTAGATGTTTGGTTGTCAGCAGCAGTTGAGAATACTTGCTCCTTCTTTGTAGGGATGTGTGTGTTCTTCTCAATCAATTTTGTTGCAACACCACCCATAGTTTCGATACCGAGCGAGAGTGGGATAACGTCCACAAGTGTAATGTCGTTGACGTCACCTTGGAAGATTCCTGCCTGAATGGCTGCACCAAGTGCCACAACCTCGTCTGGGTTTACACTCTTATTGGGTTCCTTTCCAAAAAGCTGTTTTACTGCGGTGATGATTGCAGGCATACGTGTTTGTCCACCAACAAGAATGATTTCGTCAATATCTTCTTTTGCGAGTGATGATGCTTCAAGTGCTCGCTTTGTAATTTCAATTGATCGGTCAACGTACTCAGCGGCAAGTTCCTCTAGTTTTGCGCGTGTGAGTGTAAGCAGAAGATGCTTTGGACCTTCAGCTCCTGAGGTTATAAACGGAATATTGATTTCAGTCTCTCCTGAACTGGAAAGTTCAAGCTTTGCTTTTTCTGCTGCTTCATCCAGTCGTTGTAGCGCAAGCGGGTCCTTGCCGAGATCAATTCCTTCTGCTGATTTAAATTCAGCAATAAGATGTTTTACAATTTCTTGATCAATGTCTCGTCCACCCATGTGCGCGTCCCCATCTGTTGACTGTACCTCTACCACGTCGTCACCTACTTCAAGCACGGTTACGTCAAACGTACCACCACCAAAGTCGTATACAACAATTTTCTCATCCTTTTTCTTGTTAAACCCGTATGCAAGTGCTGCAGCAGTAGGTTCATTGATGATTCGCTTCACTTCGAGCCCTGCGATCTTTCCTGCGTCTTGGGTCGCCTTGCGTTGTGCGTCATTAAAGTATGCAGGTACCGTAATAACTGCTTCAGTGATAGTTTCGCCCGTCTTTGCTTCGGCGTCAGCTTTGAGCTTTGAAAGAATCATCGCTGAAACTTCTTCTGGTCGATACTCTTTATCTCCCATTTGTACAACAACACCTTCGTTTTCTCCCTTTTTAACTTCAAACGGTACGATGTCTTTATCTTTTTCTACCACTTTGTCTGTGTAGTTGTGACCCATGAATCGCTTGATTCCGTAGATGGTGTTTTGTGGATTCGTTACTGCTTGTCGTTTTGCAATCTGTCCCACGAGTCGCTCTCCTGTTTTAGAAATAGCAACAATAGAAGGAGTCGTTCGATTTCCTTCTGCATTTTCTATAATAGTAGGTTCACCTGCTTCAATGATTGCCATTGCTGAGTTTGTTGTACCCAGATCGATTCCTAAAATTTTTGCCATAATATTTTGTTAATTATTTCAATCAGTTTATTTTTCCAATTCGCCTACAGTGACACGTGCCGGTCGTAGCAGCACCTCAGTGTCTCCATTTTTCCGTATGAAGCCGTTTTGTATCACCTGTATCACTTTTCCTTGTTGATCTTTATCAGTGACTGGTACATTTGTCATTGCCTCATGCTTCTGAGGGTCAAAAACTTCGCCTTCAGGATGCACCTCTGAAACTGCGTATGATGCAAGAATGTTGTGCAGCTGATTATGAATCCCTTCTACACCCTTTCGCCAAACGTCGTCAACCGCTTCCCAGGCTTCTTTATTGTGCATTGCCATATGGAAACTGTCGCATAGCGGGAGTAGTTTCTCGATTTGTTCGTTTATTGCACGTTCTGTATCTCGTAATCGTTCTTCCTCAAGTCGCTTTTTGCTATTAAGGAAATCCGCTTTGACTCGCTGTAGGTTTTCAAGGTGTTCCATTTTTTCAGATTCACACACCTTAAGTTTCTCTCGTAATGTTTTAACTTTGTTATTTGTATTGTCTTCAATTTCTTCAAGTTCAGGTTCAACACTGTTGTCTTCTCCAGTCAGTTCAATGTCGTCCTGTATCTCGTTTTCATTCATTTTTTCATCCATAGACATGCGCATTATACGTCTGAATTTAGTTTGTGTAAAGGCACCAGCAAAGCTGGACCAGGCGTCTTTTCTTGCTGTAGAATTGGCCGCCACCAATGCAAAAGTATAGTGTTGTATATGACTTCATTATCATTACGTCACAGATAACACTGCAAGTAAAGATTCATGTAAATCCTTTTCTTCTCATGCTATTTTGCAGTTCCTTCGTTGTCTGGTAGGTGGTTTTAGGTAGTATGTAGTTTGCAAAGTTCTGAGCGCTGGTATAATAGTCATACCGCTTCAGACTTGTCTGAGGTGGGATGTTCGAAAGATAAGTCTTCATACACGATCACTTACTTTCAACCCTTTGAATCACTGAAGGTATTACTCTACGGGTACTGCTTATGAGGCAAAAGGGGTGACTATTCTCCGCACTACGTATGTAGAACGTTTGTTCTACGCCTTGGAGGGTTAGGTTCCTGACAATGTACGCATTTGATGGGCTGCTACAGAGGTAGTACGTTGTGATTCACATAGTCACAGCAAAAACCGGGTGAGGACCCGGTTTTTGTGTGTTTAAAAATCCCAACAGTTAATACTCGTCTTAAATCGTTATTTTATCATTAATGATAAAATAACGATTTGAATATAATTTAAATTATATTTCCTTGAGATAGAAAAAGAAGCCACGGGTGTGGCTTCAGGCTTTCTTCTTGTGCTTTAGTGGTCCCCAGAAATCATTTGCTTGTTTGACGTCAATGCGGATTGGGTACTCTATAATCTCTGTGCCAGTAATGTGGCCATTAGCGTCAATTTCTTGCATTGGTGTGAACGCGCCAACTTGTGTAGTGCCAACAGGATAATCCTCAAGTATAACAAAAGATTGTTTGGTGATTGCGGTTGTTGCAATATGATCACAATAGAACACACGGCTACCAAGTGTACGTAATTCCCTCATGTAAAGCTCCTTTCCTTGTCTGATTGGTTTATAACATAGATATATATATTTGTAAATATAAATATAAATTTTAAATATCACTCCAGTAAGTTCTTAAGAATACTAAAATTAAACATGGAAAAACCTTCATGTAAACATCATTTCTCTTTCTCAGGTTGTATTTCTAAACGATTCGTTGCTTCCTCTAGAGTTACTAAGTGTTCTCACTAGCACCGCTAGTTGTGAGCACTAAGTACTCCTCGAGCCTGTAAAACAGTGTTTACACACTGTTTTACAAAATAGATTCATTACGAACTTCGCCGTCAAACGATAAATACAAAAAACCACCTCTTGCAAGAGGTGGTTTTTTGTATTTATCGTTTTGACCACTGGCTCGACTTTCGTGCCTTTTTCAGTCCAAATTTCTTTCGTTCTACTGAACGTGGATCTCGCTTGAGGAAGCCTAGTGGCTTCAGGATAGATCGTCGATCTTCCTTCTCTTTTACCAGAGCTCGTGCGATCCCGAGTCGTACGGCTTCAGACTGAGCTGAGAGACCACTTCCGGTTACCTTTACGGTTACAGTATAGTCCCCTACTCCAGCTTCTTCAGCGCCAAGTACTGACATGACATTCTTTTCGAATGCTTCATTCTGAAAGTAATCAGCAAGTGATTTCTCATTTACGGTTACTGATGTTTCTTTAGCAGGTGTGAGTCGTACGCGTGCAGATGCTGTTTTCCGACGTCCAATACCTTCAATGTATGTGTCTTTTGCCATAATACTACTCAGTTACTACTAAATTCTTCATCATTACCGCCTGCAGTTTGTTTCGTGGAAGCATCCCTTTAATAGTTCGTCGAACTGGTTCTGCGTATCCAAGTCGTTCTGCAAGGTGTTCAAATGTTTCTTCGTTTCGACCACCTGGGTATCCAGAGTATGACTGGTAGATTTCTTGCTTCTTCTTTTCAGACATGTCTAGCTGTGCAACGTTGATCACGTGTACTTTTACAGGTGCAGCGATGTTTTTTGTAAAGTCAGGCTGATCCTTGCCAAGAAGGTATGTAGCTGCTTCTGTTGCAACTTTTCCAAGTCGCTTTCCTGCAGCGTCGATTGTGTATTCTCGTGTTTCCATATGCATTATTCTACATATTCGATTACTGCTTCATCTCGACCGTTTGTTCGACCCATTTTAATCACCCGTGTGTACCCACCGTTTCGGTCTTTGTACTTTGGTGCAATTTCTTCAAACAGTTTTGTAATTGTTTCAGCTTTTGGTTCGCCAAGAGCAGTTGCAGCTTTTCGCCGTGCTGCCACCGTTCCTTCCTTTGCGTACGTCACCAGACGTTCAGCAAATGGGCTAAGTTCTTTAGCCTTTGCTATAGTTGTTTTTATTTGACCATCACGAATGAGTGATACCGCTAGTCCGCGCATAAGAGCCGTACGTTGACTGCGTACTCGTCCGAGTGTTCTGTTTTTATTTCCGTGTCGCATAATACTTATCTTATTCGCTGAGGCTTGCACCCATTTCTTTGAGAAGCTCTTCAATTTCCTCAACACCTTTAGGTCCAATGCCGTCGAGCGCTAGAATATCATCTTTTTTCTTTCGCACAAGTCCTCCGACTGTTCGAATGTTTGCTTCTTCAAGCGCAGCAAGTGTTCGTGGTGTAAGGTCAAGTGTTTCAATTCGAGTTTTCAGTACGTCTGGGTCAACCTCAGTTTCTCCTTCTGCTTCATCTTCAACAACTTCTGGTGTCTCAGCAACTTCAGGTTCTGTTTCTTGGAAGCCAATTACTGACTTAAGTTGGTGAATCATTACTTCAATAGACTGCTCAAGCGCTTCTTTTGGTGTAAGTGTTCCGTCAGTTTCGATCATGATTCGAAGACGGTTGTAGTCAGTTCGGTCACCCACACGCATGTTCTCAACTTCGTAGTTCGCTCGACGAATTGGTGTGAACACAGCATCGAGTGCGATGGTTCCGATCTCAACTTTATCTTTTTGATGAATTTCACGTGCTACGTACCCAAGACCTTTCTCAACAGTCATTTCGATCTCAAGTTCTGTAGTTTTGTTTGTAATTTCAGCAATAGGTTGTTCTGGAGAAAGGATTTCAACCTGTGACGGTGCATCAATATCTCCTGCAGTTACCATCCCAGTACCTTTCTTCTTTAAAGAGATGGTGATTGGTTCATCAGAGTGTGACGCAATGCGAATTCGCTTAATGTTAAGAAGCATTGTAATAACGTCTTCTTTAACTCCCGAAAGTGTTGCGAACTCATGCTCAGCTCCTTCAATTTTAACTTGCGTGATAGCTGCACCAGGAAGTGAAGAAAGGATGATTCGTCGGAGCGAGTTACCGAGTGTGTGTCCGTATCCTGGGTAGAGTCCATCGATCTCGTAAATACCGCGAAATTCTTCTTCGCTTACGATTCGTGGCTTTGAGGGTAGTGCTACGTTTGTTTCTAGCATAATGATTTACTTAAATGTGACTAATGAACTAAACCTATCGGCTGTAGTATTCAAGTACCTGTGCTGGATCAAACAGAGTTTCAGATGGTTCGTATGTCGGAGTTGCGGTTACTTTACCTTCCATTTTCTTTAGGTCAAATGAAAGCCAAGCCGGTACGCTTGCTGATTCGTGCGTTTCTGCAAGTGTGGTAAATAATCCTGTGTTCTTACTTCCTTCTCGTACTGAGATAACATCTTCAGCTCGTACTTTGTGAGATGGAACGGTAAGTTTCTTCCCATTTACTACAATATGTCCATGAGACACCATCTGTCGTGCAAACTGTCGTGTCTTCGCAAGACCAAGACGGTATACAACGTTGTCGAGTCGAGACTCAAGTCGCATCATAAGAATAGCGATTGGCTGGTTACTCTTGGCTACCGCTTCGTTAACATATCGGCGTAGTTGCTTTTCTGATACACCGTATGAGAAACGCATCTTCTGTTTTTCGATAAGCTGCCGCTTGTAGTCACTCATTTGTCCTGGTCGACGTTTCTTCATGCGTCCACCACGAGCTTGTGAAAGCTCAAACTTTTGTGTTTGTGTTTTTTCAAAGATTGGGGCACCAAGGCGTTTTGCAATCTTAAATTTAGGTCCTATTTTCATATGATCTTATTACACGCGTCGTGCTTTCTTAGGACGAGGTCCGTTGTGTGGAACGGGAGTCTTGTCGGTGATCTTAGTAATAGAAATGCCCTTTCCTGCGAAAGCGCGAAGTGCTGACTCACGACCTGCTCCAACACCACGGATGATCACTTCAGCATCTTTCATGCCCATTTGAAGTGCCTTGTCTCCAATAATTTCACCCACCTTTGCCGCAGCAAAAGGAGTACTTTTTCGTGCACCCTTGAAGCCAAGAGCGCCTGAACTTGCAGCCATAACAGAGTTACCCTTCGGGTCACACAGTGTGACCAGAGTATTATTGAATGTTGCAAGAATGTTTAGCTTACCTGAAGCAAGCTTTCGTTTTGGTACGCGATTAAGAGCTCGAGAAGTTCCCGCAATGTCTGATCCGCCACCTTTTTTGATGATTCGTTTCTTACCCATAGGAATGTTAGTAGGTTAATAATTCTAAGTTTTCTCAAGCTTTCGCTTACCTGAACCCATAGTTTTCTTAACGCCCTTAAGTGTTCGTGCGTTAGTTTTGGTTCGTTGACCACGACATGGTAGTCGTTTAGCGTGACGGCCGCCTCGGTAGGAATTAATGTCTTTAAGACGCTTAATATTTGCAGAAACGGTACGCTTCAACTCACCCTCGATTGTGAAGCTCTCCACCTTCTCTCGAATTGCATTTTCTTGATCGGTAGAAATGTCTGTTGGCTTTGTGAACTCAGCGATGCCAAGTTCAGCAAGAATAGCCTGCGCTCGCGCGCGCCCAATACCATGAACTTCGGTGAGACCGAACTCCAGGTGTTTGTTGTCGGGAATTGTAATACCTGCTATACGCATAATGTATGTGTAATGTGAATTAAAATTTAACCTTGTCGTTGTTTATGACGCGGCTTCATTTTATTAATAACGTACACACGACCTCGTCGTCGGACGATTTTGTCGTCTGGACTCATTTTTTTTACGGATGATCGTACTTTCATAATTGTTTATTTGTTGTTAAAGGCGTTTAGTTATCCTACCTTTACCGCCGTATGGTTCTGGGACAATTGCAACTCTGTCCCCCACAAGCACACGAATACGATAGCGACGCATCTTCCCCGCAAGATATGCAATCTGCGGTTCATCAGTGTCGTCTATGAGAACACGAAAAAGCGCATTCGGTAGCGCTTCCTCTACAGTTCCGTATACAATGTTATCTTGTGATTGATCCATTAAACGTGGACGATTCTAACAAAAGAACAAGCTGCAGTCAACAGTCGTCTTTTGAAAAGAGTGGAAAACTACTCAATTATTTCAATTACCTCAATTTCTTCCATGCGTATTGGGAATTTTGTTTTCCAGAATGGGCGAATTACAGCCTCTGCCTTTTCAATTGCAGGATACCCACCAAGAACACTCGGAAGTGCAGTTTTGTTCGCATTGAGAAGGTCTGTTTTTAGTTTTGCTTCATCGTATTTCCATATAATTTGCGGACGTCCAACGAGCTTAAAGTCAAGTTCGGTGAGTGCTTCAATATTTGCCGCTGAAGTGGTGGCCGAGATGTAGTTGAAAGTAAGTACGTCAGGATTGGTAATGCGCACGTCTTCACCTTCATACCCAGGAATGGTTGCTGCAGCAATAAAGTTAGCAAATGACTGTTCTTCAAATAATGGAATACGCATGGTCACCTTCTCTTTTATGGTTGCGAGATTGTCCCCGTATTCAACTGCAGGTAGTGATTCGTATGTAAAACTAACGGAGTCAGTGAAAAGCACAAAGCCAGCTGGTTTTTCTGCATCTATACGTTCTAATAGTGAGTTACGAAGCTCCATACGTAGTGCTTGTTGCGCGGTTTCCAATTCTGCTTCATCAATGATGAAACGCTTGCCATTATATCCACCACTAAATGTTTCAATTGATTCAGCATAGATGTTGTCAAACTCTGGTTCTCCAGCAAAGCCAGGGATGGTGAATTTTGTGGGGGCAACGTTGTATTGTTCACCCGGTTCATCAGCAAACACGTCAGCGGTAATCACGCCAGGGACAATTGCACCGTTTTCGTCTTTCGTATATCCAGGAACTACAGCAGAGTCTTTGATGCGGAAAATAAGACCATTTGTTTCAAAACGGGTGTTTGTCACCAGTCGGACAGGGGCACTCTGGTGCTTATTGTAGATAAGAATTGTTCCTTCAGCTTGTTCTTTAACCTCCTCTTCACCTGACGCGGTCACCTGGCGTTCCCCAGATGCATCAAGCATTAAGATTTCATATGCAAGTTCCTCTGGCTGTGGCGTTTTCATTGCCGCGAATTGCGCATTGACGTTTGGTTCACGATATCGTGGAAATACAGATACTTCTGCGCCTGCCATCAGAGCACTTGCAATAAATCCACCACCGACAATTAAGAAAAAAACAATAAATGTATACAAAAATGTTTTTTTCTTTCGCTTATTGCCGTCAGTAATGTTGATACTCATGACATCCTCAACTTCTTCTGTATGCTCACGTGATACTTGTGTTGGTGTTGGCTTTTCAACTACAGCAACACTTTCTGAAGATGCTCGTCGTTTACGAGGTTGCGCGGGTTTTATGTCCTGCAGGTTCCATTTTTGATTCATAAGCTAAGTATACCGTGTATTACAACAATTTAAACGATACAAAGTGGATTTATAATGATCGTACAACTGCTTCCTGGTGTTTTTTGTGGAAATACAACGCAGAAAGCTGTAGTGCGGTGTCATATTGCGTTGCGTCTCCTAAAAAGTTTTTAGTTATTGGATGAATAACATGCTTCATTTTTGTAGCGGTTTGCGCAGCATTTTGTATATGATTTCTGAAAAAAGTCTCCGTGTGCAGGTCGCAGTGTAAGAATAGTGTCTTAGGTATCCCGAGTACGTCCCCGGTAGTTTTAAACATGGTTGCAAGCTGCTCTTCATACAAAGAAAGCACTACTGAAAGAGTATTCTTTTTTTCTGTAGAAAGCTTTGTGTCTACAAAACTCGTGCCCCCTTTTAAGTATGCGTATGCTTCCTCTGTGGGCAATGTGCCGATTGCAGCAATTTTGCGTGCAAGTGTATACGTTCCGTATGGTATGTGTGTCACGTGTGTCAAAATACCATCACGAATCACTCCCATTTCTGTTGCTTCACTCGTGACGTCAATCAGGCATGCTTCTTTTGTATCTGGGTATGATTGTTGCAACACTTCGTAATATGCATACATAAATGAGTGTGTATATATGGTTGCTTTTGGGAGAATCTTATTTTTTGAATCAGCAACAATGTCAATAACCTTCTTTTGAGTAAGTGCAGTAAGATGTGCGAGAGAAACTTCTCGTGCAGTTGCTTCTATGTCCCTCTCTACGGTGTAGCCGTTAGCAACTATACCGATAGGTTTACTGTCTAAAATTGCAATATTATTTTCTTGAAGCAGTGTATTTTTAAGAATTACTTCTTGTGATTGTGTGTGCGCAGTCTCTGAAAGGTCCGCAATTAAAGTGTCATTAATTTCAAAAGGGTGATCATCTGTAAAAGTGACATGCTTAATAGCAGTATATGCCCAAGGTGCAGACACGGTAACCTGAAGAAATTTTATTTTCAGTTGCTGATTGTGCTCCAGCAACTTCTTTGTTCCTGTAGTACCCAGCTGTAAAAAAACATTTACCAGTGCAGTATGTATGTGTTTAAGAGAAATTTCAGAATTTGTTTCAGGAGCGATTACTACGTGTTCACGATGTGTCCATAAAATCTGCGGTGCTTCTTGTTCATAGTCAGAAATAAGCACAGCAGCACCGACACTCCCTGATCCAATATCAATAATCACTCCACACTCTACCTCTGGAGTAGTATTCCCAAAACCAAACATTACTCTAAGTATACAGCCCCACAGGAACGCTGCGGGGCTGTTTGTTACGTAACGGTGGATAGTTATTTTTCGAGAAGTACTGCCTTAATGCGTCGTACACCTGCAGACGAAGATTCCTCCTTCTGTATCTTAAATGTCCCAGTGATTTCTGAGATATTTTTTACATGCGGTCCTCCACAAAGTTCCCGTGACACCACCGTACCATCAGCAAGCTTCATGGTGTACACCTTTACTTCGTCAGGATACCGATCCCAAAAGCTACCTTCAACCGTTGGATCAGCTTCAGCGTCACTTTTACTCATCATGTCGATAGTTACTTCCCCACCATTTTGTATTTTGTCATTTACCCATGCTTCTATTTTATCCAAAGTTTCTCGTTCCACTTTTTCTGGATGAGTAAAGTCAAACCGTAGTCGATCGCCGGTGATGTTACTTCCCGCTTGGTGTACATGGTCACCCAAGAAGTGTCGCAGTGCAGCAAGCATGAGGTGTGTCGCTGTGTGATACTGCACAACTATTTCTGAGCTGTCTGCAAGACCACCCTTGAACTTTTGTTCAGCTCCAGCACGTGACTTTGCACGGTGTTCTTCCATGAGTTTATTAAAGCCATCTTTTTCTACGACAAGTCCTTTCTCTTCAGCGATTTCCTCGGTGAGCTCAATGGGAAAACCGTAGGTGGTAAATAGGTCAAACGCATTTTGCGCACTAATCGCTTCTACAGTGGTAGGTTCTACGTCTTTATCGATCACTTTTTTCCCATTAACTTCCTTGGAGTGTACATGAATTTGCAGTGAAATTTTATTAAACTGTTTCAGTCCTTTCTCAAGTGTTTTACGGAACTGCGTCTCTTCAGCGTCAATTGCGTCAATGATTGCTTGTTTTTGTTCTTCCAAGTTTTTGTAGTGAGCTTTGTAGGTATCCACAACACTTTCTGCAAGGTTTTTGAACTCTCCATGAGGTATTTCAAGAATGTCAGCAAAACGCACTGCACGTCGCAATAGCCGACGTACAAAATATCCTTGTTCTGAGTTTCCGGGCAGTACGCCGTCGCCAATCATAAATACCGCACCACGTATATGGTC
>JAUIFS010000021.1 GCA_030430425.1 bacterium | reverse complement strand
TCTTCAGTGTTGCGTACGCTCCGTTCTTCGCAATAGTGCGAAGTCCCTTTGTAGAAACTTTTACTACTACGTGCTTATCAAGCTCAGGTACGAAGATTCGTTTCTTCTGGAGGTTTGGCTGGCGCGTTGTCTTACCACATGGGTTAAACTGCGTAGCACGAGTACGGTTACTGTACCGACCCCCGATCTGGGTTTTCTTCCCAGTGATTTCACATTGCTTTGCCATAATTTCTAAAAATTTAAGTGCCGGTATCGTACCATAATGGACTAAAAGCGCAACCACTCTGGATATGTCTGTGCAAGTATCGTAGTATTAGAGGCATTAAATAACATAGTATATGGAACAAATCGCAATTATCGCCGTATTAATACTTTCAATCGTGCTGCACGAAATGGCACACGCGTATGCAGCAAATGCTTTGGGTGACCCCACTGCACGTCTGCGTGGTCGTCTCTCAGGAAATCCGTTGGTGCACATGGATCCGATCGGTTCTGTGCTAGTGCCAGCTTTTCTGTTCCTTACCAACGCTGGCTTTCTGTTTGGTTGGGCAAAACCAGTGCCATACAATCCATACAACCTACGTAACGCAAAGTGGGGGGAGGCTTTGGTTGCTGCTGCAGGTCCTGCGGTGAACATATTGCTTGCGGTTATCTTTGCAGTACTGATTCGTCTGGCACCAATGCTTGGGCTCCCGTACTCATTTACGGACATTGCCTCATATATTGTATATATCAACATCCTGCTTGCCTTTTTCAACATGATCCCGTTTCCGCCGCTGGACGGTTCAAAGATCATAGCTGCGTTCTTGCCACTTAAGGGGAAGATGGCGTATCAGAACTTTGTGATGAAAGTTGAAAGCCTTGGTATTTTTGCCACATTCCTTTTTATCTTCATTATGATTAATGTACTCTGGACACCGTTTTCTCATGCGGTAGGGAGTGTCTTCACACTCATGACGGGAACGAGATTGTTCTAAGTCATATTTAGCAACAAAAAATCACTCTGTCTGAGTGATTTTTTGTTGCAAAATTGTCTATATATAGTATTGTATCGGGGCTTTATGGCAACAATTAATCAATTAACACGAAAGTCTCGCAAGGACAAAGCTACAAAAACAAAGGTAGCTGCTTTGCAGTCTGGCTTCAACTCTATCAAGAACAAGCCAAACGCATACAACTCGCCGTTTAAGCGTGGCGTATGTACTCGTGTGACTACGAAGACACCGCGAAAGCCGAACTCAGCGATTCGAAAGATTGCTCGTGTACGACTTTCAAATGGGCAGGAAATTACTGCATACATTCCAGGTATCGGTCACACACTGCAAGAGCACTCAGTGGTACTTGTACGAGGGGGACGTGTAAAAGACATCGGTGTGAACTACACAGTGGTGCGAGGTAAGTACGACGCTACTGGCGTTGACGCTCGACGACGTGGTAGATCACGATATGGTGCTAAGAAGCCTAAAGGAGAATAAATTGATTTATAGCTTTGTTGCACTGCAGTAAATTGAACTTCACCGTACGTTTAGTACGTTTCAGCTCAATTTCTTTGTGCGCCTCGCTCTAAAACAATTTATTCCCTTTAGGGGGAGGATTGTAATTTTTCCTTAATAAATTACCGAACTAGAATATAAGTTCGACATTACAATAGTTTATATTCGCTACAGATTATATGACGCGATTCAACGCTCCGGCGTTCGGAATCAAACTATGCGAAGAATGAAAAAATGATTTTGTCATATTTCTCATTCGCATTAATTACATTACAAACATGCGACGACCTATTAAGAAACGACCGGTAGTCAGTCCAGACATCAAGTTTGGATCAGTAGAGGTTGAACGACTCATCAACTACGTGATGCTCAACGGTCAAAAAGAAACGGCACGAAAGATCGTGTACGGTGCGTTCGAAGAAATCAAGAATGCAAAAGAAGGTGGTGGCGAACCATTGGAAATCTTCCAAACAGCATTGCGAAATGCTGGACCACAAATGGAGGTTCGATCACGACGAGTTGGTGGTGCAAACTACCAGGTTCCACGAGAAGTACGTCCTGAACGACGACTTGCGCTCTCACTGCGATGGCTTATCGCCGCTGCACGAAAGCAGAAAGGAACACCAATGTACAAAGCACTTGCAAAGGAACTCATGCTTGCAGCGCAAGAAGAGGGAGATGCAGTGAAGAAGAAAGAGGATACGCATAAGATGGCTGAGGCCAATCGCGCATTCGCACACTTCGCTTGGTAATCCAAATTCTTGGAATCATACTTTGTCGAAAGCCCCGAAAATTTGTTCACCTTACGCATTAGTAAGGCTCGCAAATTTTCGGGGCTTTCTTCGCGTCTGGTCCTCAAGAATTATAAATTACCAATTTTGTGTAAAGTTCTTTTTAGTTTGCAAAAATATTTACATCATGTATTGAATCCTTCTGAGTTTGGGGATGTTGCTAAACTGAACTCGCGGAGGAAGAAGTCCTGCAGGCACCGCTAGAACCCGCCTCTGCCTAGCATGAAGAGCAACATTAGCCCTGGCGCAACACGTCGGGGCTTTTCTTATACTTTGTATGATCTAAGTGTTTGACCAAGGGTAGCCCTTGGTCAAGAAAAGTTGCTCGTTGAGCACTTGCCCTACTCGCGGCTTTTTCCGTGTGCGCCTCGTATTTCATTTCAAAATTTGATTTCCTGAATCAAGGAATTCATAATATTCTCATACTTAGTTCCACAGGACCGACCTGTGGGATCTTGCTTATGATTTGCTGTAATGCTGGAAGTAAGGCAAAACTATAGCGATCGATCGCTATAGTTGGTTAGTAAAATAAAAGCTATTTAAAAAGTTAAATCCCCGCAGCAATTGTTGCGGGGATTCCCTGTAAGTTTACAATTGTGTTTATTTTGAGGTGATGTTGTTTAAAATGAATTCAGTGGCTTCAGTGTCTAGTTCTGAAATTACTAAATCGTATTGTTTATCCTGTTGGTCAAAAAAAGTAATTAGCTCTCTTTCAGTCCCTAGAGACCAAAATCCTCTAATGTGTTCAGTGGAGAATTCTCTCATTTCCCCAGGTACTGAATATTTTCTTTTTAAATAAGATGTCATACCAAAAGCCTCTTTTTTTTGGCGGCTTGAAAACAAAGTAACATCATCAACATGAGTGGATAGTATCCCTGCAAGAAAATCGTAATTTGAATCGCACATTTTGGCAGGAGCATTTCTGGAAATAATATCGCATACCTGGTCCTCTTCTTCAGGCTCTTGAGCTTCAAAGAAAACATCACCAAACTCAAATGCATCAAATAGTAATATTGATTCTTCATGTTTTCCAAATACAGCGAGATGTGTCACTCCTTGCTTAACTTCGCCGACTGCAAAAGGAATGGGTATATGTATATTACCTAGAGTAAAAGTTTGTGTGATTGGGAGTGAGGAAGAGGCAAGTTCATATGGTTGTGGAATGGAGTCCAAAACTGCCCTATTCGCAGAGATTGTTTGTGAGTAGAGCATAAACGCTGTTGAAGTAATGTCTTTCCAGAAAAGTAAGAGCACTAATCCTAACAACAGGATGATGAAAAGTGTGTGTTTTATATATTTTTTCATAATATTAATTATTACTGTGGGCGTCCGCCAAGTTTTTTGGAAACTTTATAGAGTCCGTAGAGGATGCCGAAGAGTAAGAGGAGCTGGATAAGAATCGGATACCCAAGCGTCCAAGAGAAGACAGCAAGCGCTGCGGTGTAGAGTCCGCCGAAGATTGTGCCGATAAATGAAAACAAATCACCCATGAATCCATCGGGTTTTTCATGTTTTGTGGTGTCTTCTTTTTCTTCCTCTTCAGGCTTGTCACTTGTGCGGGTAATCTCCCCGAAGCCGTCTTGGTTTACCTCTATGTCATCGATTTCACTCCCGTTAGTTTCATTATGTGCAGCTGCGTTTCTTTCGGCGCGATATTCGTCGAGCTGTTTCTTGAGTTCTTGTGTGCGACGTGTTACTGCGCTAAGCATGGAGTCTGCCCGTGAGGGTGTCAGAAACTGCTCAAGCCCCTCGCCTGTTGTTGTAGCACTGGCAGGAGTAGTGGTTTCACTTGTGATCGTATCTGTTTCATCTCCTTGGTCCGCTGCATTCTCTTCAGGCTCATTATATGTAAGTGGATCAGTTCCGTTCTTTAGTTCCACAACATCACTGATACCGTCGCCGTCATCGTCCGCGTCTACCTCATTGCCGATGTTGTCGTCGTCGGTGTCATGGTCAACAAACACCACGTCTTCAGCAAGGGAGGAGCGCACCTCCACTGCTTCGGTTCGCTCTCCGACGGTGTGTAGTTCGATTTTGGTGAGTGAGGCACTCAGACTGTGCTCTCCGTATGTGGGTTCCCAGTCAACCCAGCTTTCGATGATCCTGCCGTCGAGTGCAGAGACAGTTGAGCGTCCAATACGTTTTTCATTGTCAAAAAACTCTACGGTTCCCGTGAGGTCGCTGCCGGTATTGTTTCGCAGTGCGACGTAGACACGCACCGTGTCATCTGCAAAAAATACTTCTTCTGAGTACCACAAACCTTGCACAAAGCCAGCATTAAACTCTTGCGCGTGCAGATATGGCGCAAGCAACAACAAAAGTAATGGAATACCCCATTTCATTGGTTTTATTATATACTAGAGCATATGAAAAATATCCTTATTGCAGTAGTCGCTGTCTTGGTGTTCAATGCACTTTTTGTATACTCGGGAGGTCTTGAGCTTTTGGTACGTACTGAACAAAAGGAACACACACGCGTGCGTATTAATACCGATGTCGTTGACGTTTTTCGGTTTACACTCGAAGATGAGGTGCGAAAGAAAAGAGGAATACCAATTGAAGGGTATGAACCCCACATGTTTTTGGAGGTTTTCCCGGGACTGGTTGAAACTGACTTCGAAGGCGTACAGGCAAGTATCGGTCACTACACCATAGAAGAGGGAAGGCTTGTGCACAAGCTCGACGACACACAGCTGGTACACAGCGCTGCTACTGCGGTCACTCGTGAGGGTATGGAGACGCTCTTGTCCAATGTTTCAAAACGTACAGGTGTCGACCTGAATGCTGATGGAACGATCACCGATATCATGAGTGCATTGATTGCGCAACGCCAGTAGTGTAAGCTACGGTCCATTATGTCACGTGCACAGGGACTCATTTCGTTTAATAACGTTTCATACGAGCATGATGCAACAAAACCGATACTTATTGAGTCGAGTTTTTCTATTCGTCGTGGAGCAAAGTTTACCCTGATGGGTCAAAATGGTGCGGGAAAAAGTACGCTCTTTGGTCTGATTACGGGAAAGTATGAACAGGATGAAGGAGACATCAACATCATGCCGCGCACCAGTATTGCTATCTCACGACAGGTAATTCCACGAGATGAGCTTGAGCTTACCATCCGCGAATTCTTTGAAAAGTGTTTTGCAGAAAAGGTGTACGACATTGACCCGAAGATTGATGCAATTCTTGAAGTGGTAAACCTAAATCCAAAGAATCCAGACATGGTTGCTTCGTTTAAAGAGCGTATTGTGGGGAGTTTCTCTGGAGGGCAGCAAGCGCGACTGCTGCTTGCTTCAGCACTGATACAAAACCCTGATGTGCTGTTACTCGATGAGCCGACAAACAATCTCGACACTGAAGGTATTGCACACCTCACCGAGTTCCTGAAGGAGTACCGAAAGACGGTAATTGTTATTTCTCACGATGCGGAGTTCCTTAATGCCTTTACACAGGGTGTGTTGTACCTCAACACACAAACACGACAAGTAGAGCTTTTTAATGGTAACTATAACGATGTGGTGAAAGACATCAAGGCACAGGTAGAAAAAGAACAACGACTCAACGCTCGCCTTGCAAAGGAGACGCAGGCAAACAAAGACAAGATAAACTACTTCGCTGCGAAGGGAGGAAAGATGCGTTTGATTGCAAAGAAGATGCGTGCAGAGATCGAAGAGGCGGAAGAAACAAAGGTAGAGGTGCGAAAAGAAGATAAGACTATTCGCCCGTTTACTATTCCCGTGCAAACAGATATCCCTACTGAAGTGATGAAACTCACTTCGTACAAGGTGATTCGCAACCACAATCCGAAAGATGTAGCATGCGACGTGTCGCTCAAGCGAGGTACGCATATGCAGATTGTTGGTCCAAACGGGATTGGGAAGACAACACTTCTTGAGTCACTTGCATCAGGTCATGCCGACGGAGAATTTGTGGCACCTGGTGTGAAGATTGGATACTATCGACAAGATTTCTCAAACCTCGACTTCGATCAAACAGTGTTTGACTGTCTTATGGAAGTAATGAACCGAAAGATTGAAGAGGATATGCGTTCAGTTGCGGCAGGCTTCTTGATTAATCGTGACATCATCAAAACAAAGATCGGACTGCTTTCTGAAGGGCAGAAGGGACTGGTGGCATTTGCACGACTGGTACTCATGAAGCCAGGACTTTTGATTCTCGATGAGCCGACAAACCATATTAACTTTCGGCATATCCCGGTGATTGCCCAAGCACTCCATGACTTTGAGGGTGCTCTGTTGCTCGTGTCACACGTACCTGACTTTGTGGAGCAGATACGAATAGATGAGGTTTTAGATTTAGACAAAGCAAAACCGAAGAAATAAAAAGTATCCCCTTGCTTGGCAAGGGGATACTTTTTATCAAGGTACCTTGCAATGCAAAGTACCTTATGCTAAGATAATTGCTATGAGTGATACAACACATTCATTTAATATAGAAAATGCAAAGTCGCAGATGCGTAAAGGGTTTCTTGAGTTTCCAGTCTTGCTTATTATTGGCACCAGTCCAACATATGCACCTGACATATTGAAACAACTTAAAGAAGCGAATCTGCTTGTAGTTGAAGGAACACTGTATCCATTGCTTTCACGTATGAAACGTGCAGATTTAGTTTCATACACATGGGAAGAAAGCAAAAGTGGTCCACCACGGAAGATGTATACCATTACAAAAGAAGGAAAAGATGTGCTTGCACATCTGGAAGAGTCTTGGCGTGCACTGGATACTTCAGTTAACACATTAATTAAACAGTATGAAAAAGGTAATTAACATAACACTTGGTAGTGTCGTCTTTGCAATCGAACAAGATGCATACGATACACTTGCAGTCTATCTCGATTCGGTAAAGGAACGTCTTCAAGCACATGAAGATGCGTCTGAAATTGTTGCCGACATTGAAGGCGCATTGGCTGAGAAATTTCTTGCAAAGAAGCGAAATGAAAAACATGCAGTAACGACTGCTGATGTTTCTATTGTTGTGGAGGAAATGGGTACGCCTGATGATTTTGCAGGGGAGGAGCCCACTGTGTCTGAGGAAGTAGAAGCTACAAAGAAACAGCAAAGCACAAAAAAGCGACTCTATCGAGATACTGATGATGCGGTGATCGCGGGAGTTGCGTCAGGACTTGCATCGTACTTTGATGTGGATCCGGTGATTGTGCGAATTATTTTCTTTGTATCCATCTTCTTTAATGGGCTTGGATTGTTTGCCTATATTGTGTTGTGGTTGGTGGTACCCAAAGCTCAGACCACCACTGAAAAATATGCCATGCGTGGTGAGGCGGTAACGCTTCGCGAAATTACGCAGCGTGTAAAAAAAAATGTAGAAAAAGTTGATACACAAAACCTACCAAGTGCACAAAGTGCTTGGTCGGGACTACGCCCTGTGTTTGTGAAATTATTTGCAGTGCTTGGTATTTGTGTACGTGCTGTGTTGAAGATCGCACAGGTACTTGCAGGGGCAGTGCTTTTGTTTGGAGGCGCGGTTGCACTTGCTGGTTTAGTGTCTGCATACAGCATTGTGTTGCTCTCAGAGAAAACATTACTACCGTTGGAGGCACAAACAGCCGTTGATATTATGGTGAGCAGTACACTCGGCATTGTTGCAATGGTCGCATCGTTTGTGATGATGACTATTCCGTTGCTTGTAGCTATTCTTGTAGGAGCAAGTTTGCTTATGAAGCGAAACCTGTTTACCGCGGCAAAAAGCATCTCTTTGGCGGTGGTGTGGATCGTTGCTGCAGTACTTGCGGTTACAGCGTCAACGCTTCAGCTTGAGCGTGTGTTTCAAGAACTTGGTATTGATGAACACAATAGTGAAGGGTATCAAATACATATCAATGTGACCGATGACTATATCGATTTTGATACACAGGTGCTTCCTGTTGAGGATGAGCTTGTACCGAGTCTGCCTCCTGAGGCTGGAGTAGCTCCACTGCCACCAGTAGAACCTGTTGCGTGTACTATGGATGCAAAAGAATGTCCTGATGGTTCGTATGTGGGACGTTCTGGTCCAAACTGTGCGTTTGCAGCATGTCCGGAAAGCTAGGTATACTTTGTGTATGAAAAAATACATTGCATATATAAAAGACAATCCAGAAAGGTATTGGTTCAAAAACAAAATGTACGGTATTGGCTGGACCCCTGCTACGAAAGAAGGGTGGTTCACTATTGTATTGTTTGTGCTCTGGGTTGTCGGGGTCTTGTATCGTGCTGAAAGTAGAATCATCTCAGAGGACGATGTGTTGCAACACATCGTCGCCCCAGTATTTTTTGGTGTGTTTGTGTTGCTTGTCATTACTTGGAAAACAGGTGAGCCGTTGCGCTGGACGTGGAAGGGAACAAAAACAGTATCAATGCATTTACATGAAGATCCTTTTTTTAAAATTCAGTCAGGTCAGAAAAAAGTTGAGGTGCGTGTATATGATGAAAAGCGCCGTGCTATCAAAGCTGGAGATAAGATCAATTTTATCTCACGTAGAAATCCCGTTCAGACACTAACGAAAACAGTTGCGCGTGTAAACGTGTTTCAAAGTTTTGAAGAGCTGTTTTCAAAATATCCATCAGAGCGAACTGATATTCATCAATACTATTCAAAAGAAGATGAGCAGAAGTATGGGGTAGTTGCTATTGAGCTAGAGTAAGGGTGGGGATTGACATACTTTATGTGTGTTGTACACTAAGTACTATTATGACCATGAAAAAAGCTCCAGAAGAATTGCGTTTTGCTGCAATGGCAGTTGATGCCGTCATCTTTGGAATTATAGATAAAAAACTACATGTACTTGTACAGAACGTAGTACGTCCACCTCATTATGTGAACATGCCGGGTTTCCCTGGGGGACTTATCGACAAAACTGAAACTGCTGAAGATGCAGTACGGCGGCATCTTGCCGATAAGGTCCATTTGCCAGCAAAGGATGTGTACACAGAACAGTTGTACACCTTTAGTGATATCAATCGTGACAAACGAAACCGAGTGATTTCGGTGGGGTATATAGGTTGCGTAAAGCCAGGCGTTATTGAAAGTTACGATTACGATGATGCAACATGGCTACCAGTCAGGAAGCTTGGTAAGCTCGCGTACGATCATGACGACATGTACGCGATGGCCATCTCACGTTTGCGCGGGAAGCTTTCATATACAACTATTGCGCAATTCCTGCTTCCAAGCTTCTTCACACTTACCGAACTACAAGAAGTATATGAAGTTATTCTTGGAATGGATATCGATAAGAGAAACTTCCGCAAGAAGATACTTGCGCTCGATGTTCTTAAAGAAACTGGACGCATGCAAGAGGGGGTGAAGAACCGACCAGCAGCACTCTACGCGTTTAAATCGAAAGCAATCAAAGAACTACCACCAGTGATATAAACAAAAAAGCCGACCCGTTGGGTCGGCTTTTGTTTTTATGCTGCAGATTTCTCGACAGTTTTGTAGATAACTTCTACATGGTCAAGAAATGCAAACTCATGTGCACCAGGGAGACGATGTATCTTTTGCGGCAGACGATAGATAAGTGTCTTGCCTTCTTCGCCACGTGCACGCTGTGTGTCGATGGCGACGTTGTATACAAGGGACACTTGGTCGCCACGCGGGTCACGGTCAGCACCAGTAAGTACCGTATGGAAGCTGTAGCTGCCGATGTGTACCAAGCAGCCAGTTTCTTCTTCGGTCTCACGCGCGAGTGCCTGAACGGGTGTTTCGCCAACCTCGATGCCACCACCAGGCATTGCATAGCCAAGCGGTTTGGAAATCCGTTCGACAAGCACCAGGTCACCAGTTTTGCTGTCAGTAATGACTGCATCGATGCAATAGCGGACACCTGCTTTAAGTTTTCCTTCGATCTCGGTTAAAAGTGTAACAACCTCGTAGTCTTGCAAAAGTACACGTCCGAGCAGCAGTGGAAGTTCAGTTACGGTTAGGAAGAAACCTACTGTGCCACCCATCTTCTCAACAAGCTGACAGCCAGCCTTCGCGGTGCCTCCAGTTGCAAGCAGGTCATCAATCAGGACAACTGTTTTACCAGTGAGATCAATTTTGTTCATCTCCTGCACTTTGGGAATCTTGTTCCCATGCTCATCTTTTTCACCATATTCCATGGTGTAGCTTACTGACTCAGTTGGAGGAGGAAGCTTACCTTTCTTCCGAATCTGCAAGAATCCAACACCAAGTCGATCAGCAACAACACCACCAAAGATGAATCCACGGGCGTCAAAACCAGCGATGTAGTCAATGGTTTTGCCAGTAGCTTTTTCCCACTGGTGACAGCGCATCTCAAGTTCATTGAGCGTGTGTTTGTACGCAAGTAGGTGGGAAGTAAGGTCTCCAACATTCCAAAAGAGAATGTCTTTTTCAGGGAAGTCGGGGACTGGCACAAAAAGATCTGCCACGTCTTGCATTGTAGAGGTCATGAGTTTTCTCCTTTCAAAGATCGTTCCAGAGGTACAATACATGAACTTTTTCTTTTGTACACAGAAAAGCGTATAACTGTAACAAAAAAGATACACATCAAAACAAAAGAATAACCGTCGCACATTTGTGCGACGGTTTGTAATTACGTGATGCCTTCATGGATTAGTCTGCTAACACTGCCATCACTGGTAATGTTCTGCAGAATGGTCAATCCAAGTAATTCAGAAAGCGACAGTACTTCGAGCCAATCGTGCGGCTCAGTGTGTAATGAGTCACTCACCAAAACATGCACTTTTGCAGCCGAGAGTTTCTCGTATGCGGTTGATGTATCGCCAGTCTTTTTGTCTACTGAGGAGCTGAAGACAGGGTGTGTTGCAGAAAGAATTACTTTTTCTGCTCCCTGTTCATAGAGCGTGTCTGCAGCAAGAATGATTGTTCCACAAGTGTCCATCATATCGTCATTAATGAGACACGTTTTGCCTGCAACTGATGCACCAATGATGTTGTGCATTGAAACACCATCTTTGTCACGATTTTTTTCAAGAATCGCAACTTGCACACTGTTATCAATATCCGCTGCAAGTTTTCGAACACGCTTCGCACTTCCGAAATCAGGAGCAACTGCAACAAGGTTGTTAAAGTTACCTGCAAACTCCTTTTGTGCCCAAGGGGCAAAGAGCATACGTCCAGGCAGATGGTCGGTTGCTATAGTAAATACAGCTTGTAGTTGCTCACTGTGCATGTCGACAGTGATAACTCGCTTTACGGAAGCGCATGCTTCGAGTGTGCGAATGAACCAGGCAGCAGAGATGGGTGTGCGAGGCTCATCTTTTCGATCCTGCCGAAGGTAAGGCATGTATGGCAGTACCACGGTGATGCGTTTTGCTGCGGCAAGATGCAGTGCTTCGATGGTGAGCATAAGTGCAACAATGTTGCCATTAGGGTCACCGTTGAAATCAAAGAAGAGAAACACGTCTTTATGGCGGACGTTGTCGCGAATCTTCGGCTTCAGCTCGTCACACGGAAAACGTGTGAAATCAACTTCGTGGATACTGATTCCTTTGACGTTTGCTTTTGTGAGTACGTTAAGTGCAGCATCGGCCGTATCACGCATGCGATCAGTGGTAACAAACGTTACGCCGTTGCGATTGGTTGTTTTCTGCTTTCCCATTTCTGGTCTCCAGTATGTTGAAAGGAACGTTTGCACGTACTGTACCGCACCTGTAAAAAAAGTACAGATGTCTGTAAGTAAGTGGAACAAAAATAATACAAAACTGCCGCACCATTGGTGCGGCAGGGAGTTATTTCTTGCTGAACTTGAACGTCGCTTCGTACGACTCACAATATCCAGGTTTATCGTAGAAGACTTCCCATCCTTGTTCACGGTAGATGTCTTCGACGTCGAGCTAGTGGTTTGCAAAGATCTCACTCCGTGAGTGACCGCGCTTTTCAAGGCGAGCAATGACGTCATCTTGTCCAACGTACACATGTGAGCCATTGAAATTCTGTGTAATGAGCTCATTAAAGACCTCAAACACATCGTTAGGTGTTGCCTCCTTTCGTGCTGCGAGCACCTCATCAGGGCTGAGTGCTTTTACGGTAGCCATCGTACTTCCTCCTGTGTGAAGAATTGAACCTTTCATACAATACGGTGGATGGGGAATACGTGCTGAAATATTTGTATGTTTGTAACAGAAAAGATACACTTAGGTATATGAAATTGGTTGATATATTTAAACGTTTGGACTACCCGAAGCATGCAGATGTTGTGTATGACGCTCTTAGTAAGAGCGAAGAAGCGCTCTCAGTCACACAGCTTGCAAAGCAGTGTGGGGTATCGCGTGTGGTGGTGTATCGCTGTATTGAGAAGATGGAGACTGGTGAGCTCATTACTCCAGTCGCTATTGGAAAGCGAACGTACTATCAAGCAAATAGTGCATATAAGCTTACTGAAGCTATTCGTACCATGGAAGAGCAGGCGGAGGATGTGGTGGAGAAGTATATGCAGATGCGTCAGAAGGACACACCACAAAACATGCGTTTTCTCTATGGTCCCGGGGGTATTCGTGCTGCGTTTGATGACGTTGTTTCTCATAGCAAGAAGGGAGAAACGTTCTTTCGGTACACCTCGGAGCAAGACTTGGCGAAGGTGAACAGTTATCTTGCGCGTGACTATCGATTACGACGTGACAAAAAGAAGCTTGAGCGTAAGGTGATTAGCAACGCTGTTTCAGGCTCACAAAAGAAATCACGACTTGAACGTTTTATAAAGTTTATTCCTGCAGAAGCAGATCAGTTCGAGCAAAATATTATTCAACTGGTCTATGGACAGCGGGTGGGTATCATCGACCTCACCAAAGAAGAGGTGACTATTATTGAAAATCAGCAGTTGGCTGACTTTCAAAAGACACTCTTCGCAGTGCTCTACAAACAACTACCTCG
>JAUIFS010000020.1 GCA_030430425.1 bacterium | reverse complement strand
GCCTTGGCAGCATCGTATCCTGCGTTGCCACCAGCTTCTTTTACCTTTTGTACAATCACTGCTCCTTCATCGCGACCAGTGTTGTCCACCAACTGCCGCAACGGCATCGTTAATGCTTTGAGCACAATGTTGTAGCCAATCAGCTCTTCGCGATCCAGATCTTTTTTGCTGAGCACCTCCTTTTCCACAAATGCAGCAGCCTTCACAAGTGACGTACCACCACCTGAAACGATACCTTCTTCAATAGCTGCCTTTGTTGCGTTCACTGCATCTTCAATCTTGTCCTTAAGGTACTTCATTTCTGTTTCAGTTGCAGCACCAACGCGGATCACTGCTACACCGCCACCAAGCTTTGCAATACGCTCAGCTATTTTCTCGCTATCAAACTTGTTACTTGAAGCTTTTTCTTGTGCACGAAGTGCTTCAATACGATCCTCAATAGAACCTTTCTCACCCTGACCACCTACAATCAACGTATTGTCTTTTGTTGACACAACGCGATCAGCAGTTCCGAGCTGTGAAAGCTCAACGTCTTCAAGCTTATGCCCAAGCTCGTCGGTAATCAGCTGCCCACCGGTAGTGATCGCAATATCTTCAAGCACATCTTTCTTTCGGTCACCATACCCTGGTGCCTTTACCCCAAGCACTGAGAAGCCTCCCTTCAGTTTGTTCACCACAAAGGTCGTAAGTGCCTCTCCTTCGATATCGTCAGCGATAATCACCAACTCTTTCTTCCCTACTTGCGCAATTTTCTCAAGAAGTGGAAGGATTTCTTGTACATTAGATACTTTTTTATCAGTTACCAGAATCTGCGCATCCTTGTACTCAGCTTCCATACGCTCAGTATTGGTAACCATGTACGGAGAAACATACCCACGATCAAACTCCATACCTTCGGTAAGGTCTGTCTCAATACCAAATGACTGCCCTTCTTCAACCGTCACCACACCATCCTTTCCGACCTGTTCAATTGCTTCCGCAATGCGTGCACCGATGTCTTCATTTTCAGCAGAAATCGTTGCAACTTGCTTGATTTCTTCTGTGGTAGAGATCTGTGTTGCCTGTTCATGCAATGCTTTTACCACGTCGTTTGACGCATGCTCCATACCAGCACGTACCGCCATAGAGTTTAATCCCATGGTTGTTTGACGAAGTCCTTCGTTTACCAATGCTTGTGTCAGTACGGTAGCTGTGGTTGTACCATCACCCGCAAGATCATTGGTCTTGTTTGCAACCTCCTTGATGATCTCCACACCCATGTTCTCAAACTTGTCCTTGAGCACAATTTCTTTTGCAATAGAAACGCCGTCGTTTGTAATGGTTGGACCACCATATCCTTTATCAAGAACTACATTCCGACCACGCGGACCAAGGGTCACCTTTACTGCATCAGCAACGGTGTCGACTCCTTTCTGCAGTTTTTTCTTTACATCTTCTCCAAAAATTACTTCCTTTGCCATATCTCAAACAGTTAGCCAATAATTGCAAGAATACTTTGCTCTCCAACAATGTAATATTCCGTGTCATCCACTTTTACTTCATCGTATCCGTATTTTGAATAGACGATACGGTCTCCCACTTTTACTTCTACGGGAATACGTTTCTTACCGTCCTCATCCCACTTACCTTCTCCCACAGCAACCACCACACCTTCTCCTGCGGCTTCCTTTTTTGCTGAATCAGGAATAATAATGCCTGAGGCTGATACATTTCCTGCTTCTTCTTCGGAAAGTGGTCGCACTACAACTCGATCAGCAAGCGGTTTAATGTGTACTTCTGACATATTTATGTTCTTAACTAAAAACTGGTATCAATGCAAAATAGAGAACCATCAATCGTAAACTCATCGCATCGGCTCTCTTTGCGTGACATATTATAAAGCAGTGTGGTACTGTGTCAAAAGATCAACAAGACTAGAGGACATCTTGGCAAAAAAGTATCTATGCACTTCAATACCAAGGGTCACTTTATGGACGTTTACTTTCATACCGAACTCTGGTTCTGCAGCTGCTGTATCACCATACGATACGGTTTTTCTTTTTCCCTCTCATTTCTCTTGATTCCTTAAGGACTTTCTGATACTATCGACAGCACATGGAATTTATACAAAACGTAGTGCTTCCCGTACTGCCATACGTACAAATCATTCTCTCCATTCTCTTAGTTGCAGCAATTCTGCTTCAACAGCGTGGATCGAGTCTTGGTGGTGCATTTGGAGGCGACAACTTTAGTGCAACTTTTCACAAGCGGCGTGGGGCTGAGCTTTTTCTCTTTAAAGCTTCGGTTATCCTTGCGGTACTTTTTGTACTCAGCGCTTTGATCAACGTTGTTTTCTAAACAACACACAACCTTGTGTAGTGTGTACTTTATAGACATAACGATACTTTTGGGTGTCTCCATCCTTTTTATACATGCGATCTACTGATCATAAACGAAACTCCTTCATGACGCGCTATTTTGCGTTTATACAGCGACGTAGCATTGGTGATCGTCTCCTGTTTCATGCTGCATTGGTTTGTGTTTTTGCGTCACTTTTTTATGTAGTGATTGAAACGAATACTAAGTACCTCACCACAGTACCAGGCTCAGGAGGTACGCTAGTAGAAGGTATCTTAGGTACACCACGGTTTGTAAACCCAGTACTCGCAATCACCCGTGCGGATCACGATATGGTGGCACTTGTGTATAGCGGACTGATGAAACTCGACACAGAAGGAAACCTCGTACCTGATCTTGCAGAAAGCATCACACTTTCAGAAGATAAACGCACGTACACCATCAAACTCCGAAACGATGTCCAATTCCACAATGGTGAGAAGCTCACCGCACGCGACGTTGCCTACACAATTGCGCTCATTCAAAATCCTGACCTTAAGAGTCCACTTCGTGGTAATTGGGAAGGTGTATTAGTGGAAGAGCTTGGTGAGTACGAACTCAATATTGTACTTGAAGATGCATATGCACCGTTTATTGAAAACCTTACCGTTGGTATTCTTCCCAGAGCATTATGGGATGAGCTCCCCACCGAACAGCTACCGTTTAGTCAGCACAACACTGAACCAGTTGGTACCGGACCATACTACGTGAGTGATGCACTACGAAACAAGTCAGGGTTGATCAATGCCTACAAACTGTCTGCGTATCACACCCGTAATACACAACCAAAGATAGACACGCTTGTTTTTAACTTTTACCAAACCGAAAAGGAGCTCATTGAAGCACTTAACGATAACGATATTGCCAGTACACCGAGCCTTTCGATTGATGCCTTTTCTGAAATAAACAGTGACGCCTACACCATTCTCGAACAACCCTTGCCGCGTACGTTTTCCATCTTCTTTAACCAAAACCGTTCTGTTGCTCTGCGAGACAAAGCGGTGCGTACTGCACTAAACACTGCCATTGATAAAAACGAGCTGGTACACACCGTACTGCATGGTCACGGTATCCCTATCACTAGTCCTGTACCGCCTGGGTTTGTTACTATACAATCAAAAGATACGGAGGAGTCACTCTCAGCAGACAACGCGACTCGTGTACAGCAAGCACAGCAACTACTCACCGCTGGTGGGTGGGAGCAAAATGAATCCGGCTTTTGGGAAAAAGAAATTGATGAGGAAATGGTGACACTTTCTGTGTCTATAAGCACCGCTAATACACCGTTGTTCGACGAAACAGCTGCCTTTATTGCACAAGCTTGGGAGGAAGTTGGAGTGCAAGTTGCAACTGAACAATATGAACAAACAGATTTAGTACAAGCTATTATTCGACCACGGAGTTTTGAAGCATTACTTTTTGGGAATGATATTGGACGCACGGTCGACCTGTATCCGTTCTGGCACTCATCGCAAAAAGATGATCCTGGGTTAAATATTGCACGCTACACAAACATCGACACGGACGCTCTGCTTGTCAAAGCACGGGAAACTGAAGATGCAGCTGAACGCTCTGAAGCAATCACTGCCTTTGCAGACATTATTGCCGAAGAGGTGCCTGCGGTATTCCTTTTTGTGCCTACGTTTAGCTATGTACTTGATACCGCTGTATCAACGCCAAACTTCGGAAAACTTAGTACACCAAGTGAGCGTTTTGCAAATATTACACAATGGCACATGACCGCAGATGCGCTCTGGCCAGTATTCACCAACAATTAGCAATTCTTCCTAGTTGGTAGTTGAGAACATCCATTACGATGGATTTTCTCCACTATTCACTAGAGATAGTAGAAATTAATTAATTATGAACAATCAAAAAGAAACGAAAGAACGTACACAATCAACACGAACAGGAAACTCGCGAAATCGAAATCGAAACAATCGAAATCGAAACCAATCACGAGGGCAAGGACGCCCACGGTCTGGTGGAGCGTCTACACACAGCACACCAAAGAAACGTGCGACTACAAAAACAACAAACAAAAAGCGGTCACGTGGTGGCAACCGGCGAAACAATCGTCGTCGCAGCATGACTAACCCTGCACTAACCCACCGCATGGCACAGAAAGACGAACGAGCAGTGGTACTCCCTGAAGTTACCGACGAAGACACTGTACGCGTGATTCCTATGTCTGGAGTTGAGCAAATTGGTCGAAACATGACCATTGTAGAAACAAAGGACGATATCATCATCTTCGATATCGGTTTTGAGTTTGTCTCTCCTGACAAAAACGCACCAGGTATCAACTATATTCTACCGAACACGCAGTATCTAGAAGAACGAAAGCACAAAATTCGTGCACTCGTGGTAACACACGGTCACCTTGACCATATTGGGGGTATTCCTTTTGTAATGGAACGAATCGGCAACCCTCCAATCTACACCCAATACCTCACTTCGTTGATGATCTTAAAGCGTCAAGAAGAATTCCCGCACCTCGATCCGGTTCAAATGAACGTTGTAAAAGAGGGTGACTCTTTTACCGTTGGGTCAACGAAAATCGAAACATTCCCAGTAACCCACTCCATTCCCGATGCTATGGGCGTTTCGGTAAAAACAAAGCATGGAGATGTCGTTATCACTGGTGACATAAAGCTGACACATGAAGATGGTGAGGTTATTCCTGAAGAACGAAAAGACTGGGAAAAAGTTGGCGAAAACAACAACCTCCTTCTCGTATGCGACTCAACCAATGCAGACCGAAGTGGCTGGTCAGCACCGGAAGGAGCGGTATTCAACTCACTTGAAGAAATCATTAACGGTGCAACAGGTCGACTCATCATCGGGACGTTCGCGTCACAGTTTGATCGACTCATTAGTATCATTAACGCATGTGAAGCTGCTGGAAAGAAGGTAGTGATGGAAGGTCGCTCAATCAAGACCAACATCGACATTGCCCTTACTGCAAAGCTGTTTAAGGTAAAGCCAGATACGTTTATTAACGCTGGCGACATGGGAGACTACCCAGCAGACCGCATTGTAGTACTCTCAACCGGTGCGCAAGGCGAAGAGTTCGCTGCACTCATGCGTATGGCTACAGACAAGCATAAGTTCATCAAGCTCACTGAGCGAGATACGATCGTACTCTCTTCTTCAGTTATTCCTGGTAACGAAATTGCGGTGCAGAAGCTGAAGGACAACATTTATCGAAAGAACGTGAAGGTAATCAATTACCGTTCGGCAGCAGTTCACTCTTCAGGACATGGTAACGCTGGAGAGCTTATCTGGGTACAACAAACCGTAAAGCCAAAATTCCTACTGCCGGTGCATGGACACCACTACCACCTGAAGAGTCACATGTACGCATCAGTTGAAAATGGTTTCCCGAAAGAGAACATCGCAGTGCCCGACAACGGAACCATTGTTGATATCACCAATGGTGAAACCATGGTCGTACACAAAGAGCGTGCACCAAGCGAACTTATCTATGTAGATGGATTCACCGTTGGAGCACGTCAAGAAGTGGTACTCCGCGATCGGCAGTCACTTGCCGAAGATGGTATGTTTGTGATTATCGCAACGGTAAACACAAAGACTGGAAAGCTACGAAAGTCACCAGACATCATTTCTCGAGGGTTTGTGTACCTACGAGAGAATCAACAGCTGCTTTCTGAAGCACGTGTACTTATCAAGAAGACTGTTGAGAAGAATACTGAAAAAATGCACCCGATCGATCTCGATATGGTTAAGGATGAACTTGCAGACACTGTCTCAGGTTTCCTCATGCAAAAAACACAGAAGTCACCTATGGTGATCCCGGTGTTAATTGGTATTTAACCAGCCAAATTCAAGAAAACACCCGCAACATTGCGGGTATTTTCTTATTATATAGCGATCGATCGCTATATAAGGAAGACATGAGATTGCTGTCCCCTGTCTTTTCATAACTTTATGGTATGTAGTTGTTACAATATACGCAACTATGACACTCTACAGAAGACACACATTTACCTGCGATTGGAGCGATAAGATCCAGTTTTGGCTTATTTACTTACTTTCGATCATCTTCAACTTTCATGGGCTTTTAGTTGCCTACAGCAACTCCACCTTCATGGAACAATTTACAAGCACTGAGGTAATTGGTGCAATGTATACAATCGGCTCTGCTCTGGCAGTACTCTCTTTCTTGTTTATCTCCCGCGTACTACGCAAAGTTGGCAACGCACCGCTAACACTCATTTTTGCACTACTGGAGGTTATTGCACTCCTGACACTTGGTTTTACCAACGATGCATCAACTGCAATCGTTGCGTTTGTTGCATTTTTAGTACTTAACCCACTTCTCTACCTGAACATAGATATATTTTCTGAAAGCCTGATCGGAAACAATGAAGGCTCTACGGGGAGTAAGCGGGGGCTGACACTTACCCTCATGAGTCTCGCTGCAGTGTGTGCCCCGCTCACGCTTGGGTTTATTGTGGGTGAACACAGTGAGAACCTCAACAACGCCTACCACGTTTCTGCCGCAATCTTTTCTATCTTTATTCTTATCATTCTTGGTCGCTTTAGACACTTCTGTGACCCAGTGTACAAAGAAGTACGAGTATTGGATGCGATTCATGACTTTTGGGAAGTGAAAGATATTCGCAATGTATTCCTCGCACACTTCACACTACAATTATTCTTTGCATGGATGGTTATTTATTTCCCTCTTTACCTTGCAACAGAAATTGGTCTTACCTGGGATAAAATTGGGGTCATTATTGCTGTTGGTCTCTTTGCATACGTACTCCTTGAGTACCCTATTGGCATTCTTGCAGACAAATACATCGGTGAAAAAGAAATGATGGCAGCAGGATTTCTTGTACTTGCGGTAAGTGCCTCATGGATATCATTCATGGCAACAGCATCCATTGTCGCATGGATGGTACTTATGTTTATCAGCCGTGCTGGAGCTTCATTAGTAGAAGCGACCACTGAAAGCTACTTCTTTAAGCAAACTGATGGAACTGATGCAAACATCATGAGTTTCTTTAGACTTACCCGACCACTGGCAATGCTCCTGGGGTCACTTATCGGCACGCTTACGCTTCTCTATATTCCATTCCAGCTTATGTTTGTTGTACTTGGTTTTCTCATGCTCCCTGGTTTTTTCTTTACAATGCTCTTAAAAGACACAAAATAGTTGCAATATCGTTTATTATCAGTACACTAGCCAGCATTTACACATGGCACTGCGATCACAAAAACTAATCGATGCATATAAAGCGGAGCAAACTGCCCATGAGGATTTTCGTATGGTAAAAGACCTTTCTGAAGACCATGAACGTGTCATACGATCATTTGAACACTGGAATATCATTGAAAACCTCTATCCCTACGATCTTATTGCTAAGGAGCACCACATGCTTGTGCCAAAGCGCGTGTTTGGAAAGATGTCCGAGTGTACGCGTGATGAGTGGAATGAGTACAAATATCTTCTTAATCTCTTTGAAGAAGAAGATCACTATGACGCAATACTTGAAAACTTCTCCAAAGGACGCTCCATCATTCGGCATCTTCATCTACACCTTCTGGTCTACAAAGACTAGAGAAACCCGCGCATAGTTGCTCGGGTTTTTATCACAGTTGACTTGCAAGTTTTTCCAACCGTCGGGCTGAAAGCTGGAAGAGAAATGATTTTGGTAGATCATTTGCTGTTTTTTGCATACGATTTTGCAACGTCTCTTTGTGCACATCTGCAAGATCTGCTTCTTCCAACATCCTTTTAAGCTTGGAATTAAATACAAACTTCAACAACTGAAACCTATCATACTTTCCCACATACCCATCAACATCTGGATTAAACCAGATTCCGATAAGTACACCTCGTGTAAATTCAGAAAGAGTCACTTGTTGTTTTGCAATCGTGTTCATTAGTTGTTCTCCTCATCTACAGACTAAGGTGCAGTATAAAGAAAAAAATACCTAACACAAGTACTTAGGGCAGTACATAGCTTCTTCCCTCTTTTATAATCATTTCTTCTGCAAGAAGTTTTTCTAACTGTGCATCTATGCGAATATCCTCAAACTCTGAAAGTAGTTTGAGGATTTTTATACGTGAAAGCTTTCCTTCTTGAGTAAGTAAGCGCACAAGAGCGCCTCGTATCTGTCGGTCACTCCCTTGAAACTTCGACTGCTTAGTGTAGTGCTTACTCTGTGTATTTTTGTTCCCAATGGTTTTCTTCAAATACGAACCATAGTCCATCAATGCCCAGTACCATTCTCGTGGACTAGTGTAATCAAGTGTTCGCTCCACCAGCGCCATTACCTCTGCATCAGGCACCTCATAGTCATCATGAAAAAAATGATGAATGTACACCGTGCGTACATTTGTTTCAATCAGCGGTACCGCTTGATTATACGCAAACGCACAGACTGCCCCCGCTGTGTATGGACCAATACCAGGAAGTGCTTTCAGAGCCTCAAAACCGCGCGGGAAACGACCGTTATGACTTTTTACGACCTCTTGAGCACACTGATGGAGCATTTTCGCACGACGGTTATATCCAAGCCCTTGCCACATAATCAACACCTCTCCCAAAGAAGCTTCAGCAAGCTTCTGCACCGTTGGGAACTGCTTTAAAAATGCTTTATACTTTGGCAACACACGATCAACCTGTGTTTGCTGCAACATTACCTCTGAAACAAGTATCCTGTATGCATTTTTAGTTTTTCGCCACGGTAAAGCATGTCTACCTTGTTTTTGATAGAAACCTCTGACTGTCTGTATAAACTGACATTCTTTTTTGGTCATTAATTGTATACCGTGTAGTCTTCCTTTGAAACTGGCTCTACAGACGGCTTTTCTGGGATCACTACCCATGCCGCAAGATAGATGAGCACCCCAGGCATAAGTCCTGTAAGAATCAGAGCAACAACCGCCAAGAGTCGGTACAGCACCACATCGTGCTCATAATACTCAGCAAGCCCCGAAAGAACTCCCGCAATCATCTTTTCTTCTGTATTTCGATATAATTTCTTTTTCATTGTCGGTAGTATATCAAAAATATCTGAACCTCATCTAGTAAAATAAGCTCGCTACATTTCGTAAATTACATCCTTTCTCTCTACCACCACTTTCCATCCCATTTTTTGGGCATGGTCATACAATTTCTTGTTAGGATTGAAGCAAATTGGCTGATCGACAGAGTCAAACATGGTTATATCACCTTCGGTGTCTCCTACCGCAACAGAACCCTTCTTTGTCACCCACTCTTTTTCTAACACCCGTGCAACAATATTTGCTTTATCCTTAATGATTTCTTCTTCAAGTACCACACCAGTAAAGCGGTCGGTAGGACCTATTTCATACATACGACCATACACCTTGTCGAAACCATATGATGCACAGAACTGATCAAGAATAGCTTTCGGTGACTGCGATATAGCAACCACGTAGTATCCTTCGGCTTTAAGCTTTCGGATAAGGTCACGTGTGTATCGATAGACACGTTTCTTATGCACTTCAATAAGTTCTTTGCCAGCGTCTGCAACAGTTCCGTAGTGCACTCCTTTAATGTGATTAAAAAACGTTGCAATCATTGCTTCAATGTACGCCTCGTACCCACCTTCTCGGTTAAGCCAACGCTCATATGCAGCTTTGTACTCGTCTACAGCTTCAGTTGGAAAGTCTCCATCTTCAATTAGTTTTTCAATCAGCTCTATAAAAAGACTTGAACGAAATACTGTCCCATCAATATCAAAGAAGGCTACCTTTTGCATACCATTCAGTATAGCAAAATACACGCACATTCTATACCTATGCAACAGTTATAAAAACGGGGCGCAGCTCTTTCCACTCCTCAGGAAGCATTGTGTGTTCACAATATACTGCCTCTCCTTCAGGAAGAATCTGAGAAATCTTAATGCTTTTGTCCGGAAACACAGCTTCAACAAACGCGATATACCCCATATCGTCAACAATATACTCCATCGCTGACTCAGTTTTAGGTTGCACATGACTATAGATACCCATTTTCCCTTTTAGTTTACGTTGCCATGTACCTGCAAGTCGTGAACGTTCGCCGTCCCAATGTATGTGATGTCGTTTTTGCAGCAACTTGTAATACACGTATTCCTCAGGAGTAAGTGGAAACATGCCTTGCGCGCCACCAAATTCATCCTTGATGTATGCACGGAGTTTAATGGTTTGAGGATGGTCCGCTGTGTACACCTCATGTGGTGAAAATTCTGGAAAGACATCACGCGCTGCACTACACAACGCATCTTTCAATATCCACCCAACGGTATCGTCAAAACGAATTTGCGCCCAACGCCCCTGAAGCTGCAGTAAACGCACTGGTTGCGCATATGGCACAGTACGCACCATGTTATCAAATACAATGGTAGGGTCTGCGTACAGAGAGGCATCAATAGTGCCTACAAAGTATTGCTCACCTGTATGTAGCAGTGCTTCAGACACAGGAGGCTGTGGGGACGAAGCAGCTGCAGCAGATTTTTCTAACGTTTGTACATAGGTTTCAACAGTATCAACATGAGTAGTGGGCGTCTCCATCACAACTCTCTGTGAACCAAATAAGGCAGTTCTGGCAAACACCAACAAATCATCAACAACCGCAATCAGTACTTTCATAGTATCTACATACTACCACCACTCTCAAAAGCACAAGGCATTGACGGAGCTTTTTCTCTATGATCAAAATGAGCGAGCTTTTGGCCACCGTGTATTTGCTTTTGGGTATATTGGCGTCAGCGGATGTGCCCGGCAATCATGCTTGTGCGCTTTACAGTAGTCCCTACCATAATTCACCAAACGATGGTTAAAACCCCACCACATGTCTTGTGGCATTATTTCCATAAGATCACGCTCAATACGAACAGGATCAGTGTAGTCAGTCAGATCAAAACGAATTGCAAAGCGACGTACATGTGTATCCACAGCAATTCCTTCAGTTATGCCATAAAGTGTTGAAAGTACAACATTTGCTGTCTTGCGTGCTGCTCCCGGTATACGAATCATGTCTTCCAGTGTACGTGGCAACTGTCCGCCATATTCATCGCGCACCATCTTTGCCGCTGCAATTATATTTTTAGCTTTATTTTTGTAGAACCCTGTTTGGTACACATCTTGCTCCATTGCTTCACGTGAAGCGTTTGCGTATGCATCGAGTGTTGTATATTTTTTAAAAAGTTTTTTTGTCACAAGATTCACCCGTTCATCGGTGCATTGCGCAGAAAGCTGGACCGCAATAAGACACTCAAAGTCATTTGAAAAATTAAGTGCTATTTTTGCCTCAGGATACAACTTCTGCAGTACCGTATTCATGCGCCGCACGCGTTCTGTGCGAATCTTTTTCTTATACCGAGTCATAACAACTCTAGTTGCTACGCAAAGTGCTTATACACTAACAGTCCCATACTTCCCAAGGTAGTACTGACAAGTACCACTACCAAAAATACACCGAGCACCGGGATCATCACTGCGCCATACAGCAACACCGTTCCCAATACAACTATAGGAAGCGAAAGAGGTGCTCTTTTGTCGAAAATGCGTGCAATCATAATGCCAAATATCGCACCAGAAAGTGCAAGTGCAACAACATACAATGCAATAAGTAGCGACAGCGTAACGATCCCCACAAACATGCCGATCACTGACACCAGTAACAACACTGCAGCAATTGGACCCAACAGCAATAATCCTAATCCAAGCAACATGCTCTTTGCAGGTTTTGCTTGCACTTCCTCAACAACAGACTGAATATGTGTCTTACCCAAGAGATACAGTGACAACACAGTAAAGAGTACTATAAACAATGGCACTAAAACTGATCGTAACTGATCCTTGCTTGTATGCACTTCTTTTGGCTTTTCATGAATAGCACCTTCAATCACCGCCTGTGGACTACGCACAATTGTACGCATGCTTCCATACGACACATCACCTTTGATGACTGCCTTTTCAGAAAGTGTCAGACCTGCAGGCGCGTATACATCGACAGCCCCTGCAACAGTTGCATTGATGTTCATTTGTTCAACTTTTCCATACACCGAGCCTTGTACATCTCCTTCTATCACTGCACTCCCTCCAAACACAAAGACATCGCCCTCTATGGTTGCCGTTGATAAAATTGCTGTGGTTCCACCAAACACAAAAACATCGCCTCCTACGGTTTGCGAAATAACTACTTCACCCGCAGCGACACGAACGTCACCACCAACAGGAGCCAACACATCAACGGTCCCTCCGAGCAGCAAGACATCTTCCCCCACTGCTCCATTAACAACAATCGAGGCTCCAAAAGCGAGCATGTCTTCAAGTACAGAACCAGACATAACTGTTTTCCCCACAGGACCAACAGAAACGTAATAGTCCCCTTCTACTGTCTGTTCTGCTTCAACTGATACATTCTCCCCGGTGCGCAGGACTGTTTCTGCAAACAATACATGCGGTATCGTCACACATAAAACGGCAAAGAGTGCGATTATATGTTTACATTTATTATTTTTCATATACATGTTTTTCATAGGTGTGTTTTTCTGATACACGCTTGGTTGCACTCTCCTCAACCACTGCAGCAATTGCCTCTTGCTCTTTCTGCTGCTTTTCTTCTTCCTGACGAATGGTTGATTCTGCAATACTCTGCTTTTCATGCAAATTCATAAGTGAAAATGTTACCACTGCAGCAAGTAAAATGCCTAAAAAGTTGAAAAGTACCATATTAAATGCTCCCGATATAACAACCATATCAAGCATTGCAATACCTGAACCAAGTACTGCCAACGGCGGGATAAGCGCAACAGAAATAGCAATACCTGGGAGTGTTTCGCTCCATTCGGGCTGCGCTAATGCAAATGAAACTGCAGCTCCTGCTACAACCGCAACAAGGAAATGTACGGTAGAAACATCAAGTCGAGAAATCATTTCATTGGTGACAAAACCATCACCAAACAACAATGTTGCAACAACAGCAAGAACCAAACTAATAGCAATTGATTTCGTTAGTGTTACGGTGGAGCGACCCAGCACTTCAATATTTGACATAGAAAGTCCCAGTGCAATACCAAGAATTGGATACAAAATAGGAGCAATAAGCATACTTCCAATAACGATAGACGGGCTATCGGCAAGAAGACCAAGTGTCGCCATAAAAACTGACAATCCTATAAGATAGAAAAAGTCAAAATTTGGTGTACTGCTTTGCATAAGTTTGCGCACAACAGCTGCTTTATCCTTTTCTTCGATTGCTCGAAAACGCGCAAAAAGTGATGGCATAATTTAAATACAATACTATTACATTAACTATATAGGT
>JAUIFS010000019.1 GCA_030430425.1 bacterium | reverse complement strand
CGGGTGACGTCTTTTGCGTCTTGCGACGCAGGAAATGCACGTTTGCGTGCTTCCACGACAATCGGAAGTCCTCGAGACTCAAAAAAATCCCAAGAGTCCTGCATAGAATGCTGCGAGAATGGCGAGTGGAGATACTTTGCCGCCTCACCATAGTTCTCAAGAAGTATACGTGTATCCTTCTCAGCATTGAGAATGTTGCACCGTCCACCCCCAGTAATAGACAGCTTCTTGCCAAGTTGCTTGTTCTTCTCCACGAGCAAAACTCGCTTGCCCTTTTCAGCAGCTTTCCCAGCAGCCATCATCCCTGATGGTCCACCTCCTACGACAATCACATCGTAGTGCGACCCAATATGTTCTCGATTAGTTGACATGAAGCCGAAATAATAGCATAAATATTTTGAATAGCAATGATTTTGTATTAGGCTTAGAAATGGTCGCACAGGAGGAAAAAATGTATTCAGAGCAAGAAATTCGGGACCACAGCATCATTCGTGCATTACGTAGTCTCTACAATGACCCTGAAGGAAATTTCCTTTACGGTTTTGAAGATACACCAGCAAACGATGGATACACAGGGGCACATTTTGACATCGTTACTAATGATAAGAAGTCTTACATTGGAACAGGAATTGTTGCAACGGATAACGAGATGACCCACCATCTCATTCTTACTTTACATCCGATTATTTCAGCAGGAGTCTTCTTTCCTTTTCTTGATTAACTTACTGGTTGTACGTACTGTACAACCAGCCTTTTTTATTGTACTGTAGCCGGCATATGGAATTTCCTATGCGCATCAATAAGTACGCAGCTTTGCAAGGCTGGGCATCACGACGAGAAGCAGACACCCTTATAGAAAAAGGGGCTATTTTAATAAATGGAAAGCCTGCACAAATGGGTCAAAAGGTAGAAGAGGGTGACATTGTTGAACTCGCAGGAAAAACCAAGGAAAAGAAATACCTTGCCTATTATAAAGGACGCGGTATCATCACACACTCCCCTGCAGAGGGCGAAACTGACATCCTCACGCGTTTACAGCGTGACTATAAGATAACCGACGTACATCCTATTGGACGTCTCGACAAAGACTCTGAGGGGCTTATTATTCTCTCAAACGATGGACGCATTACCGGACCACTTTTGGACCCGGAAGCAGCTCATGAAAAAGAGTATGACGTCACGGTTGATAAAAATGTAACCGGTATTCTCATTAACAACTTTGCAAAAGGAGTTGATATTGAAGGATACGTAACAAAGCCCGCAAAAGCTGAGAAACAAAAGAATGCTCGTAAGGTGACAATCACCCTTACCGAAGGAAAGAAGCATCAGATCCGTCGTATGTGCGCAGCGTGTGGCTACCAAGTACAAGACCTGAAGCGTGTACGCGTTGCTAACATTGAACTTGGTGAGCTCAAGCCAAACCAATACCGAAAGATTGCAGGAGCAGAACTGAAAGCATTTCTTGAAGAACTAGGTGTAGAAAAATAAGAGAAAACGCGCGACAATTGTCGCGCGTTTTCTACACCGAGCGGTATGACCGTGGGTGTAGATTTGCTGTATGGTGCGGTACCTCCCGAAACAACACCTCCCTATCAGGGATACAACGAGAAGAAAAAACAAGAGCACGTCTACAATCAGACCATCCAAAACGATTTAGATAGGACCGCGCGAGACGCAATTTCCGTTGCCTCACTTGGCGACAACCATTTTCAAACTTTTCTTGATGTCGCTGTCGTGCAATTCGCTTCCGTACATTGTGATTTTTCTTACGCTGGCGTGCACGAGCTTTCTGCACCTTTGCCTTATTTTTGCGATAAGCATGTCTTGCAACCATCAAACCCTCCTTTCTGTAAATAACTTTTTATGAATATAAACACAAGTTGTAAAAAATGTACATACGTTGACAAATCAATCGCAAAACCGTAGTTTACTCGAAGTAACAACAGTCAAGATGGAGGCAGACTGATGAAGATCTTGATTACCTGCACGGTAAAAGCGGACACAAAAGAATTTGACCAATGTCGTGATTTCATGATCAAAGATAATGTCGCGCTTTGTAAAGCAATTGCCCAGGAATACAACATTCCAGTAGACGAAGTAATGCTTATACCGCATGTAATATCACGGCTTGATTGCCGCATGACGGTGAATGTCCCCAAGGGCATCTTCATGGAGTTTAAAATTCTAGACAGTGTTTTCAAGCGCATAGACGCAGATCAACTCCTAGACCGAGTTTTGCAAAACACAAGCGTTGCGGGTGTTCCAGTTACTTTCCACATTGCTAGCAATGAGCAGCACAATCGTGTCGTGTCAGCTCGCCGTACAACATGACGCAAAACGCGACCCAAAGGGTCGCGTTTTTTATATAAGTTATTCAACTTATTGTAGATTAGTTTCAACATATTGTCCCGATACCAGTTTAGTAAAACCTCGTTAGGGTTTCGGTTTTACCTAAACTGTCCTGTGAAAGTTCGCAATAGTCGCTACGCTCGTTTGCTCACTTTACTTAGCTCTTTTCCGATCACTCTCTTTCAGCTGCTGCTTTCGCAGTCGAACTGACTGTGGACACACTTCCAAGTATTCATCATCAGCCATAATTTCAAGTCCTATTTCAATGGAAATCTTCTTTGGCGGAGTGATCTTGATTGCGTCATCGTTTCCTGATGATCGCATATTGGTCAACTGCTTCCCTTTTGTTGGGTTCACCATCATTTCTTCACCCTTTGCAGTGTTTCCAACTACCATACCTTCATACACCTCAGTACCGGCATCGATGTATAGCTCTCCGCGAGTCTGCAAGTTCGCGAGTGAAAAGCCAAGTGCTTTCCCTTGTGCCATAGACACCATAGAGCCAACTTGTCGTTTCTTGATCTCTCCTGCGTATGGACGGAAACCGATCACTTGTGAAGCAAGAATACCTTCACCCTTTGTATCAACCACAAACTGGTTTTTGTACCCAAGCAGTCCTCGGGTAGGACCTTCAAAGAGCAATCGTACTTGGTTTCCATGAGTAATCATGTTTTGCATGATGAACCCTCGGTTTGAAAGACGTTCAATCACTGCTCCTTGGAACTCGTCAGGAATATCAATCGTTACCTCCTCAAACGGTTCAGACTTCATCCCATCAACTTCCTTAATAATTACCTGTGGCTGTGACACCGAAAGTTCGTACCCTTCGCGGCGCATAGTCTCAAGCAGTACAGAAATATGCATTTCTCCACGTCCATACACTTTAAACACGTCGCCCACCGTTTCTACCTGCAGTCCTACGTTCACCTCAAGCTCTTTCTCAAGTCGTTCACCAATCTGTCGTGAAGTTACATACTTCCCCTCTCGTCCTGCAAACGGTGAAGAGTTCACTAGGAATTGCATCCCAATAGTTGGTTCATCAACCTTAATAGCAGGCAAAAGCTCCGCCTCTTCATTGTCAGTGAGTGTTTCACCAATATTAATATCTTCAAGACCTGCAATAAGCACAATGTCTCCTGCAAACGCTTCTTCGAGCTCAACCTGTTGCACCCCTTTAAAGCCAGAAATCTTTACAATCTTTCCTTTTCGTACACCATCTTCAGATTTAATGAAGATTTGTTGTCCTTTTGTTGCCTTTCCGTCATAGATACGCGCCACCGCGAGTCGTCCAAGAAAGTTGTCATACGCAAGGTTAAACACCTGTGCCCGCAGCGGATCGCCTTCGTTATACCCTTTTGCAGCGGGTACAGTCTCAAGGATGCAATCAAGTACTGGTGCAAGGTCAGTCAGTTCGTCTTCCATCTTTCGCTTTGCAGTACCGTCACGCCCTACCGCATACACAACCTCAAAGTCTGACTGTTCATCATCAGCTCCAAGCTCCAAAAAGAGTTCGAGCACTTGCTCTTCACACTTGTCAGGATCAGCAGCTGGCTTGTCGATCTTGTTGATGATCACAATAGGCTTCAGACCAAGCTCAAGAGATTTCTTCAAAACAAATCGTGTCTGCGGCATCGGACCCTCCTGTGCATCCACCACCAAAAGCACCGAGTCAATACTGCGCAATACACGCTCCACCTCAGAACCGAAATCGGCGTGACCAGGTGTGTCAACGATGTTGATCTTCGTGTCTTTGTACGTTACCGAGGTGTTTTTTGCGTAGATAGTAATACCACGTTCTTGCTCGATAGCGTTATTATCCATTGACGCGTCACCTTGTCGGTCACCAGTAAACTCCATAAGACCGTCGGTGAGTGTTGTTTTTCCGTGGTCTACGTGTGCGATAATCGCAATATTTCGAATGTCTTGACTCATAAAAATAATTAATTTGTTTTGAAATAAAAAAGCGCCAGCTGTTCGAGCTGTGCTCAAATACGGCACTAGAATACCATGTAATGGTCTAATGTCTAGCAATTTTAATAAGTTTTTCTTTTTGATTTTTCGATAACTGCTTTATCCCCCACTCACGCTTTCCGGCATCACTGCGGTCAGCGCATAATTCTGTATATATCAATTGCACTGGACGTCGTGCCCGCGTGCACTTTGCCCCTTTTCCTTTAAGCTCGCCATTATGCTCACGCACACGACGCTCTACGTCAGTGGTTATTCCTGTGTACAGGGTATCGTCAGCACATCGCAGTATATACACAAACCACTGGCTTATACTCTTATTACCTTCTTTTTCTGCAACCCCTTTCTTTGTAACCGTATTCTTTTTCTTCATAAAATATAAAACTCACACAAACACACAAATCCTTGTTTTATCATTAATGATAAAATAAGGATTATACAAACTCAAAAAATGGTACGTCAAAGTAGATGCCTGTAGCTGCCCAGTAGGTGTAGTATGCAAGTACTAATGCTGCTACAAGCATAATCAGAAACTTAAGCATGTTTTCTTTTTCGTATATATAACCAACCTCCTAAAATCAACAGCAAAGGTAGTGCAATGCGTGCTGTACGAATCGTACTGAAAATACTCCTCTCAAAAACATCGCGAACCATGAACAGTTCTGTATATGAAGGTTTCGAACCACCATTTACTGCAAGCCTAAAAGGAGAAAGATTTTCAGGTGTACTCACCTCAAGTTTATATACTCCCTCTTCAAGGGTTGCTTCAAGCACCTCTCCTTCAATAAACGAAAGTCCCAGTGCAGCGTTGTACGCTACAGTCCACTGTGCACTTTCTGCGCGCCTTCGAGCAATCTCAGAAACACCGCGCTTCTCATTCTTCACAAGAATCAACGAAAGGTTGGCTTCAGCAACCTCACGACCGACGCTGGAAAGTTGTGCACTAAAAGTGATAGGCTCACCAGAAACTCGAAATTGATATGTATAAGGTCCTTCGGTAAGTACTCCATAGTATGTTTCAGCTGCTGCAGGATCATCAATAGTGAGCGGAAGTGCCTGATTCTCTTGAACGCTCAACTCAGAAGCTGTAACAGTAGCAGAAAACATCAAAAACAATACAATTGTCGAGCAAATCATTTTCATACCGTAATAATAACAAAAACGAAGCATTTTGCTTCGTTTTTGTGTGGGATTTTAATCTGTACTCTTATGAACGTACCTATCCACGATAACCTTTCTCCCCATCATGCATTCCTCGATGCATACGATGTCCTTTTCCATCACGTTCTTTAGGTTCAAAACCTAAGTCTTCCATAATTTCACGCGCTGCTTGATGTTCACCCTCAACACGGAGTGTATGTGCTTCTACAAAGCGAGCAAAATCATCTTCAGTGGTAATAATGTCTGAAAGCGGTGAGCCTGCAACTGCTTCGAGAAATGCTTCATAATCTTCATTTTCAATAGCGGTATGCATCTCACTTTTCATTTCTTTGCGATGCGTCTGCATTGCTTCGCGTACTGCATGCATGGTATCTATACCGATACCCGCCTCTACAATCACGTCTCGTGCTGCCTCCTTATCTCCTTCTTTTCTGAGTTCGTGTGCTTGTTCAAACGCACTTATTTGTTCTCCGCTGAGTCCTGCTTTCTCAAGCACTTCGCTGTTAAATGCCTGCGCGCCTGTTACCGTGACTGCAAATGCAGCAATCGGTATGAGTAACGCTTTTGTTTTTGTATTCATGTCTATATTACTTATTGTTGTACTAATATATATTGGTTAGATTGTTCGAACTTATATCTTTTTCCAAACGAAGCTCCATTCAGTGGCCGCTTCTGTAATTAATACGCCCAGCGCATATGGTTATTTCAAAATACCCTATATCACCACAGTTCGTTCCTTTGTCTAGTTTTGTGCAGCACGTTTTTCGTCGTACTGGAACCAGCCGTCTATTGCATCGTACGCCGCTCCCGTCATCCCTCTTTCTAAGATATATGGCAAGTCGTCGCTGGTGGTTGCAAAAGTTTCCCAAAGTGGACGCAGGCTACGTTCAAGAGCAGAGCCATTAAATGCTGTGCCACAAGTATCTAAACCATACTGCTCACCTTGGAGGATAATCTCATAGTGATAATCAATACCATCAACATACGATTCACAGTTTCTGTCTGACCGTTGTTGCAAAATAGCAAAGTTTGTATCAACAAGCATGTTGGTTAGGTCCTTAAAAGAGCTTCGGTCCATCTTTCCTGTAACAACCAACGCTTCCGCATCATCATAGTATGATGCAGGTGCTTTGTATGTATATTTTCGGTTATTTTCAAGTTGAAATGAGGGACAAGAACCAGCCCGGTCACAACCACCGTACGCCTGCCCTTGTATGCGTAGTGTAATTTCTGAAGGATCTTCAAACCCATCCCCCACATACTGTGGCGAAAACACGGTGATATATAAATACGCTCCAGAAAAACAGCCAACAAGAAAGGTAAATCCGAGTGTGAGGTACGTTTGCGTGTCCATATGGTAGTAGTATAACAGGTTCGTTTTGGTATTTGTGGGCGGTCTCGAGTTAGAACCGTGTGATACCAAGCCCTGCTTGACCGGTTCAGTAATATATTGAAACCAATTTTATAGTGTCTCGAGCACTTATTATTTTGTGTCAATTTCTTCAATATACTCTCCCACAACTCTTAATGTTGTTTGACCAATATCAATTAAATATTTTGTACCTAGGGGGTACACACCTTCTTTACTTGGATTTCCGACGGGTAGTATAGTCGTCTTTTCAAACCTATGAAAAGGTTTTTCTTTATCATCTAAGTGAGCCCCCTTTTTATCAGCAACCATATGAATAATATCCCTTCTAGTATATTCTTTACCTTCTTGAAAAAAGCGAAATTCATCGATGTACTCATCGACACTTGCATCAGTATAAGTAGGTGGCATATAAGGTTTTTTTGACACGTACTGGAAACTTAACATCGACTCCAAGAGCCTCCTCTACGCGTTTTATTAGCCGATTGCCCTCACCACTACAATATAATTTTCTCAACTCTACCGACAAAGGTTTTACGTATGAAGCTTTGCCGCTCTTTAGCAATTGAACATAGTGACCAACATGTTCAAGAACATCTTTTAACTCACTAATTTTCTGCTCAGTAGTAATCTTCATAAACAAAGACTAGCACAAAACATAGTATTTAGTGCTAGCTGTCAATAGCGGAGAGAACAGGAATTTCGGTCATTACATGACCAGTATAGGTTGTCGCGATTCTTCCAGAATCGCTGGCAACCTTTTCGAATCCTGTTCTCCCTCGCAGAACGTAGAGACGGCAAATGCTTGCGCATTTGCCGTCTACGTTTGCGGAGAGAACAGGATTCGAACCTGCGAGGGGTGTTGACCCCCACACGCTTTCCAAGCGTGCGCCTTAAACCACTCAGCCATCTCTCCAAAGACGTTCGACAAGTGTACCAACACTCGCAGTAAACACAAAACTGGTTGATAGACATTGGCAAAACTCCCTTAACCAGCTCTATGTAGATTTAGCCCCCTCTGCCTTACTGCTGTACATTTCACTTCCTTCCCTGCACATTCTTCCGTATACTGTATGTATTACATATAACCATCAAAAAGAGAGACATGAAAATTTTTCTTATCATTGCAGCAAGTGTCATCGTACTTGGTATCGGATACATACTGTTCACCACTCAAGTGCATGCGCCGGAAAACACAACATACACAGACGACACAACTACCTTTGTGACCAACGAAGGCGCTGTAACAGTGCAGTATGACCAAACAGGAGACAAAATGAAGCTCAGTATCGACAATACAGCGTATGAGCTCGAGCGAATCATGAGTGCTTCAGGAGCGAAGTACGCAAACGAAGACGAAACCGTGGTGTTTTGGGAACACCAAGGCGAAGCCTCTATTGAAATTAATGGAACAACAATCACAGCAGAGAGCCTTGCTGGAGCAGAGCTACTTACTTTTTCTATAGCTCCTTATAAAAAGGAATGCGTTGGTGTTGCACCGATGCACTGTCTGGTGGTAAACGGCGAGCTCTTTTATGACACCATTGAAGACTTTATCTTTGAAGAAGGCACCGCATACGAACTTACCGTTGCACGAATTGAAAAAGAAAATGTACCTGCAGATGCAAGCGCGTATACGTATCGTCGCGTTGAGGTTTTAAAATCAAATAAACAAGGTGATCCAGACGCTCATAAATACGATTTCGGTACTGATGGACAAAATGAAAACTGTGGTGATGGCACTATACTTCAAGACGGGGACTGTATTCCTGAAGCACTTGACGATGATTCTGACGGAGACTCTGTGCCAATGGAGGATGCAGGAGTGGTACACAGTGGCGAAAGTATTGTAGTTGAGCAAGGAACAGCATCGGCTACCAAGCTTCCTCAAGCAATTACAGACAAAACATGGTTTTGGAAAGAAACACAATACGCGAACGACTCAGTCATCACACCAGCTGACAGTACCTCTTTTGCAGCAACATTTTCGGAAGATGGTCAATTTTCGTCTCAGACAGACTGCAACACAATTGCAGGTAGCTATGAGGTTGAAGACACACTCATAACCTTTGGACCACTTCTTTCAACCAAAATGGCGTGCACAGGAGAAACCAAAGAAACAGCATATGCAGAAATGCTCGCACATGTATCGAGCTACATGATTGCACCAGACGGCAATTTAATACTTATGCTGAAGTTTGATTCAGGTTCAATGATATTCACTCCATAAGTACCAAAAAGCGGTATTCCAGTTACCACTTTCCTTACAAAAACTGCACTCCCACCCAGGGTTTCCTTGGGTGGTTTTATGTCTGCATCCCCCCTCAGTCGTGCAACACGCGTTCCAGACGTGCACCTTAGGCTGCTCGACCACTCCTTCGCTTTATTTTCAGTTTTTTGACCTCGGGGGAAGAGAAAAAATATTAAATATGCATATCACGTAGTCTTGCAACACGCTCTTGCGCTGGTGGGTGTGTATGGAACAATCCACCCACTTTCTGCCACACACTCTGCTTCCCTCCTGCAAACGGATCTGAAATGAATAAGTGAGCAGTAGCATGACTTGCTTTTTGCATCGGTATTTTTGCACCCGATATCTTCTCTAAAGCTGAAGCGAGTCCTTCTGGGTAACGGGTGAGAAGTGCTCCTGTGGCATCTGCAAGATACTCACGTTTGCGTGAGATTGCCATTTGCATGAGTTGTGCCGCAAGCGGTGCGAGCAATATCCCCACAATCCCCACTATCAAAAACGCTGGGTGTTTATTGTCTTTTCCTCCATCGAACAACAATGCACGAGAGAACATATCAGCAATGATTGCAATAAACCCTGCAAGCACCACTGCAACCGTCATAACCAACATGTCTCGGTTGCCAACATGTGCAAGCTCGTGTGCCATCACCCCTTCAAGCTCTGAGCGATCGAGCATATGGAGCAGACCAGTCGTAGCAGCAACCACCGCATGCTCTGGATTTCGTCCGGTTGCAAAAGCGTTTGGAGCTGGGTCATTGACTACATACACCTTTGGCATAGGCAGACCGGCAGTAATAGAAAGGTTTTCAACAATATTGATCAATTCTCGATGCTGCTGAGGATCGGCAGCAACAGCATTGGTCATCCGCAGCACTAGCTTATCTGAAGCCCAGTAGCTGTAGACATTCATGCCAAGTGCAAACACCACTGCACCATACAGAATCGCTGGATTCCCCATGTACCACGCAATACCGTACCCCACAACAATCACAAGCACTAAGAAAGAACCCATAAGGAACCAAGTTTTGGCAATATTTTGTGTTTGATGTGTATAGAGTGTTGTCATAGTTATTCTTTAATTCCTTGAGGTGTTTCATTACTTTTATAATCAGAGTCTTCAGACCAATGCAAGAAACTCCGCTTTTTGTACAAACCTTTCTTTGCAACATTTTCTTGTATCGCAACTTGCACATCAGCCTCTGAAAACTCCATATCTGCAGTCAGCGCATCGAGCACCACCATAAGGTCAGCATATTCATCGAGAAACTCCTTCCGTGAACGAACTTGCGAAAGTGCAGAAGCTTCTTCAACAATCTTCTTTAGAAGCTCTTGTTGAAACTCTTGATCATCAGTGATAGTTCGTACACTGCAGGCTTCTCCACTATCGTGTATCTTTTGCTCTATCGCGTCTCGAACAAGCTTATTGTAATACACCTTTTTCATACACTTATTGTGTCATGTTTTGTTGATCAGAGGTATCCAGAGGTGTTTCTGATGTATGATGTGCAACCTCTTCTGTCTGTACGGCATCTGCAGTAGATACTGGTTGAGCAACAGCCCCCTTGCGTGCAAGCATTTTCTCAAGCAGTTCCTTGTTGAAGTTTTCTGGAACTGTCCCTTCAGTTGCATAAATGTATAGCAATACCCGAAGCACTGCTGAAATTGATGAAGAAACGAGCGCAAATGCTACGACCCAAACCACAAACAACACAAAAGCAACAATGATCAATGCAAAGATATCAAGTACATACGCGGCAAGTACCAAACCTCCAAGTGATAAAAATACAAAGAGATACGCCAAGAAAAACAGCAGTCCAAATGAAATATTGCTCACCAAACTCTCTCCCCATGTTTGCTTAAACACCAAGGCAGACTTCTTAATTGACTCAATCGGTTTTTTGTTATCAATGACAATCGCAGGAACCACAAAATACGTCATCACACCCCACGCAGCACCAAGGACTGCTGTGATGATTTTTCCAAGAAGTTCCGACCGGTCGTAAATTGCCCGCAGCACCAGCCCCACAGTCGCTGTGATGGCTGACCACACAAAGAGTCCTCCCCAGTGGGAAAAAGCTTTTGTAAGTGCTTGACCGAGCGTTGCGTCTCCTCCATGTGCACGCACAAATACCATATGTGCAACAGCTGCTTGCGAGAGTGCGAGTGTAAACGCTCCTGCAAGATACACAAGGAACATAAACAAGTACTCAACCGGGTATTTCTCGAGCACTGCTTCAGATGTGCTCAGCACCACAACCACAATCAAAGCAATAATTGCACCAAGCAAGAGAATGTTTGCAATGGCAGCAATAACGGGTACCCACAACATCTCTTTGTCGGCCCACATGAAACGAAATGCTTCTTTAAACAAGAGCCATCCAGCCTTTACACGCCCAACAGGTTCTCCATTAAGTGTTATTTGTTCTTTTTTTGCCATACGATCTGTCTAGAAACTAACTGCAACTGGTTCACGCTCTTGTGAACCTTCTTCTATTTCAAAGTATTCCATCTCTTTAAAGCCAAACATATTTCCAATAATATTTGATGGAAATTGCTGCAGTTTAGTTACTAAATCACGTACATTTGTGTTGTAGAAACGACGCGCCGCTTGAATCTTGTTTTCAGTGTCGGAAAGTTCAGTCTGAAGCTGTGCAAAGTTTTGGTTAGCTTTCAAGTCTGGATACGCTTCAGCTACTGCCAGAAGCTTTCCGAGCGCTCCTCCAAGTGCTTGTTCAGCACCAGCCATTGCTGTTATTTGCTCTGGGGTGATGTTTGCAGGGTCAACATGAACCTGCGTCGCTGCTGCACGTGCTTGCACCACTGCATCAAATGTTTCTCGTTCGTGTGAAGCATATCCCTTTACGGTTTCAACCAAGTTTGGAATAAGGTCGTAGCGGCGCTTCAGCTGCACATCAATATCTGCCCATGCTTCTTTTGTACGTTGTGTTAAGCGAACAAAGCCGTTGTATGCAGCAATTGCATATACTGCTAAGGCTACAATAACTCCTAAAATAATCCATGTAATAATCATAAAATCGTAACGTTACCTCAATATACTAGTGTCTGTATTGTATCACGCATTTGTCTTGACAAACATGGTTATCAGCAGTATCTTTTCTGCTTCGTTCTTTCGTAAAACTTTCGTAAAAAGGAGTCAGAGATGACACAAAAAACTGCCGATGTAACCCCGTTCATTGAAGCACAATGCCAAAACCTGATCACCTTGTACGCATTGTTTGCAAACAAACCAGGCACAATCGCAGGAAAAAGTGATTTCCCTGCCTCTTTCTACAAACAGGCACATGCGGTGAAGCGCAGAGTGCATGACACCTACGACATCGCACTCGATTACCTCGCAGAACAACGTGCGCCACAAAGCACGGACTTCTTCTTTGGTCGCGACACCATCGACACCAAAGAGTATCTCGAGCTTCTTGCTGAGATGTTTGACAAGTTTTCTCACAAGCAGAAGAAGGCTCTGGACAGCATGGCGAAAATCCTGGTCGACGAGCATCGCAAAGTGCGACATGCAGCAAAAGCTGCGTAAAAAACGACCCCGAAGCCAAATGGCTTTGGGGTTTTCTTGTGTTTGTGTAAAAATATTGGTTATATATTTATAGATTGAGTGTGCTATCAGAGATGAAAGGAACAATACATGAATATCCACCGCAATCCTCCTGAGGAAACATTATTTTTTTACAGTGGAATGTGTTTGGATGTATGTCGGCACCAGTTCGCCATATGTGGGAGAATTGTATATCTGCCCTTCAAGCAGTTTCATGTGATGCATTTTTTGATGCAAAAACCCGAACTCATACGTTCGCGGGAAAGTATCCAGCAATGGCTTTCCGTATGCACAAACAATGTAACACCTGAAGAAAGAAATATAAGAGCTATCGATAACATGATTCGATACATACGTCGTCAGATGTTTCCGAACAATCCAGAACTCGCACGAGAAGTGATCCGTTCCGTGTATGGCAAAGGGTACAAGTTATCAAAGCCAAGATAAACCACAATCAAAACATAAGCACGAACCAAGTCGGTTCGTGCTTTTCTTGTGTTTATCAAAAAAATTATGTATACATCATACTAGATAATACAGGGAGATTTACATGACTACTCTCATGAAACCACATGACGGATTTATTCGTGGATATGTCACCGTCACTGATTCATACATTCAAACTGAAATGGGACGTCAATACCTCACCAAAAAACAAAGCGTGATTCTTACTGCACTTATTGAAGCCGCCGGCAAAAGCGTGAGCCTGTTGAAACTTCAAAAGCTTCTTGGACACAACAGTGAAGTGCTCACGACAACCGTTAGAACTCACATCTATAATATCCGCCAACTTCTTAAACACATTGAAGAATTTGATCTAATACTCACAAAAGAGTACGGGTATGCACTACACGTTGTTCCCAATACAGTCCCTGCGTAAAGCAAAAAATAAGCGCGAATCAAATCGGTTTGCGCTTTTTCATTGCGCATCATTTTCACGAAAGACATGGCACAGTATTTTACTAAACAAAAAACTACCAAACTGGGTTGTTTGGTAGTTATTGTTTTTCTTCTCTCGATACCAGTTTGGTAGATTTTCGCTAGGAAGGCTCAAATCTACCTAAACTGTCCTGTGAAAGTTCGCAATAGTCACTACGTTCCTTTGCTCACTTTACATCATTCCTGGCATGCCCATACCGCCGCCCATTCCAGACATATCAGGCATGCCTCCTTCTGGTTCTGGTTCGTCGGCTATTGCTGCTTCAGAAGTAAGGAGAATTGCGGCTGCAGACACTGCGTGCTGTACTCCAGCACGTTCTACCTTTACTGGGTCA
>JAUIFS010000018.1 GCA_030430425.1 bacterium | reverse complement strand
TGGTGGTACTGTCCGTGGATTCTCTTTGTAGTGCTGTGCAGTATACTGTGGTGGTTTATTGTGGTGCGACGCTCACGTGAGGATAATTAAGGTGTTGCGTTCGCTCTGTGTGCAGTATGATTGAAGTACTACTTAATTAAGTTCATCAAATAGTTCATTATGGCAAAAATAGCAATCAATGGTTTTGGTCGTATCGGCCGTACATTTTTTAAGATGGCACACGATCATCCCGATTTTGACATTGTCGCCATTAACGACTTAGGAGATATCGAAAATCTCGCATACCTTTTACGATACGACACGGCATATGGACGTAGTGGTTTTGATGTGCAGGTTACCGATGGGGCACTTGTGGTAGATGGAAAAAAAATTGATTTTATTCAAGAGCGGGACCCAAACGCGTTACCATGGGGAGCCATGGGGATCGATATTGTTCTTGAGGCAACAGGAATTTTCTCTTCATACGATAAATCAAAAATGCACCTAGAAGCAGGCGCAAAACGAGTAATTGTTTCTGGTCCCGTTAAAGATGATCCTGCTGCAGCAGGAGTAACAGGCGCGACTGTACTTATGGGAGTAAATGATGCAGCACTTGCTACTTGCGCAATCAGTTCGAATGCATCATGCACCACGAATGCAACCAGTCCTGTGGTCGCTATTTTGAAAGATGCAATCGGAATTGAGAAAGCGATTTTAAATACCGTACACGCGTACACATCAACACAATCAATTGTTGATGGTCCAGCAAAGGACTTTCGGAAGGGTCGTGCTGCTGCACAAAATATCATACCAACCTCAACAGGTGCTGCGGTAGCCACAACAATGGCACATACCGATCTGACCGGTAAATTCGACGGTATTGCAATTCGTGTTCCTGTTCCTGTTGGTTCTGTGGTTGATATCACCTTCGTTGCATCAAAAGAAACAACTGTAGAGGAGGTAAATGAAGCACTTTCAAAAGCAGCAGCACAGCCCCAGTGGAGTGACTTGTTTGCAGTGACAGACGAACCTATTGTTTCTTCTGACATCATTGGTGCACAATTTGCATCTATTGCTGATTTATCTATGACACGAGTGGTTGATGGAAATCTAGTCAAAGTACTTGCATGGTATGACAATGAAACAAGTTACACACACACATTGGTACAGCATGCAGCAGCAGTGTCCCGATTCTTTAATGCAAAAACAGGCGAGTAGTATGAAGCCGACAGTCTATTTTGCAACGGACCATGCGGGGTATGAGCTGAAGGAACTACTTGTTGCGTATGTGCGTGACAAACTGGGCTATGAAGTGATCGACTGTGGAGCACTTTCATACGATGCAGAGGATGACTATCCTGAATTTATTGCAAAAGCCGCTGCGGCTGTGTCGGCAAAGCCGACACAGCGTGCAGTTATTCTGGGTGGTTCAGGACAAGGGGAAGCAATGGTTGCAAACCGTTTCTCTGGAGTACGAGCAACGGTGTACTACGGGGGAAATCCAGAGATCATAGAACTTTCACGAACGCACAATGACGCAAATGTACTCTCACTCGGAGCTCGGTTTCTTTCTGAAACAGAAGCATGTGCTGTGGTGGAGCAGTGGCTCGCACTTGATTTTTCTGGAGCTGATCGGCATGTGCGACGTATTAAAAAAATTGATCAGATAACTCGATGATATGTTGCCTGTTACTGTAGTTCCATCATTGCCTGCAGGGTCGTTGCGTGAGATCAAGCGATTGAGCAAATCGCTTGCGGGAATTGCACGTGACATACAGATAGATATAGTTGATGGTGTGTATGTCCCGCATACGTCATGGCCGTTTACACAACGCCATCCGATGCAGTCATTTTTGAAAATGAAAAAATATACGGACAATTTTATGCTTGAGGTTGATTGTATGGTGCAAAACCCGGAACAGTATCTGGACGCTATTGTTCAACTGGAGCCAAAGCGCATATGTATTCATGTGGGCAGCACCACCGCGTACGATGATATTATTGCGCACGCGTATACACATGGCTACACCCTTGGTCTTGCATTCACAAATGATCGTGCGCTTGATCTGCTTGATACGTATAGTGACGACGTTGGGTATGTACAGCTGATGGGTATTGCAGAAGTAGGGCAGCAAGGGCAGCCGTTTGATGAGCGTACACTCGATAGAGCACGGGCAGTACGTGCGCGATATCCGGAACTTGAAATAGCGGTAGATGGAAGTGTCAATATGCAGACCATGCCGGCTTTGTATGCAGCTGGTGTCACACGCTTTGCCCCAGGATCAGCAGTTGCTAAGCAAAAGGATCAAGCAGCTGCCTATAAACAGCTCTGTGAATTAGTAGGGGCATAATCACGGTATACTGAGAGTATCTATGTATTATTTATCAAATACCGACGTGCGTAATCTCGAAACAAAAGCAAATGAGATACGCCAAAGCATCATCGAAATGCTTGTTGCTGCAGGTAGTGGACATACTGCAGGGTCATTAGATATGGCAGACATTTTTGCATTGCTGTACTTTAGTGTGTTAAAACACAATCCTGAAGATCCTGATTGGGAAGAGCGCGATCGACTCGTTCTTTCAGCAGGACATATTTGTCCGGTACTGTACGCAACAATGGCGCATGCAGGATATTTTCCGCTTGAAGAGCTTTCGACATTACGAAAGTTTGGTACGCGCTTGCAGGGACACCCGCATCGTACTGCATTGCCTGGTATTGAGACAAGTTCTGGTCCACTAGGAAGCGGTCTTTCACAGGCGGTTGGTATGGCACTGGCGGAGCGTATGGATAACCCCTATACCTCTAAGTTTGTATACTGTATCACGGGAGATGGTGAGCTTAATGAAGGACAAATATGGGAAGCAGTTATGCTTGCAGGGAAAGAGCAGCTACACAATCTGGTGGTTATTGTTGATCGCAACGGCATTCAAATTGATGGATACACAAAAGATGTCATGCCACTTGAGTCGCTGCGAGAAAAATTCGAATCATTTAATTTCCATGTACAGGAAGTCGATGGTCACAATATCCGCACTGTAAATGACGCAATAGGTAAGGCGCAGAGTATCTATAGTCAACCATCGGTGATTATTGCCCACACCATTGCTGCTAAGGGTGTAGATGTGTTTGAGCGTGATTTTCGATGGCATGGCAATCCTCCTGGCAAGGGTCCTGAAGATAGGGTAGAGAAGTCAGACCAAGGAAAAGTTGCGCTGGAAAAGTTGCGTACATTAGGAGGAATGATAACCCCATCAGATTCATAGGGGTTCATTCACAATAAAACGTCACAATGAGTTGTTCTGGGTTTGAGGAGAAAATGATGCTGACGAAGGAATTGGATAGGTATCCAATGAGAGAGGAAAAATCATTTTATACCAAACCACAGGACGACGAATGTGGCGAAACGCATATGTTAGAATTAAAAAAGTGTTTTATTTTGAATTAACCCCGCTATGTTTGTAGATCATGTAGACAAAAAGGTGTGTACACCAGAAGTAGACGCAATACCAAACCGAAATGGGTATGGTGAAGGGTTGAAAGAAGCGGGAGAGAAAGATGAACGTATCGTGGCGCTTTCTGCTGATCTAACCGGATCGACACGAACAAACATTTTTGCAGATGCATTTCCAGACCGTTTTGTACAAGTCGGAATTGCAGAACAAAATATGGCATCAGTTGCATCAGGCATGGCTGCAATGGGCAAGATTCCGTTTGTTGCATCGTACGCAATGTTTTCTCCGGGGCGCTCGTGGGAGCAGGTACGTACGACCATCGCATACAACGATGCAAACGTAAAAATTATTGGTGCACATGCTGGGGTGTCTGTTGGTCCAGATGGAGCAACACATCAAGCGATTGAAGATATTGCAATTATGCGGGTGATGCCAAACATGGTGGTGCTCGCACCCTGTGACGCTATCGAGGCACGAAAAGCAGTACTTGCAGCAGCTGCATACAAAGGACCGGTGTATATTCGTCTTGCACGAGAAAAGACACCGGTGGTAACTACTGAAGATTCACCTTTTGCTATTGGAAAGGCTGAAATACTTTTTGAGCGAGATGCAACACATGAAAAATCAGTTGGATTGGTTGTAACGGGAGTGCTTGCACATAATGCATTGGAAGCTGCAACGTTGTTGGCAAAGCAGGGTGTAGGTGTAACCGTACTGCACATGCCGTGCATTAAACCATTGGATACTGATGCGCTTGAGGTACTTGCCCAAGACCATGAGACTATCGTAACCCTTGAAGAGCATCAAATGGCTGGTGGGCTTGGTGGCGCAGTCAGTGAGTACTATAGTGAACATATGCCGAAGCGCGTTGTGAAAATAGGTGTGCCAGACACCTTTGGGCAGTCTGGAGAACCTGAAGAACTTATTGCACACTATGGACTTGATGCAGCGTCAGTTGCAGAAAAAATTGCAAAAGTAGTTTTATAACCTACAACAAAAAAACCGCGCAGTGCGCGGTTTTTTGTTGTGTTCCTATAGTTTCCGTGCTTTATAGTGTTCTGGAGCAAAAAGCGTATAAGAAAACAGTCTTTGAGGACTGTTTTCTAGCTTTTTGAAGCGGAGACATGTTTTGTCTATTCCTAATGTCAAAACAGTCGAGCTCGGGGAGGAAGTTCTTATGAGCGTAAGCGAATTAGAAACTTGACCCTCATCTGTTATAGCTTCCGTGCCTTGTAGTGATCTGGAGCTTCCTTATAAAATTTCAACAATTCCTCTCGTGTGAGTAGTCCCTCTTGTGCGCCAATATGCTGCACTACATTCATAGAGTTTATTGGTCCCCACGCCAATGCTTCGGCTGGGGTCATGCCTAATGCAATAGCGGTGGTAAAGGTTGAAGAGAAAGAATCACCTGCACCGGTTCGATCAACAGGAGGAGCTGGGTCAGGGTACATAGGCATGTGCCATGCTTGATCGTCTTCATCTACGACGTAGGCACCTTCAGGTCCGTCGGTGATTACCGGCATCTTTGGTCCAAGCTCTTTGAAGGCACGAATAAGTGTGGGAACATCTTGTTCTTCGCTATTTAGAATTTCCTGTGCCTCTTCTTTGTTACAGAAGAATATCTCAGTATTTTCGTATACTTCTTTTAGTTTTTCTGCACCGAGCTTGATCTGGAACGTTCCTGGTTGAAATACAAGTTTTGTTTCGGGATGCGCTTGTACATACTTTGCAATTTCAAAATGGTAGTCCATGCCGTGCTCACCAATAGATGAAAAGTAAATGAATCGCGGTGGCACTTCAAAGTCTGGAAGTATGTAGGGGAATTTTTCATGCTTGATCAAAATGGTGCGCTCGGGTCCATAGCGCAACACATAATGGTAATTGGTCTCCTTACCTTCGTGGATTTTTACATACTCAGTGTGTACACCTTCGGTGCGGAGTGCTTCAAGACAGTCCTCACCATTGCGATCGTGTCCAGCGTTTGTGATCAGTGCTGATTGTAACCCCAGTCGATGTGCTGAAACTGCAGCATTAGGTGAGTTACCGACTGCACTTACCACAGTAACGTTTTTGTAGGGAAGCTTATTCCCAAAGGACATCTCTAATGTTTTTTTACCAGTGTCAAAATCTACGGATACATCTGCTTGGTCTTTGTCGAGTTCTATAAAGGCATCGACTACCATGTCGCCAATGGCGACGAAATCATATTGTTGTGTCATTATCCCTAGTATACCAAGACTGTGTATTAAAAAGGTTTTGTTTCGTTGATAATCATTTACTATGAGGCGGTATGCAAAAAAAGTTTTTGACCAAAGGTTTTACATTGCTTGAACTGTTAATTGTGATTGCGTTAATTGGAATCCTTTCGGCAGTTGCACTTGCGTCACTCAACGCAGGGAAGGAAAAAAGTCAGGACTCACGTCGTGTGGCAGAACTAAAAGAAATACAAAAAGCACTTAATCTTTATTTTGTTGATAATGGACATTATCCGCGGGAAGGTTTTGGCGAGGATACCAGCTCAGGAATGATCTGTGCTTCGTGTGTAGGAGGTATTAACCTTATCCTCGATGCCTATATGTCGGAAGTGCCAGAAGATCCATCACATGATGGCATCACATACTACTATTATTATGATGGACGACACGCGTGTGGTGGGCAAGAAGATCAGGCGGTTGTGTTTGCTGCTCAAATGCAAACTACAGGATGGGGTAATTACGCATCCACGGGTGACTTGTGCACCAGTTGGGAAGCAGAAGGTAGAGGGAGTCCTGTGGGAACCAATTCGTACAACGTGGTTATTGGTACTTCAGGGAATAATTACTAGTCACTAGATATTGTAGTTTTTACCGAGTGTGGTAAGGTATTGCCCATATGACAACAAAACTGGAAGTAAGTAAGCGCGAAGCTTCTGTAGAAGCGCTCCGTGCTGAAGGGAAAATCCCTGCTGTGGTATATGGTCCTAAGCAAGAGCCTATTTCTATTGCAGTAGATAAATTTCAATTTGAACGAACACTTCACGATGCGGGTGAATCAACCATTATTACCCTTACAGGTCTTGATGAAGAGGTCGAAGTTCTGGTACATGATGTAGCATTTGATGCTGCAAAAGGTGGTGCAGAACACGCTGATTTCTATGCCATCGAACGTGGTAAAGAACTTACTACAAATGTGGCACTTGAGTTTGTTGGGGAAGCACCGGTTGAGAAGAATGGTGCGACGGTAACAAAAGTGCTGCAAGACTTAGAAGTAACGTGTCGACCAAGTGCATTGCCGTCACATATTGAGGTAGACATTACCGTTCTTGCTACTGAAGATGCTCAGATTCATGTTTCAGACTTGCAAATTCCTGAAGGAGTGACCGTAACACTTGATGGTGACGCGGTAGTAGCATCTGTTTCAGCAGCTCGAGAAGAAGAGCCTGAAGAAGTTGCTGAGGTGGACATGGATGCGGTTGAAGTTGAAACAAAAGGCAAAGAAGAAGACTCAGAATCAGAAGAAGAGACTGCTGCAGAATAATTTTCTTTTATCTACGCTCCTACAATACCTCCAAGATAACTCTCGGGGGTATTTTTTTGTGCTCCGCTATAAAGTGGTATACTAGAAGTATTATGCAAAAGTTCGTAGCGTTTTTTTTGTCTGTCGCCATACTGATCCCAACACTGGTATCTGCTGAAACTGATGCTGAACGTCGTGCACGTCTTGAAGCGCAGCTGCAGCAAGTTGAGCGACAAATACTTAATCAACGCGTGCTGGTGGAGAATAAACAACGAGAGCGGCAATCACTTGAGCGTGACCTCGATATTATCGATGCTGAAATCGGACAGGCACAACTGGGTATTCAGGCACGTGCAGTTGCAATCGCACAACTTACTGACCAGATTGAAGATAAAGAAGAAGTTATCATTATTTTAAATGACCGACTTAATAAGCAGCGAAAGTCACTTGCGGAACTTATTCGTCAGACACAATCAGTCGATGACTATACGCTGGTTGAGGTTATGTTGAGCAATGAAAATTTCTCTGAATTTTTTACTGATGTAGAAAGTTTTCGGTCGGTAAAAGACTCTCTCAATGACTCGCTCTCTGCGCTTACGGAAATCAAACAAGATACCGAGGTACAAAAAATATCTCTTGAGCAGAAACAGCTCGACGAGGCACAGATGAAACGTGCACAAGAAATTGAGAAAGCAAATATTGAAGCGCAAGAAGCTGAGAAGGAGCGAATTCTTACCGTCACAAAAGGACAGGAAGAGGCATACCAAGAGCTTCTTGAAGCGCAACAAAAAACAGCAGCTCAGCTAAAGGCACAGCTCTTCGAGCTTCTTGGAGGTGGTGGTTCTATTCCGTTCCCTGAAGCGGTGCGCCTTGCACAGGTGGCAGAGCAACTGACGGGAACTCCTGCAGCACTTATTTTGGCAATTCTCGAACAGGAGTCATCATACGGAAGCAATATCGGTGGGTGTACCATGGGGGACGTGTCTGCTGGTAAGGACATTATGCACCCAACCCGTGATAAACCGCCATTTTTGGTAATTGCTGCTGAGGTTGGTTTTGATCCTGCTACACAACAGGTCTCATGTCCGTTACGTCGTAGCGACGGTACACGTATTGGATGGGGTGGTGCAATGGGTCCTTCACAGTTTATCCCAAGCACATGGGCTATTTATGGCGGTTTCAAAAAAGATGCATCAGGTCTCTATTCATATGTACAATCACAAGATGCGATCCGAACACTCTTAGGAAAAAGTTCTCCTGGTAATCCGTTTAGTAATCAGGACGCCTTTTTGGCTACAGCACTTTTGCTTCGTGACAATGGTGCAAACGGAAACTATACTGCTGACCGACTTGCGGCACTGCGTTATTATGCGGGCTGGGGAGGTGCGAGCAATCCGCAAAACGCCTTTTATGGCGACGGTGTGATGAAACGAAAAGCACGTCTTGTGGGAGACATCCGTACGCTAACTGGTGGATAGACAAGAGCAACGTGTGCTGTTGCTAATTATGTGCATTCTGGTATAGTACTGCGCATTAATCAGGTCGCGTACTAAGCCGTGGCCGCAAAAAACATTTTCATGAAAAAAGATATTCACCCAGAAAACTACCGAATGGTAATTTTCCAAGATAACTCAAACGGCGAACGTTTCCTTGTTGGTTCAACAATTGACGCTGAAGCTACAGACAAGTGGGATGATGGTAACGAATACCCAATTGTCTATGTAGATGTATCAAGTACTTCACATCCGTTCTACACAGGACAAGAGAAGGTTATGGATACAGCTGGACGAGTAGAGCGATTTAAGGCGCGAGCCTCAAAAGCAAAGAAATAGCTCTACACCACAAACAAAAAGCCCCCTTCCAGAGGGGCTTTTTGTTTGTGGTCCTGTAGATCTGAGCGTGGTATCATATAGTTCGATATATCGAACTATTTTATGCCACATGTTTCTAAAGAAAAACTGAATATTAAGTTACATGAGAAGCTTTTTACTGACCTCATAGAATTGCAGACGGGTTTGTCGAAAAAGCAAGCTACTGCTCTTATGTCTTCGTTGCTCACGGAAACAGAGCAAATTATGCTTGCTAAAAGATGTGCTGCATCCATTATGTTTGAGAAAGGGTGTTCAGGGTATAAGGTGTACTCTGTGTTGAAGGTTAGTAAGTCAACAGCTAAACGGTGGTATATCCAGTATGAAGAAGGAGTGTTTGATGGTTTGCTCGAAGGTTTGAGAAAGAGTAAGCGTACACAAAAAGAAAAGGAAGAATTCGTTGAAACATTCAACAAAATTATGCGCTTAGGCATGCCGTCGATGGGTAAAGATCGATGGAACTCAGTATTCAAATAGCAGTTATTAGTTCGATATATCGAACTAATAGTAAATAACAGTTTTGTTACAATTTTGTACAAGATGTTTGAAAAAACATAAAATTGCAGTAGTATGACACGCACAGACATGGAACACGATCAGGAAAAACTAAAAGAATTTCGCGAAAACCACAAGACACAATATCTCGTGTCGGTGTATGATGCGGAGCTACAAAAGCTCGAAGAAGCACGCGAGCTAGCTTCGTCAGACCCCGAAATGGCAGAGTTGGCACAAGAGGAGATTGCACAGCTTGAGGCACAGCTGCAAGATCAGTTCGATGAAATGGATCGCATCATTGAGTCTTCAAAAGAAGAAGAAGCAAAGCCGTATGGAGTGATGCTTGAGGTGCGTGCAGGTGCAGGAGGAGATGAAGCTGCACTTTTTGCAGAAGAATTGGCAAACATGTACATCGCCTATGCACAAAATAAAGGTTGGGCAACTTCTGCAGAGCATAAATCAACTGCAACTATGGGTGGTTATAAAGAAGCAGCGTTTGAGATCCTCTCACCAGACGTGTATGACGCATTTCGCTTTGAAACGGGCGTGCATCGCGTACAACGTGTTCCCGTTACAGAAAAGCAAGGACGTATTCATACCTCGACGGCGTCTGTTGCGGTATTGCCAATGCGTAAGAAGCCTAAGGTGCATATTGACCCGAGTGACATTGATATGGAGTTTTCACGCTCTGGTGGTGCTGGTGGACAAAACGTAAACAAGGTTGAGACTGCCGTACGATTAGTGCATCGTCCGACTGGCATTGATGTGCGTTGCGAGTCTGACCGATCGCAGCTAAAAAACCGTGAAAAGGCAATGGCAATGCTTGTTGCAAAGCTTGAGTCGTTGCATGAAGAAGAGGAAGCACGGAAGCATTCAGAGGTGCGCAGTAAGCAGATTGGAACAGGAGATCGGTCAGAAAAGATCCGCACCTACAACTTCCCACAAAACCGTATTACTGATCACCGTATCAAGGAATCATGGCACACTATTGAAGCAACTTTAGGTGGTGACCTACAGCCTATTTTTGATGCAATGCATGCTGCTGAAGACGCGCTTGATAATTAGAGTACAGAAGCATTAAAACACCATGGATGCGTGAATGTTATTTTATCATTAATGATAAAATAACATTCATATAATCTTGTGATGTGTAAGAGAGAAAATAACCCAATTAATTATGTAATTAATTGGGTTATTTTTCTTGCACCCATATGGGCAACATGGTACTATTGCGGCGCTGAAAGGTGAGAAAGTCTCTTAAAGACTTTCGCAAGACTCATTGAGATAGCTTGTGAGACGAAGTCGAAACAAAATATCCAATGAGTGGACAGTGCCTGTAAGGTACTTTTTTATTAACGCACACCTTAGCAAAACTCCAGATGTCTATGACTGTCCCTAGGGCTCGTGTGTGACACATTCACACCTCGATGCATCCCTTCAATCAGTTTACTAGCTTAAAAAGATGGTCTGGATTAATCAAAATAAAATGTCAGAAAATTCAAATCTAATTGATCGTCTGTTTCAAGCAGGCGCACATTTTGGCTTTAATAAAAGCCGCCGACATCACTCAGTGAAGTCATTTATCTTTGGCAACAAGCAAGGGACCGACATCTTCGATCTTGAGCAGACTGCTGTACAAATTGAGACTGCTAAAAAAGTACTTTTTGAAGCAGGTGAAAAAGGAAAGAACGTTCTTTTTGTAGGAACAAAAGATGAAGTTTCAAAGCTGGTAACAAAAGCAGCTGAAGAAGTTGAGATGCCTTACGTAACCAACCGATGGATTGGGGGAATGGTAACGAACTTCTCTGAAATCAAAAAAAGAATTGAGCGCCTGAAGGCACTTGTTGCAGAACGAGAGTCAGGTGAACTTGAGCGAAAATATACAAAGAAAGAACGGGTCGTTATTGGACGAGAAGTTGATAAACTTACATTTAACTTCGGAGGTATCCAGACACTTGATCGTACGCCGGCTATGATGGTAGTAGTTGATCCACGCCATGATCATATTGCGGTAACTGAAGCAGGTGACGCTCAGATTCCTGTTGTTGCGGTAATGAGTTCAGACTGTGACGCGAGTACGGTTGCGCATCCAATCATGGTAAATGATGCACTTACCAGCAGCGTGGAGCTTGTGCTTGCTGAGCTTACAGCAGCGTATGCAGAAGGTAAGAAGAACTACGTTCCTGCTCCAGCACGACCACAGCGATCAGGTGGACCACGACGAGATGGAGGGCGTCCACGTCGAAACTTTGACCGACGATAGTCACAACTTAGTAACTATAGATAAAGTACATTATGGAAATTACATCAGCACAGATTAAGGCACTACGAGATCAAACTGGTATCTCAGTTATGCAGTGCAAAAAAGCACTTGAAGAAGCAGGAGGAGACCAAGAAAAGGCACTCATTATTCTCAAGAAAAAACGAAGTGAAGCAGCAGACAAAAAGTCTGACCGAGAAATTGGTGCAGGCGCAGTGGGTGTGTACGTACACAACACAAATGAAGTTGCAGCATTAGTGAAGCTTGGTTGCGAAACTGACTTTGTGTCTAAAAATGAAGAGTTTGTAGCATTGGCAAATGATATTGCGATGCATGTTGCGGCTATGAGTCCAAAATACATCTCTCGTGATGAGTTAGACGATGCTGCTATTGAAAAAGCAAAAGAAGTGTTTGCTGAAGAAATTGCAGACAAGCCGGCAGAAATGCAAGAAAAGATCATGGAAGGAAAGCTTAGTAGCTACTTCAAAGATCAGATTCTTCTTGAGCAACCGTTTGTAAAGAATCCAGAAACAACTATCTCTGAAATGGTTACCGGAGGGGTCCAAAAGTTTGGTGAAAACATCACTGTTGCAGAAATCAGTCGTGTTTCTGTAAAATAACTATCATGACTACTGCACTGACCATACTAGTGTGCAGCACATTGACCCTTGCGTGTATTGCTGGGGTCTTTCGTGTCGAAGATGCTCAGGAAGGTCAGCGTATTATTTTCAAGCGCACCCGTGCAGGGTTTGATTGGTTAGTGCTAGTTTGTATTGGTTTGTATACCAATACACGAAACTATCTTTCAAAGAGTATCTTCCGACTTATGTATCATTATGGTGCACACACAGTGTTGTCACGTGTGCATGCACTTACACAACGTATACATATTCGTATTGAAAAAGCGATGCGTCAAAATAAACAGATTGCACGGACTATTCGTTCGCAAAAAGAAAGAAATCATCTTGATGAAATTGCTGACCATAAGGAGGAGACTGCATTATCTCAAGAAGAAAGAGAGCGACGGCGTTCGTATGAGTAAGAAAAACACCCGAGAGGGTGTTTTTATTGTATTGCGCCAAACCACCTAGTAAAAAATTACAAAATACTGTCGTACTAAATATTTAAAAGATGCACAGTATCGCCCAGGCGACAGGTATCATAAAACCCTCAGAGCCACCTGTCAGACTCGAACTGACGACCTACGGTTTACAAAACCGTTGCTCTACCAACTGAGCTAAGGTGGCTCTGAGGGTTTTATTAAACCTTCAGCTTTTTTGATCGCACCATTATTACAATTTTTGATAAAAATGCAACCCCTGTAAACCAGTATGGTTACGACACATCAAAATACATATAACTACCTTTATTTTCAATAAAAATAGGGGTATACTCGCAGATACATTATATGTCCGATACAGAACATTTACTTCCGTATGCGCAGCGCAATGACTTTAAAGTGGGGCGTGCAACTGAGCTTTCTGGGAAAGATCGACGGTTTTATCGTTTCCTAGAAATTATTCCAGGTGTGGCATCATGGACAACACTTATTGGTGTGCTGCTTATGTCTAACTACGCACCGTTTGCTGCTGCATATTTCATCATTGGGTTTGCTATTTATTGGGTACTGAAGACCGCATTTCTCTCGTATCACCTTCGCTACAACTGGAAGCGGCTACGACATCACATGAAAATAGACTGGGTACAGATGATTGATCGTTTTGAGTATGGGCATCTGTATCAAATGGTTATTTTGCCCTTTTATGAAGAGCCAGAAGAAGTTGTCGATGCAACGCTGCAGTCACTTGCTGATTGTCGCTACGACAAGAAAAGCATCATTGTAGTCTTGGCTGCAGAAGAGCGCGCAGGTGCACATGCTCAAAAGGTGGCAACAGCAATGCAAGAAAAATGGGGAAGTGCCTTTGGTAAGTTTTTGATAACAACACACCCACAAGATGTTCCTGGAGAGATGGCAGGGAAAGGTTCAAATGCAACCTATGCAGCAGAACAAGCACGACGGCTCGTGCTTGATCCTCATGGTATTCGGTATAACCACACACTCGTGTCTATTTTTGATATCGACACCGTGTTATACCCCGACTATTTCAATTGTCTGGTGTGGCATTTTATGACAGCGGAATTTCCACTGAAGACGTCATTCCAACCAGTACCTATCTTCAATAACAACATATGGGAGGCACCTGCCGTTGCACGGGTTGTCGCGATGAGTAGTACATTTTGGGAGATGGTGCAACAGGAACGTCCTGAGCGTATGGCGACGTTTTCTTCGCACTCTGTGAGTTTCCAAGCGTTGTATGAGATTGGTTACTGGCAAAGCAATATGGTAAGTGAAGACTCTCGTATTTTTTGGAACCTGCTTATTGCCAATGATGGTGATTATCGCACTGTGCCATTGTCGTACCCGGTTTCAATGGATGCAAATGCGGCACCAACTTTGTGGGGAACCATTAAAAATGTATACAAGCAACATCGTCGATGGACGTATGGTGTTGAAAACTTTTGCTACATTATTTTTCATTTTACCAAAAACAAAAAGATTCCATTACAGAAACGATTGCTTATTGGATTTCAGCAGGCGGAAGGGTACTGGTCATTGGTTACAAATCCAATTATGCTTTTTATACTTGGATGGGCGCCTATCTTCTTAGGTACACAGGAATTTCACCAGACCGTACTTTCGTATAACTTGCCGATAATGGTACGTGACCTCTTGATCCTCGCTATGTTTGGTTTGGTTATTTCGTCAGTTATTTCTTTGACTATGCTTCCGCCGCGACCGAAAGAAAAAAGTCGTTTGAAATATGTAGTACTTGCGGTACAGTGGATACTCGTGCCGGCAACAATGATTGTGTTCAGTGCAATCCCAGGACTTGATTCACAGACACGTCTCATGCTCGGCAAGTACATGGGGTTTTGGGTAACCCCGAAAACACGAAAAAATACATAATTATGACACCAATTCCAGAAGTACAGCCTCTCCCGCAAGGACACCGAAAATTCGTTTTTATAACGTCATTATTGGTATTTATGATCGCCGTTCCGGTATTTGTCTTTTACGCAGTAGGATATCGATTTGATTTTTCTGGAGAAGCACGAAGTATTATGAGTGTCGGAGGGATGTATATTAGTGCGATTGCTGATGATACCGAAATATTTGTAGATGATGAGCCAGTTGAAGATATGCGCATTTTTCAACGAGCAGCGTATATTCAAAACCTTGCTGAAGGAATACATCAGGTGCATGTACAAGGTAACGGGCTGCAGACCTGGGTAAAAGAACTGCCCGTTTTTTCTCATTTTGTGACAGAATCATTGAGTTTTAACATGCCGGAAGTGCCACAGATTCGTATCGTTACCGAGTATACAAGCACTGATAGCCAAGATGTGTTGTTTGCCCCTACAAGCACTACACCACTTTTGTTTGCTTCCAGTACACAAACTTTCTTAGTGGCAACGACAACAGCAACCAGTACGTACACGACAAACCCTGAGTATGCGTACATAGAAACACTGTTTGCCTCCTCAACAGAAATGACAGAACGGATTCGTACGCAACGTGAAATTATTACCCAAGCATTTCAGTTTAGTAATGAAGTAGCTACTGCCACAACCGATGTTCTTGCAACCACCACAAAAGCGTATCGTGATACAGTATTGTTTGAGAAAGACGACGATGTGTATATACGGTGGACTGGTTCAGAACATGACATCCCGTTTTATTATTGTGTTCGCTATAGCGGGGCAACCTCGACTGCAGCATCATACGGCACTCATGTACAAAAGAATCTTGTTGCACAGATACTTGCTACAGATGATGCTATGCAAACAGAAGCGGATATTGAGAAAGGTAGGTGGTGTCGTGACACTGTTCGTATTGACCGACTTGAGAAGGAGGTGGTATGGTTCGATTATTTTCCCAACAGTCGTGATTTA
>JAUIFS010000017.1 GCA_030430425.1 bacterium | reverse complement strand
TCACTGTAACGCAGGTTGTTGCAGGTACGCCAGCTGAAGCTGTGGCGCTTCCAGTGGGAGCAACTATTGTGTCTGTTGAGTCACAAGGAACACGCCTTGATACACTTACGCCAGCTGCATTCTCTGACTTTACAAACACTTCCAATGCAGCGATAACCGTAGCGTATATGAAAGGTGAGGAAGTGGTATCAGTGACACTTACACCCGAACAAAATATTGTCCCTGATGCCCCCGAGCGATATGCTGTTGGTATCGCGCTGGCACTTATTGAGGAAGAGCGAAAACCGATTCATGTTGCTATGTATGAAGCAATCAAAACAACAGGCACTATGCTCGTGGGGATCATGGTAGGAATTGCAACGCTCTTAGGACAGAGTGTGCAGGGTACTGCTGACTTCTCACAGGTTGCGGGACCGATTGGTATTGTTGGTCTTGTGGGTGATGCAGCAGAGTTTGGTGTGACCTCACTCCTTATGTTTACCGCAATCATCTCTCTGAACCTCGCAGTGATTAACATGCTTCCGTTCCCAGCGCTTGACGGAGGACGCTTGGTGTTTGTTGCGATCGAAGCAGTAACACGACGGCCGATCAGTCCTGTTTGGACTGCACGGTTAAACCTTGTCGGGTTTGCACTCTTAATGCTTCTAATGGTTGCAGTTACATGGAATGATATTGCAAGAATATTGTAATTATAATGAGTATGAGTTTTGAGCATTTTCACCAATCTGAAGCACCAGCGTTGGGGTACCTCCACGATGGTTCGGCAGTCATAAATCGTCCTCATAGTCATATTGATACCAATAATCCAAATTTGGATTATCTGGAAGATGCTTTATCAGAAATTGATCCTAAAGATGAAACTTTTATAGTTCAAACAGTAACCTTTCAAGAAAATATCGGCGAAAGTATATGTGTTGAAACTGATGATGAAGACGAGATTGTCTACGCCAGAAGGCATGGAAGAAATGGCTATACTCGTTTTGTAAAAAATAAAGCAGCTGAAAAAACCAAGGAAATTACTGTTGTATTAAAAAAAGATGAATACGCTAAAGACCCAACATACATACTGATCACTGCATTTGCTGGACCTAAAGCCGAGCCTGAACCTTGGGACAAAAAAGCTACTACACAGTCACGTATCTTTTGGGATAGTCATGCCCTTATTTTTGATACTGAGATGATTATCGAAGGGTCAGAGCAAAAAGATTGCCCGTGGTAGGAAACTTGAAATAGTGAGGAAGTGCGCTAAAATCGTTTGTATAGTATGAAAACCTATTGTCTCAATCCCGTTGTGGTATGAATTAACCGAAGCGCCAAAGGCGCCCTAAGTGCTAATAGCTATTAACGAACATCTAACCATGAGACAAACACACCTATTTACAAAAACTAAAAAGGAAGCACCAGCCGATGAAGTGGCTAAAAATGCGCAGCTGCTGATTCAGGCTGGGTACATTTACAAAAACATGGCGGGAGCGTATTCGTTTCTTCCACTTGGTTTGCAAGTGATGGAGAAAATCAACACTGTCATCCGTGAGGAAATGAACGCCATTGGGGGGCAGGAAATGCACATGCCATCACTGCAAGACCCAGCACTTTGGAAACAGTCTGACCGGTGGAGTGATGACAATGTTGATGTGTGGTTTAAGAGTGAATTGCAGGCAGGTGGTGAAGTGGGGTTTGCATGGACGCATGAGGAGGTAATCACTGACCTTATGCGACAGTATGTATCTTCGTATAAAGACCTACCATTTTTTGCATATCAAATACAAACAAAGTTCCGTAACGAAATGCGTGCAAAGAGTGGCATTATGCGTACGCGCGAGTTTGCGATGAAAGATCTCTACTCTTTTTGTGCAACAGCAGAACAGCATGAGGCTTTTTATGAAAGTTGTGCTGATGCGTACATGAAAATATTTGACCGACTGGGGATTGGAGACAAAACCTATAAAACGTTTGCATCAGGTGGTGCATTTACAAAGTTTTCACACGAGTTTCAAACACTTGCTGAAGCTGGTGAAGACGTTGTCTATGTACATGAAGAGAAAGGAGTTGCAGTAAACGAAGAAGTACTTGCTGAGGTGGACCTTTCAGAGCTTGGAGTAACTAAAGAAGAGCTCATAGAGCGAAAGAGTATTGAGGTGGGGAACATTTTCTCACTGGGAACCAAGTTTTCAGAAGCAATTGGACTTACCTTTAAAGATGAAGAGGGGAATGATCAGCCAGTGATTATGGGTTCATACGGCATTGGTCCCGCGCGAGCAATGGGAACTGTTGTTGACTTACTCTCCGATGAGAAGGGAATTGTGTGGCCAGAAAGTATTGCACCATACATGGTACATCTGGTAGGACTCAATGGTGATGACGCAGAGGTGAAAGACTACACTGATGGTGTGTATACTGCGCTCCAGCGTCGTGGTGTAGCAGTGCTCTATGATGACCGTATTGAGGCGCGACCAGGAGAGAAGTTTGCAGATAGCGACTTGCTGGGTATGCCGTATCGTGTGGTAGTCTCACGCAAGACCAAAGAGGAAGGAGTGTTCGAAGTGATCACGAGGGCAACGGGAGAGGTGCGATATCTCACAGAAGAAGAGTTATATGCAGACTTTGCTGCATAAGCTATTGCATTAAAAATAAAACTGTTGCCGGAATGGGCAACAGTTTTATTTTTAATAGGAAACAACGTATAATCACGTGACGTCATGAAGAAAATACTAAAACAGATTGAGAGAATGGTTGCAGCGGTGTCGACTGACATTGGTATTGACCTCGGAACTGCGAACACGCTCGTGTACGTAAAAGGAAAGGGCATTGTGCTTAATGAACCGACAATCGTTGCAATGAACCGAAAGACAGGGCAGCTTGTGGCAGTTGGCAACGAAGCAAAAGCAATGCTTGGACGAACCCCAAATCACATCGAAGTCATTCGACCACTCGTTGATGGAGTTATTTCTGATTTTGAAATTACTGAAGAAATGCTTGCATATTTGATTGGGAAAGTACGGAGTGAGATGAGGAGTATTGTGGCACCGCGGGTGCTTGTGGGGGTGCCGTCGGGTATTACCAACGTAGAAATGCGTGCTGCTCGAGACGCCGCAAAAAATGCTGGTGCGCGTGATGTATTTCTTATTGAAGAACCAATGGCGGCAGCTATTGGTGCGAAGCTCCCGGTAGGGAAAGCAATTGGAAACATGATTATTGATATCGGTGGTGGAAATACTGATATTGCCGTGATTTCTCTTAACGGTATTGTGGTTGCAAAAAATCTCCGTGTTGCAGGAGACCATCTCAATGCTGCTATTGTGAGCTACATCCGTGATCAGTTTAAAGTACTGGTGGGAGACAAGACTGCTGAAGATGCAAAAGTTATGCTTGCATCAATAACACAAGATGATACAGAAAAAGAGATGGTGGTGCGTGGTCGCGATGTAGTCACGGGGTTACCGCGGGAAGTGGTCATTACTGATGCCGATATTCGTGAAGCAGTTTCTCATGCAGTTGATGCAATTGTTGAGTCAGTACGTGCAGTGCTGGAAAAAACACCTCCAGAGGTGCTCGCGGATGTGATGCAGCGCGGTATTCATATTGCAGGAGGAGGTGCATTAATCCCGGGTCTTGCACCACTACTTGAAGAGATGATGCAGGTGCCTGTGTATATTGTTCCTGACCCATTACGTGCAGTTGTGCGAGGAACTGGTATTGTATTAGAGAACCTGGATGATTATGAAGAAATTCTCGTCGATAACGAGGGTGAACTCTCGCCGTATCTCTCAGACTAAAAAGCGAACCCAAATCGCTCTTGTTACTGCTGTTTGCCTGCTGCTGCTTTTTCTTGTCCCAAAACTCATGAACGTACTTGCGTCGACGGTTATTGCTCCGGTGCAGATGACCAAAGCGTGGTTTTGGGAATCAGGTAACAGTTTTCCTCAATACCTCAGAAATCGAACTGAGTTACTTAATGAAATCCAAGCACTGCAGAAGCAACTTGCAGAAAGTGCAGGAGAACGTCACACTATAAAAACACTGTCACAAGAAAATGATGCATTGCGGAGCTTGCTTGGCTATGATGGAGAGGAACGTATTCTTGCCGGAGTTATTGGTAGGCCTGGAACGCTTCCGTATGATGTGCTGATGATTGATCAGGGTACTCATGACGGAGTGCAAGAAGGAGCCCCTGTGTATATTGGTGACAATACAGTGATAGGAGTGGTAAGAAACGCCACAACACAAACTGCATTAGTGGAGTTGGTTACAACACCAAACTTTGAAGCCACGGTATATATCATCGGTCCCAATATTTACACCAACGCAGTAGGTATGGGAGGTGGGCAACTGCGTGTGGGGGTGCCACAGGGTATTGCATTGGAGACGGGAGATATGGTCGTACTCCCTTCGGTTGCTTCGGGGATCTATGGAGAAATAAGTACTATACAGTCAGCACCTTCTGGTCCTGAGCAATACGGTTTTGTGTCTCCACATACGCCGATTGCAAGCATTCGGTTCGTTAGTGTGGGAACAAGACCTATGCAAACTGTTTCTTTTGAAGCAGCACAAGAGATAGTGTCTCACACGAAAGAAGAGCTGTTTTCAGTACCGGTGCCAGAAGGGGTACTTGTCGACACAGAGACCGGAAGTTCTACTGCCAGTTCAACAGCAAGTACTACATCGCTACAAGAAAGTAGTTAAGCACACACATGAAAATAAGAATAATTAGTTTTTGCATAGTTAGTTTTTTTGCACTTGCCGGTCCTGTGTTTGTGTTTATTCCTGCGCTCGTGCTCTATGTACTTACCTATACTGGTAGTGAAGTACTCATCCTTACCGTTGCGGTAGATGCGTATTTTGGGTATGGAACGACGCATCCCTACGTGTATACACTTTGTACCGGTATTGGGCTGATTCTTGTACACATCGTTCGTCCGCGACTTTGGGTATACAATACGTAGTATGAGTTTCTTTTCCCGTACAAAAGAAAAAAACGCCGTTGCCTATGAAGAGATACTGCTTGATTCATCAAACTTACCCTCGTTTAACCAAGGACGTATGGAAGGGCGTATGGAATTGCCGATCACCGTTCGCAGCATTGGTGTTGTTGCAGCTATCTTTATATTGATTGCGGGCTGGTTTTTTAGCAAACTCTTTGTGTTGCAGATAGTGCAAGGAGAAGAGTATTATGACATTAGTGAAAATAATAGCTTAGACAAAACTACCATCATTGCAGAGCGTGGAGTTATCTATGACCGCAATGGTGAATTACTTGCATGGAATGAACCAGACACTGAGGGGGTGTATTCATTTCCGGTGCGCGCATACACTGATCGTAACGGTCTGGGGCAGTTAGTTGGATACGTGAGCTACCCGCTGAAAGACAAGAAAGGATTTTACTATCGTACTGAGTACGTGGGTCGTAATGGTGTTGAGTCTTCCTATAATGAGCAGCTCAGTGGCATCAACGGACAACAACTGGTTGAAACCGATGCGTTGGGTGAGGTGATTGGGGAGCATGTTGTTGAGACTTCTGTGCCGGGCAATCCCATAACCCTCTCACTTGATGTGCGCCTCTCTGAAGCGATTCATGACATTATTGCTACTTCCACTGCGCAGTCAGGTTCACGAAGTGGTGCAGCTGCAATTATGGACGTTCACACGGGAGAAATTATCGCAATGTCGAGCTTTCCATCGTATGACCCAGAGGTTATGGCAGATGGTGATGATGTTGATTTAATTGCACAATACAACACTGACCAACGGTTTCCATTTTTAAACAAAGTACTTGCGGGTGTGTATACACCAGGATCTATTGTGAAACCATTTATGGCGTATGCGGCTTTGGCTGAAGATATCATCAGTCCAAACAAGATCATTGTGAGTACCGGTGAGATTGTTATCCCAAACCGATACAATCCAAGTAACCCATCTATTTTTAGAGACTGGCGTGCACACGGGAAAATGGATATGCGTGAAGCCATTGCATTTTCATCAAATGTCTATTTTTATGTCATTGGTGGTGGGTTTGGAGATCAAAAGGGACTGGGTATTACCAACATGAATAAGTATTTTTCTCTATTTGGATTCGGTGAAAAAACCGGTATTAATCTTGCCAATGAACAGGCGGGGACAGTTCCAAGCCCGCAATGGAAAATGGAACACTTTGATGATGACTGGCGTTTGGGAGACACATACTTTACGTCTATTGGGCAGTACGGTTGGCAGGTGACTCCGCTGCAAATGCTGGTTGCCTATGGTGCGTTGGCAAATGGCGGAACGTTTTTCGTGCCGCATGTAGAAAAGGGGAAGATGGGTGAGTATCGAGAGGAAGCACTTGATCCGTGGGCATTGAGCATCGTGCGAGAAGGTATGCACATGACCACAAACTATCCAGGAGGGACTGCACGTTCACTTGAGAAGCCCTATGTAAAAGTAGCGGCAAAGTCTGGAACTGCAGAACTCGACTTTGCAAAGGCGCGTTTGAACACATGGGCAGCAGGGTACTGGCCGTATGAAGATCCACAGTACTCTTTTGTCGTCCTTATGGAAAATGCGCCATACAGCAATAGTCTCGGAGGAACAAAACTTGCAGGAGATATTCTTGATTGGATGCATACAAACGCTCCTGAGTACTTGGGAGTTGCGCTAGAAAGCGAAGAGTAGCAGCTGTGGAAAACTCAGTTGTTTGCTTCAAACCTTTTTCTGCGTATAATTGAGTGAAATAAATTTGAGAGTATGAATGACACACAAGCATTTTTGACGAAAGAAAAGTTCGAGGAACTGAAAAAAGAACTCGAGCATCTTAAGACGGTACGACGAAAGGAGGTAGCAGAATCCCTAGAATACGCACGAAGTCTTGGAGACCTCTCAGAAAACGCTGAGTACCAAGAAGCGCGAGATATGCAAGCGGCGATCGAAGAACGTATCAATCATCTTGAACAAGTTATCAAAGAAGCAAAAATTGTTTCTAACGATAAGTCAGATGTTGTGGGGCTTGGTAACGAAGTATGCATTCAGAAAGCAGGAGAAAAGGGAAACATTTGCTATACAATCGTTGGTTCAGAAGAGGCAAATATTCACGACAAAAAACTTTCATACCTTTCACCACTTGGTGAGGCACTCATGGGGAAAGAGAAGGGTGAAGAGATTGAGTTTGATACTCCCGCAGGGAAGCAGAAGTATAAATTACTGAAAATTTCCTAAAATCTACTCTTACAAAAAAACATATGCAAGGCATATGTTTTTTTGTAGGTAAACAGATATGAGTATGATGCTTGTGTCCCTTTATAAATATCTAATATATAGCGATCGATCGCTATATATTATGAGGTGGTATATCAAATTCTAGTGATTTTTGAATGGTGATAGGAGAACTAAAACAAACCCAGTACTTCTTTTTACTTTGCATTCAGTCTCATTTCTCGCTACTATAGCCTCATTATGTTTTGGGCAGATAAAATAGCTGATGAAGTAGAGCGACGATATAAAGACCGGATTGATGCGGGGGAGCCTATCATTGTGCGTGACGAGAAAACTGCGTCAGGTAAGGTGCATGTGGGTTCACTGCGCAGTGCAGCACTCCATGCAATTGTTGCAGATATTCTCAACGATCGAGGTATTGCAGTAAAGTTTCTATTTGAGATCAATGACTTCGATCCAATGGATGGCATCCCGGGCTATCTGGATGAGGCAACATATGCCCCGTATATGGGGCACCCACTTTTTAAAGTTCCATCGCCCGAAGAGGGATATGAAAACTTTGCTGAATTGTATGGTCAGGAATACGTCGAGGTGGTAAATACTATTGGGTTTGGCGCAGAAGTATACCGAGCAAGTGAGTTATATCGTAGTGGTGCTATGAATGCTGCTATCCGTGCAGTGCTCGATAAAAAAGAAATCGTCCACAAAATCTACAAAGAAGTATCAGGAAGTGAGCGTAAGGCTGACTGGTACCCGCTTAATGTTATTTGCGAAAAGTGTGGGAACCTCAGTGCAACACGTATTACTGGATGGGATGGAGAAATGGTTGACTACGAATGTAGTTCAGACACGATTGAGTGGGCTGAGGGGTGTGGTCATACAGGACGTATTTCTCCGTTTGATGGAAACGCATCATTGCCGTGGAAGCCAGAGTGGGCTGCGAAGTTTATGGCAAACAATGTACACTTTGAAGGAGGCGGAAAGGATCACTACACAAAGGGTGGTTCGCGGCAGGTTGCAGAAGCTATTTCACGAGAGGTGCTTGAGCACGAGCCGCCGTATGGTGTATTCAATGAGTTCTTCCTTGTCGGAGGAAAAAAGATGTCTTCTTCAAAAGGAAATGCTGCAACCGCAAAAGACATGACTGAGCTGCTCCCACCACATATTCTTCGCCTGTTACTTTTGAAAACACCGATTAATCGACAGATTGACTTTGATCCAGAAGGAGACGCAGTCCCTGTGCTATTTGACACATATGATCGTCTCGCAGAAAAAACATGGAGCGGTGTTGAAGATGATGACTCCCAGGTGTTTAAGTTCTCACACGTACCAGAAAAACGAGCAGAGATACAGCAGCGATTTTTGCCACGGTTCTCACAAATAGCGTTTTTGGTGCAAATGCCACATATGGATCTCTACGAAGAGGTGACTGGCATGAAAGGTGCTGAGTTGACTGATGCAGACAAGGAAGAGATTGATCTTCGTGCAACCTATGCAAAGAAATGGCTTGCTGAATATGCCGATGAAAAATTCATTTTTGCATTACAGGAGAGCCTGCCGGAAGCTGCAAATAATCTTTCAAGCGAGCAAAAACAAGCAGTTGCACTCTTCGCACAGAAACTTGAAGCTATTGATATGAAGGACGGTCAAGCTATCCATGAGCTAACTCATGAAATCAAGGAGGAGTCAGGACTGAGTCCTAAAGAATTCTTTACTGCAATCTACCTACTCTTCTTAGGCAAAGAGAGTGGACCAAAAGTAGGATGGTTCCTGAGTACACTCGATGATTCATTTGTACAACAGCGACTGAAACTAGAAGGATAATGAGAAACTGCGCAGTGCGCAGTTTTTTGTAACCTTATTTTGTTTGAGGAGTTACATCACCTAGAGCTGCTATTGCAGCAATGTACGTAATGTATTCATGGAGAAATGGTATGACTACAAAAAGAAACGACAACGTGCATGTTGCCATCATCATGGATGGCAATGGTCGCTGGGCTGAAGCCCGAGGAATGGTTCGTTCTGAGGGTCACAAGAGTGGCGCGAAGCGTGTGAAGCAAGTCATCCTGCACGCAGATACGTGCGGTGTGCGTAAACTAAGTCTGTGGGGATTCTCCACTGACAACTGGAACCGCCCTGAGTATGAGGTAAACATACTCATGCAACTGTTTAAAAAGTTTATCCTGCAAGAAGCAGATGAGCTCCATCAACGTGATGCATGCGTGACGTTTATCGGTGATCGTAGTGGGCTCCCTGAGCAGTTGCAGCGTGTGATGGCTGCTCTTGAAGATCGCACCAAAGACAATAATGGTCTGCATCTGGAGATTGCGCTGAACTATGGTGGGCGTGATGAAATCGTACGTGCGGTGAACAAAGCTGTGGAAGCTGGAAAGCAAGTAACGCAAGAATCATTTTTGCAGCTGCTTGATACACCCGACGAACCTGATTTGATCATTCGCACCAGTGGGGAACAGCGCACCAGTGGCTTCATGCCATTTCAGGCAACATCCAGTGAATGGTACTTTGAACCAGTAACATGGCCTGAGTACACACCGTCTCACTTTGATACTGCGCTGGCAGCATACAAAGCCCGCGATCGTCGCTTTGGTGGTCTCTCAAAAAAAGTAGTGTAAGCAGTTGCTTATGCAAAAAACGCAGGGAAATTTCCCTGCGTTTTTCTTTTGGTGGGAAGAAGTGTGCACCCCAATTTTTAAGGAGCGAAAGCAACTATAAAAATGGAAGTACTCTTGGGGTGCATAATGTGTTTTTTTGATCTTTTGCTTATGAACTTGTGTTTTATGTGGACAACTGTGTCACTGGGTGGGATGGAGTGGTGTATAGTATACACGTGGTGGGAGATAGTGGTATACTCTAGAAATAGAGTATACAGGGACGAGTTGGTCTGGAGCCCCTCCATGATCTCTCCACAGATTGTGGACGGACTCCAGGCTGACTCAAAACTATCAAGATATGTTAATCGGCGAACACAAACATACGTTGGATCCTAAGAAACGGCTGTCCATGCCGTCGAAATGGCGGAAGGAACTTGGGAAGAAACTTGTGGTAACCCGTGGTCTTGATAACTGTCTCTTTGTATATCCATTGAAGCAGTGGCAATTGATAACTGACAAAGTTGCTCAGTTGCCACTGGGTCAATCGGATACAAGAAGCTTCAACCGATTCTTTTTATCAGGAGCTGTTGAAGTTGAGGTAGATAGCGTTGGACGTATTCTCGTTCCAGATTTTTTGAAGGAATTTGCAAAGCTCGACACGAAGGTCGTACTTGCAGGTATCCATGATCGTGTAGAAATCTGGGATGAAACTAAATGGGAGGAATACAAAAAACGCATTGAAGGTGAAGCAGACAGTCTTGCTGAAAAGCTGGGCGACATAGGGATCCTTTAAGAAATACTTTAGGTGAGTGTTTCTGCTACCGGACTGACCACGTAAGTGCATTACCATGCGACACGTAACAGTCTTACAACAAGAGGCAACCGATATGCTGAACCTTGGGAAGGGTTCCGTGGTTGTTGATTGCACCCTCGGGAGTGGAGGACATGCAGAACAAATTCTCAGTGTGATAGGAGATAGTGGTACCTACATAGGTATAGATGCTGATAAAACTGCGATCGCAGCAAATCAGAACCTCAAAACTAACTATGGATCAACGATCCATCTTATGCATGGCAATTTTCGAGATATCTCGAAAATACTCCAAGAACTCAATATAGACACAGTCGATGCAGTACTAGCCGATCTCGGTTGGCGTATGGAGCAGTTTGATGGTTCTTCAGGAGAAAAGCGCGGCTTTTCATTCAAAGAAGACGAACCACTTCATATGACATTCGGTAGTCCGGCTGACTATCCGTTTACTGCTCAAGACATTGTCAACGAATGGGACGCAGAAGATATCGCAAACGTCATATTTGGATACGGCGAAGAACGATTTTCTCGACGTATTGCGACAGCGATTGTTGCAGCACGTGGTACAGAAGCCATTACCTCATCAATGCAACTTGCGGACATTGTTGCGCAATCAGTTCCAGCTCCATACAGAAGAAAAAAAACACATCCTGCGACAAAAACATTTCAGGCACTGCGCATTGCGGTCAATGATGAGTTTGATGCACTTACTGATTTGTTACGCGATGGGTTTGCTGCATTACGCAGTGGAGGACGAATGGTAGTCATTACATTTCATAGTCTCGAGGACCGTATTGTAAAGCATACATTTCGTGCATACACACATGATCAGGAAGGTGTGTTGGTACACAAAAAACCAATTATTCCTTCAACAGAAGAACAAACAGCTAATCCAAGAAGTAGAAGTGCAAAATTACGCACCATTGAAAAAACAGTATGAAAGCAATCCGAATACAAGAAAATACAGAAAAACAAATATGCATAGCATTGGCTATTGTGCTGCTCGGGCTTTTTGTGTCGTACGTGTATTTAGTGAGTGCATCCATTGTGCATGTAGTTATTCGAACAGAACTCAACCAAGAAATTCAGAAAGTAAGTTCGGAAATTAGCATTATGGAAGGTTCATATATTGCTGCACAGCACAAAGTGAGTGCGAGTATTGCAACACTTCATGGCTATACAGAAAATTCTCATAAGGTTTTTATCGACCGCTCTGCACCCGCATTTGTATTATCCTCAGACATAACACGCTAGCTCTTAGGAGTAGTTTTTCGTACAATGGTAGGTATGAGAAAAAGCGCAATACTGAGAATTCGCATCATTACCGCAGGGGTGCTTTTTTTATCTCTGATCCTCATTGGACGGTTGTACCACATTCAGATTGCACAGCATGATCTTTTTTATGAGCGTGCACAACGGCAGTATGTGCATACGGTACATGACTTATATTCACGCGGTGCTATTTATTTCTCCACTAAAAATGATGAAAAAGTGTCGGCAGCAACCGTGCAGTCGGGCTATTTGCTTTCTATTGATCCTTCACGTATAGAAGATGCCGAAGGAACGTATACAGCAATCAACACCGTGTATCCGCTTGAACGAGACATTTTCTTGTTGCGTGCAGGGAAGAAGGAGCGCACCTACTATGAAATAGCTACAGAACTCACTGCAGAACAAGCAGATGCAATTGCGGCACTTGACTTGCAAGGAGTACAGCTGTACCGCGATAAGTGGCGATACTACCCAGGAGGAGACCTCGCATCTCGCGTTGTTGGTTTCGTTGGACATACAGCAGATACCGACGCACTCACAGGGAGGTATGGACTTGAACGATATTATGAAGATGTACTCACACGTGAAGGGTCGCGTATTTCGGTAAACTTCTTTGCTGAAATATTTAGTAACCTCGGAAGTGTTATTTTTGATACAACTGAGGCACGGACAGGGGATATTGTGACTACTATCGAGCCAACAGTTGCTCGTATGCTTGATCGTGAACTTGCTCGCACACAAGAAGAGTGGAGTAGCACGCTTACCGGTGGCATTATCATAAATCCGAAAACAGGTGCTATTTATGCAATGAACCTTGTACCTACATTCGACCTAAATAATCGGGTGGGTGCAACTATCGAAGATTTTAAGAATCCACTCGTTGAAGATGTGTATGAGATGGGATCAATCATTAAACCACTGACTATGGCAGCGGGTCTTGATAGTGGTGCGGTGTCACCAAGTACTACGTATTACGACTCAGGAACACTTGAAATGGACACCTTTACCATCGGTAACTATGACGGACGTGGTCGCGGTACGGTAGATATGCAAGAGGTTTTAAACCAGTCACTGAACACCGGAGTTGCCTTTATTGTAAAAACAATGGGGAAGGGCGCGTTTCAGACGTACTTCAAAAATTTAAAGTTGGGGAGCGAAACAGGTATTGATTTGCCGAATGAAACATATGGTTTGGTTTCTAACTTAAACGTGACCAACCGTGACATTGAAGCAGCAACCGCATCGTTTGGACAAGGGATTGCACTCACTCCCATTGCTACCGTGCGGGCACTATCTACGTTGGGTAATGGAGGAAAGCTTGTTACGCCTCACATTGTGAAGCGTATTGAGTATCAAGACGGCACGGTAAAAGACGTACAGTTCCCTGAGGGGGATGCGGTTTTTTCTGAAGAGACAAGCACCACGATCTCGCGTATGCTTACCACTGTGGTTGATGATGCGTTGCGTAACGGAAACGTAAAACTAGAAAACTACAGTATTGCAGCAAAGACCGGAACTGCTCAGATAGCTGATCATGTAAATGGAGGATACTATGATGACCGGTATCTTCACTCATTTTTTGGCTACTTCCCATCGTATGATCCAGAATTTCTTGTTTTCTTGTATACTGTTGAACCGAAACAGGTTCGCTATGCGTCTGAGACATTAACCGATCCATTTATGGAGATCGCGAAGTTCCTTATTAATTACTACAATGTCCCGCCGGATAGATAACAGACGGAAAAATTTGGCACAAAATAACTTGTCGTCATTCATCGTATACTTATACGACTTTTTCCTCCGCATTATTTTTCCCTCAAATTTCCGCCTGTTACATTATCCGGACCCTGCACAAGATATAATTATCATATACATATTACTGAACATCAGAAAATGAAATCCTTCTTTAAAAAAATTATCGTCGCAATACTCACCTTTGAAGCAAAGGTGCTTATTAAGCGTAAGCGACCAAAGATTATTGCCGTTACCGGAAGTGTCGGGAAGACATCCACGAAAGATGCCATCTATGCAGCGCTCAAAGATCATACCTATGCACGCAAAAGCCAAAAAAGCTTTAATTCCGACCTTGGGGTACCGCTGTCGGTGCTTGGCATTGATAACGCATGGAGTAACCCATTGCTTTGGCTGAAAAATATCTTCGATGGAGCATTCACTGCCTTTTTTGCTCGTGAATATCCTGAGGTGCTTGTGTTGGAAATGGGTGTTGACCGCCCGGGGGACATGAAAAAACTCACACAATGGATTCGTCCTGACATTGTAGTGCTCACACGCCTGCCTGATGTGCCTGCACATGTAGAATATTTTGCTACTCCTGATGAGGTAATAGAGGAAAAAATGTACCTTGTGCATGCATTGCGCAAAGACGGAGTGTTTATATACAACAATGATGATGAGGTAGTACGTCAGGCGGCTGAAGAGGTGTTGCAGCAGTCATTTGGGTATAGTCGATATTCTCCATCACACTTTACACTTTCAAATGATGCAGTGCTCATAGAAAAGGGTACACCGGTAGGTATGCACAGCACACTCACACACATAAATGAGTCAGTGGTACTGCAGCTTCGTGGTGCACTCGGCGTGCACCAACTGTATACGTTTGCCGCCGCTGCCGCGGTTGCGAAGCAGTTCGACGTCTCACTGGCTGATACTGCCAAAGCATTGGAACAGTACGTGCCTCCAGCGGGCCGTATGCGCCTCATAGAGAGCAGGGAAGGAGCATTGTTGATAGATGACACCTATAACGCATCACCAACTGCGGTAGAGCAAGCGTTGCTGTCACTTAAGGAAATACCATGCAAAGGAAGAAAAATAGTTGTGCTTGGTGACATGCTCGAGCTTGGGCGGTTTTCTGTAGGGGAGCATGAGCGCATTGGAGTGCTTGCTGCAGAGGTTGCGGACGTGTTGGTGACTCTTGGAGTACGTGCGCGAAAGATTGCTGAAGCAGCGTTGGAAAATGGATTAAGTGAGAAGAAAATACTCCAGTATGAAAACGTCGATCGTGCTGCTGAAGAGTTGATGCATCGAGTGACTGAAACTGATGTAGTGCTTATAAAGGCTTCGCAAGGAGTTCGTGCAGAGCGTGTCACCAAAAAGCTCATGAAGCATCCTGAAGATGCTGCAAAGCTTCTGGTGCGACAGGGAACAGCATGGCAGCAGCGGTAAATAGAAAATAATCGCCAGCACATCTGTGCTGGCGATTTTTATCAGATTGATTCTTTCTTATTGCATATTCTGCGATTCAGCTCGTATGAGCGTTTTAGTATATGCGTTGCTTCCGTATGCAAAACTGTCAAAAGTCGCTATCGTTTGCTGGAGTGCTGTGAAAGGGAGCATGTGCAACGCTGCAGCATCTTCTATAGAGAGCGTGCAGCCAGGGAGGTTTCGAACGACACGAATGACAATATTTTTTGTTGCTTCGTGCCAAAAAACAGTACCTTCCCATATATTCTGATTGATTTCTGCTGTTGCACGATGCATTTGCAGATTTTCGATGTTTGCATCAGTGTATGGCCAAATAGCAGCACTTGTTAAAATGGTTTCTTCTTCAAACCAATTAATTTTTAGCAAGCCTTTTTTCTCATCTTGTGACTTGAGTGTTGCTTGGAAATAAATACAAGCATCGCTGCGGTTGCAATACCATCCATGTTCTTGGGCAAGAGTTTCAAAAACATCGATAGGATTTGGTGTTGTATGGGGCATTGATCCCTCCTCCTTATAATGTACTTTTATATACTGTTGTATACGCTTCACGGCATTTTTGCAAGCAAGAAAGAATATGATAAAACCGCCCGAGACTTCGGACGGTTTTGTTTTACGCGCGACCTTGTGGTTGTAGTCCGTTTCCAACAGACTCCATTGCTTTTTCAGCGTTAACCGGCATGTCTACATACTCAAGCTGTCCGTCAAATTCCTTCACGACTGGTTTTT
>JAUIFS010000016.1 GCA_030430425.1 bacterium | reverse complement strand
TCGCAAATTTTTTAGCGATAATCACAGCCTGAGTACCTTTACCCGCACCTGGTGGTCCCATTATGATCAAACGCATTTCTGCACCCCTTTTTTCCTTGACTTGTTTCTCTCTAAAACGCATAGTACTCAAACTATATGCAAAGTCAAGAAGAGAAATGGTTACTAGAGGAGAAATATGACGGCGTGGAAAGCTTCGCTTTCCACGCCGACTTAGAGAAACTCAAAGCTGGTACTCCCCTTGCCTACCTCATCGGATCCATTCCTTTTCTTGACTGCACCATTTATCTCGATTCACACCCACTCATTCCCCGCAGTGAAACGGAGTTTTGGACCGAAAAAGCAATTGAGGCTATCAACAAATATACACATACAGGTGACCATACCGACACATCTCACAACAACAAAGTCCCGAGGTCCGACCTAGGGAGCTCCCCAGGTCGGACCTCGGGAAAGGTGAAAGTGCTCGACCTTTGTGCTGGCTCTGGAGCTATTGGTACAGCTGTTGCAAAAGCGTTACCTGAAGCTTTGGTCACTTTTGGTGAAATCGATACGTCTCACTATAGTACGATTAATCGTACTATAGAAACTAACGATGTGCGTGCACAAACTACAGTCATAATTTCCGACTTATTCGAAAATATCAACAATGTGTTTGATTTTATACTCACTAATCCCCCGTACATTGACCCCGCTATTGACCGAGCTGAAGCATCGGTAAAAATGCACGAACCGCACCTTGCGCTTTACGGCGGCATTGACGGTATGGAGTGTATTGCGCACATTATTGCTGCAGCACCGCAGTATCTTTCGGCAAATGGACAACTCTGGATTGAGCATGAACCAGAACAGGTAGCTGCAATCGCGACATGTGCTGCAGAAAATCAATTGCATGCAGTGACGTGCAATGATCAGTACGACACACCCCGCTATAGTGTACTCACACACAGTGTGGCAGAATAAAGTAATGGAACCTATTATTGCAGAAGGAACACTTGAAGGTTTTTTGGCTATTGGTGCTGAAGGTCTTTTTTACATCATCACACTGATCTTTTTATTCTTTTCACTGAGCTACGCTTATCACTGGATTACCTACGGCACCAACCGTACAAAAAGTGTTCTTATGCTTGCGCTCTACCTAGGGGTAAGTGCAGTATTTTTTATCGGCATGTCGCTTTCACTTAACTCTCTTTAAAATATGTTGTTTGAAAAAATACAACTTGAAAACGACGAACAAATATTAAAAATTGTACACAAACACTGGTTTGTGCTTGCAGCCCGCATTGGCAGTATTGTTGTGACCGCGCTCGTCCCACTCGGTGGATGGGTTGCTGTGTCCTACCTAACGCAGCATACCGATAGCACTATGCTGTTTAGTACGCACTCCTACCTGGCTCATTTTGTATTCTTTTATAGTGCATGGCTTCTTTTTAACTGGATGATGCTTGCACACATGCTGACTGACCACTATCTTGACGTCTGGGTACTTACCGACAGAAGAATTATCTCTATTGATCAACAAGGTCTTTTCAACCGAAACATTGGAAGTTTTCGTTTGGAAAAGCTACAAGATGTAAACATTGCCATTCGTGGTATTGTCGCAACATTCCTGCACTTTGGTACCGTTGAAGCTCAAACTGCAAGCGGAAGTGAAGAAGAGTTTCGTGCACACAATCTTCCATACCCACGTGAGCTAAAAGCAATTATCCTCCAAGCAGCAGACCAGCGCATGCACACACAAGTTCACCGCGGACTGCAATAACCATCACTTCAAAGCATTGACGTACCAAATAATTAATGCATACTAAAGCAAGATAAGCACACACGAGACACAAGGAGGTGACAATGTCACTTAAAAAACTAACAGCTGCTGCGGTGTTCGCGGCAATTGCAGTACCTGCAACAGCAGGCTCACTCAGCACGACCCTCAAGGGTTTTGCGGGGAAAAGCTACTCTTCCGGAGAGGTGGTCATATATTTCTCCGAACGAGGAAGTCCTATGATCCAAAAGGACGGTGAAGTCCAACGGGGTCGCGCGAAGGTTCTCAGAACAACACGAACACCGGCAGGAACCGATAGTTGCATCTTTCTAAGTGCTGGCGCTGCTGATAATCGAGTCGGAAGCTTTTGCTTCCCTGAACCGTCAGCAACGGCACAGTACTTGATTGAAGCAGGTCCTGAAACAAAGTTTATGTTGCAATAGCAACATACACAAAAATTCCCCGTAACTGTTACGGGGAATTTTTTTACGTCTCATGTGTTATCGGTATCACCTTCACTTCTATCTCCTCACTTTCTTGGTCTCTGTAGTAGCTGCCGGTATTTGCGTCACAGGTAATTTTAAAGGTTGCTGTCGCACTCAACGTTTCATCTCGTGACCCAGAAGGGATTGTAACTGTCTGTAAGAGTGAGTTGTTTTTGGTAAGGGAACACTCTAAACCAGAGATAGTCGCAGGAGTAATATCCCATGTGATGGTCGTATCTTCCCCTGACCTAACTATCTGTGGCTGTACATCCATCTGCACAGCAGGTCCCCCATTTGTACTCAATGGGTCAAGTGTAACTACCGTGTAATTTCTCGATACTGATCCACCCGGTCCAGAACAGCTCAGTGTAAACCTCTTCATTGCATCATTAGCCGGTTCGGGTACATCAACATTTGACCTGTTTGGACGTCCTGCCCATGTTCTTCCGGTGTCGGTGTCACGCAGTGTACACGACGTAAGTGCTGCGGTATTGTTGACACTCCATGAGAGTCGCAGATCATCTGCAGTGGTAATAACCCGGTCCACTCCAGCACAGCTGGTCATATACGAAGGACAATTTGTGGTACCTACATTGTTAGCGGTCAGTGAGACGCTCGGACGGACATACTTTCGTATTTGAACATTACTTGCACCGGTTACTGGGCTTGTACCAAACAGTCCATTACACCGCAGGGTGTATGTTCTTGTTTGTCCCGCAGGAGGTACCCGTGTACCTGCCGTCCTACTACCACTTCGTTGTAGTGTTGTATCAAAACCAGGAATACGACATGCATTAGATCGATTATATGCTCCCGTAGAACTCCACACAAATCGTGCTCGTTCATTGTATTTTAGAGACAATGTTCCACTGGTAAGTGACCCTACGCAGCCAGTTCCTGCTGCGTTACTTTTACACGCTCGCAGTGTTGCACTTGGTAATACAAAGCTGGGACCTGTTGGTCGTCGTGGATCGCGTCTGCTCCCCCTATTACCTCCAGTATTTTCGCAGGTGACACACCGTGTGCGAATTTCGTGTGTACTATGTGAATAGGTATCATGATATGTCTCACCGTTTGTTCCCTGATACGTACCAAGGTGAGTACTCCCCTGTGTTGTAGGTTCAGGACCAGGACTTGGGTCGCTCCCTCCACCTCCACCGCCACCACCGGCTTCTGCAACGTTGCTCAGCACAAAGAAAAGGAGGACTGCAAACACAGAGACACCGACTACATAAAAAGAATTATTGTTTTGCGTAAAAATGTTCATACTTATTCTATACTACGTGTAGTGACTAGTTCTGCTAACAAGGCATCTATTGATAATGAGTAAACGTCGAAATCGTCCAATGTGATGGTAGCAATAACATCTTCTTCATCAAGATTGCGTTGCTCAATAACAACCTCATCGGTAACAAGGTACCGAATAATATAATAGCTTGTACCGTCCACGCTTTCGACAGCCGTACCAAATGTTGAATCTTCAGCAGTTATCTCAATAACATCTATAATTTGTGTGTATGCATCATCAGCATACACAAGTACTTTATAGGTATCACTTGCGTCACTGCTGACTACTAGAGCATTGCTTTTAGGTAGTGCGGTAATGTGCGTATTTATATAATCAAACGAGTCATCAGCAAGGAATAATTCTGGTTCTGAATTTTCTTCATTGCCCCATCGATACACACCGTCTGTCGTTACGTAGAGTATTGTGTTTCCCTTTTCAATAAGTTGTGGTGACCATGCATTTTCAATAATACCGGTCGCTCCTGAAGAAATAGTATGTATCGCAACATTCATCTGTTCAGAACCAGTATCTTCTTCTCCTTGTGGTGCGAACATAAACTGGTACGCAAGAACACCATTTTCTTCAGCAATAGTGAGACCTGACTTATTCCAACCAATTGGTACCGGAACAACACCATACTCGAGTGAATTCATATCGTACCAAACCGGGGCAATAGGCTCAGCATCTTCAGGAACCGTCTCTATAGGTAACTCAGAGAACGCAAGCATATAGGTATCATTTGAAAATGCAAAGTCATAATTCACTCCACCAGAAGTAACCGGTGAGATGTCTCCCGTAGCAATTTCAAGTGCGTAAATGTTAACCGGATCAGGATCAGGAAGATAATCTCCCGAAATATAGAGATACCCAGAATCGGAAGTGTTTTTTTCTGGTGTCAACGTATCATCAAGCGTTTCATGCTCAGCAGCTCCGCGTTCTTGTAACAAACTGGTAAGACTATAGGCACCGAGTACGATTGCCACTGCAATACCTATCAGTGCAATGGGCACCACATACACTTTGTGTGTATTAAGTTTTTCACGAAAACTTTTTTTAACAACAAAAGTTTCCTCATGTAATTCATTCATACACTAATGGTACCGTACCCTTGTATAAAAATAGCCTGTCAGAAATAAATCTGTTGAAAAGTTACAGCTTCAAAAAATCTTTTACAAATGTCTCGTTTAAAAACGATGTGCTTATATGTACAAAGGTTACTGCTAAAAATGTATTTGAATTTAAAAAAATAGACTGCACTTGTGTACTAATGTCATTGTGCAAAAATAACAACAGAAATGGAGCAAGCACTATGCCATGAGCAAAAAGGTATTCTTGCAATCTATTGCGTGCAATAAAATTTTCAAGATAGAAAAAGAACCACATCACAAAGTGATACCCATTTACCAGTACGAGTACCAACACATAATATACCGGCTGTGCAAGGTATGTGAGTACTGAAGCAATCATGACCGCACTTGCGAGCACTAGCGCAAACGGCGTTTTCTGCTTGTATACCGCAATACCAGAAGCGAGCACCGCAACAATCAATGAGAGAAATCCTATATTTTTTGCGAGTTGTACCACGAGCGATTGCTCGACAAGCATACGCAGGGCGAATGACGATCGGGCATAAAACTCAAGCGAAGAAGAAAAATACCATGACTGATGACCAACGCCATACATCAACATGCCAAACAACACGGTCGTGAGTGCCAATGTATACAGTGGCACTGGCGCACGCCCCGACTGTCTTGTATAGATCGTATTTTCATTGAGATACCCATGCACCATAAAGTATGCGATCACTGCAAACGCAAACACTCCCATAAGACTATACACAACACAAAGATACGAAAAAACGCTACTCGCAATTGCAATTCCTATGAACCAGTACCATAATCGACGTGATTTATTTTTCCGTATTCCCTGTAGTTGATAAAACCCGCCTACAAAGTAGTGTGTGTACCCAACAATGTACGCCCCAGAAATGAGCAATGGCCAAAAAGTGTCCGTATGAAAGCCCGTGTACACCCACAATGTACCAATACTCACCAAGAGTACCGATACGATGTATATTTTGTGCTTACTGTATTGATTCAGATGATACATATGTTTTAAACACAGACCAATCATTGGTCTGATGATACAACTCTAATGGTACCGCACCACCACGTGATGTGTAGTGTGCGACCGTCGTCATGTTAGATGATTGTACAACATCTTTCCCTTCCCAGGCAGATTGAATACGCAGCATGCTATCAAGTTGGCTACGCAATAGTGTTGGTACTCCTTGAAACCATGCATGAGAAACCACATGTGCCACAAACGGCGTATGGTCAGTAGCAATACGCTGCACCCCGACTGGATCAACACTTTCAAAACAAAACAGGACGTTCGGCACATACGTTGGCATACCAACACTACGTTGATCAACTCCAGACACATAGTTTGCTTGCTTTGCTATAGGTGCTGCATTATGCAAAAGGGACAACTGTTCCAGTACCTTAGTATAGACCCAAGGCATATACTCACCCTGCGGGACTAAGTACTGTTTATCAAATGTATACACCGAGTGTGCCTGTGTGTCATACACAGACACACGTTGTACCGCCTGGTCTGCAATCTCTACTCTGCCGCTATCAATAAGCACCACCTGTGCAGCCGTTTTTGTTGCTTCAACAAAATCAAATAGGTCGTGCGATGTCTTAAATTGCTGTGAAAAACGGGTATCTTCTGGCAAGATGACCACTTCAGCTCCTGAGCGAAGCGCCGTTTCCACTGCGTCATAAACTGCACCAGCACGTTGCACACCACGCAACCCAACAGTGCTTGCAGGGGCAAAATGTGTCTGTACTACAGCAACTTCTATACCCTCCTTGTCTACTGAGTGCGTAGTTTCAAAAAATACATTTCCGTACGGGAGCAGAAAGCAAACGAGTGCTATCACACAATATGCCCAACAACTACCTATTCTTTGAGGAGAGGACATATACCTATATACAAACCATGTCAGACAACCCACACAAAACGAAAGTGCATATACTCCACCAAGAGCAGCTATGGTAAACATTCCAGGGAGTAGCGCCATTATGTATCCAGCATACCCAAAACTGAAAGCAGCGTTCACACTACTTCCTGTACCAAGTGTATAGACAGAAAAAACAATAGAACCAAGTACATCGGCGATAACCAAACCACTTCCCAAAAGTACATATTCAGGGACAATGCGCAACGTATGCCTATAGTAAAAGCATATCGCTAAAAAAACTGCTCCTGACGCAAGCGTCAGCGCAGCAGGTATCCAGTACAGTGCAACAAGTGCAAACTGCAACAATAAGGACTCAAACCCAAGCCAACTGAGCGGCACTACAGAGAAAAACCAGAACAATGTCACCAGACCCTTCACCACAAAAGCTACGTAGAGCAAACGAATCGCACTTCCGAGTGTGTTGGCAGTAGAGGCTGCAGTAAGAAGCCACGCTAAACTCACTGGGTAGAAAAACCAAAACAGCGGATACGCTACCGCACAACCCATCAAGCAACCGATAACAAGCGGCAGTGTCATTTGTACTATGCTATCTTTCCGCCACACAACTAATTTCATTACTCTCTATACTACACCTTGTATGAGCATTATGCGTTTGCATTATACTCGCCAGTCCCCTACAATCTCATCATGACAAACAAAGGGAAACTATCAACTGCTCCATACAAAGGTGTACGAGACTTTTATCCAGAAGATATGGCTGTGCAACGGTACATGTTTGACGTGTGGCGCATGACTGCTGAACACTTTGGCTTTGAAGCATACGACGCATCTATTCTTGAACCTTCTAACCTCTACCGTGCAAAAGGTGCGGAAAATGCTGAGATTATCAACGAACAAACATACACCTTTACCGACCGCGGTAATCGTGAAGTCACATTGCGTCCTGAGATGACACCCACTGTTGCGCGTATGGTTGCAGGTAAACGGCGTGACCTCACTTTCCCTGTTCGCTGGTATTCTATCCCCAACCTCTTCCGCTACGAACGCATGCAACGCGGACGTCTGCGCGAGCACTGGCAATTAAACTGCGATATTTTTGGTGTTGATGATGTGTCCGCTGATATTGAAATACTACTTCTGGCAAATGAGATATTCAAAAATTTTGGCGCAGAAAATGGAGAACACTACGCTATTCATGTATCAAGCCGTCGACTCCTTGAGGCACTCTACGATTCAGTCGACCTCTCTGAAGACGCACGTCGTGAAGCAACACGTCTCGCTGATCGAAAGAATAAAATGGAACCTGGTGATTTCAAAGAAAAAATGACTGCCATCTGTGGCGATGCTGCAAAAGACGTTCTGACCTACCTCAATGCTGACAATATTAATGTAGTACCTGAAGGAATCAAAAAACACGATGCATACACGGAACTGCAAACGCTCATTGCAACCATGGAGGAAACGGGGACTCCTGTAGTTTTTGACCCCACAATTATCCGTGGCTTCGACTACTACACAGATACCGTTTTTGAAGTGGTTGACCTACACCCCGACAACAACCGCGCAATGATGGGCGGCGGTCGCTATGACAATCTCACTGAAATGTTCGGAGGTGAACCTATCCCTGGCATCGGGTTTGGCTTTGGTGACGTAACACTTCGTGATTTCTTAGAAAGTCACGAACTCATGACCACTGACATCACTTCACCAACGCTTGCAGTATTGCCGACTGACACAGAGAAAAATATCGCTGCACAAAAACTTGCACAACACTTCCGCAACGCAGGCATCGCCACTTCGGTAGACGTGAGTAATAAAAAAGTTGGAAAGAAAATTGCTAACGCGGGAGAACAGTTTATTGACTACGCGCTTGTACTTGGTGAAGATGAGATAGATTCAGAGTCATACACAGTGAAAGACCTTATAGAAGGTACAGAGCTCTCTGGTACACTACAAGACCTTATTGATCAACTCACAAACAATGGCTAACACACCCGACTACAAACTCAACTACGTTATTTTTGATCTTGAAACACAAAACATCTTCCAAGATGTGGGATCTAACGACGCTGCAGACCTCGATATATCAGTCGCAACGTTTTATGAGTCTGACACCAACACGTACACCACAGTACATATCGATGACCTCGAAAGTGTCTGGCCGATTATTGAGCGAGCTGATGCATTGGTAACCTACAATGGCAACCATTTTGATATCCCGCTACTAAATAAATACTACCCGGGCGACCTCACACAGATAAAGAGCATTGATCTTCTTGTCTCGATTAAAGACTCCCTCGGACGTCGCCTTCGACTTGATTCAGTAGCAAGTGCAACCGTAGGTGCTAAAAAGTCCGCTGATGGCTTGGCTGCCGTGCGCTGGTGGCGTGAAGGAAAGATCAAGGAAATCATGAAGTACTGTGAACAGGACGTGAAGGTAACCAAGAAAGTGTTTGATTATGCACTTCTCAATGGCTCAGTGAAGTTTAAAGACGGCTACCGGAAGAAGGACATCGAACTCGATACCTCTACCTGGGAGACTAAGGAAGATGTGTCCATGACGCACTCACTGCTGTTTTAACCCTGAGATTGATCGCACCGCGAGCTACGCTCGCGGTGCTTGTTTTTTATAAAACAAATGATATGTTTAACGAAGAAAAAGCTACAATTAAAACAGAGAGGAGCAATAATGTTGGACATTAACCCAAACGAGAAAGGTGGCGATCCTACTTGGTTAATCATTCTGGAACTATGGCGGGACTACGCTACAATTACAAAAAAAGTCTGTGCGTCACCGGAAGTAAAGTCTATTCCTGAACGTTCTTTTGTGACTCCAGAAAATCTCATGGAAGTAGTAAGGAGCGCTTTAATTGAGCAATACACATCATACAAAAACTCGATTGAAGCACTGCAAAATCCATATAATGATAGCGTTCGGCGATAAATCCCCTGCAACGAGTATCACTGAGTTAATCAACGGAACCTTTTGCTTTACCCATGAAGACAACAAAGAATATACAACGACCACTCGAATAACTTCGGGTGGTTTCCCTTTGACCGTCTTCCCACTTTCGCCTTGTTCGCAGGTACATCGACCTTTCCTACAGAAACTGTTCAGGTTGTCAGTATTTTTTCAAAAATACTAGGCAACCTCTTGCGAAGTGATATTTGATCACTTCTCACGCTTCGCGGACGGATAAAAAGCCCCGCAGGGCCCAGCTTCGTTCAGCAGTAATTCCAGTCCGCCTTCCCACCTCGCTCTGGTTCGGCTGAAGCCTCACATCGAGCGCCGCTTCGCGGACGGATAAAAAGCCCCGCAGGGGGCTTTTTATCCAAATGCGAATATGTAAATAACAAATGCTGCCAAAATAATGCGGTACCAGATAAACGGCCAGAGCGTATGACTCCGTACAAACTGCAGCATAAAATGGATTGCGGCTAACCCCGTGGCAAAAGATACTGCAGCACCAATACCTACTGAAAACCATGGGATTACCTCGTCTGAAGTGATGAGTTCTAAAAATTTCTTGAGCCCTGCTCCGGTAATCACTGGGACCGCCATAAGAAAGGCAAACCGTGCTGCTTCACTTCGAGAAAGCCCAAGAATCATACCTCCGGAAATAGTGGCTCCCGATCGCGACACCCCTGGCAGCAACGCAAGCGCCTGAAAGAAACCAATCTTTAATCCTTTTGCAGGATTGATAATGTTTGTCTGTGCACGGTTTTGATATATCCACTCTGCATACATAAAGAAAACTGAGCCGGCAATAAGTACTCCGGCAACAAGTAGCGGGTGTCGAAATGTTTTTTCCATAAGTGACTCCAAAGAGAGACCGAGCACCACCGCAGGAATCGTAGCGATTAGGAGTGAGTACAGGAGTGTCTCATCGCGCTTATTAACGGGCAAACGTCCAAGCTTGCGCAATGCAGTTTGCATAAGTTGCCAAATATCAGGAAAGAAATACACAATCACAGCTGTTGCTGTCGCGAGGTGTAAAATGGCATCAAACGCTAAACCATTCACGTCTTCTATTCCAAACAAAGAACGGATGAGGATAAGATGTCCCGTTGAAGACACGGGTAGAAATTCGGTCAACCCCTGCACTACTCCCAACACAATCGATTCAAGTATAGTCATATACTGCTATTCTAGCGGTTTGTACTCACAACTTCCACTCAACATGGGGACATATGAGTTATTTCTGCATGGTATACTTTTTGCATATACATTAAATCGATATATTTATTATGGAGCCTGAAACGACTCAAGAAACAACTCCGGTTGCAGCAGCACCGGTAGCACAACAATCAAATCCATACATCATTCCTGCGGCTATTTTTCTTGGCTTTGCCATGATTGCGGCAGCAATCTTTTTTAGTGGTGGTATTGGAGGAGGATCAAACACAGCCGTCGCACCCGCTGGAACAGGTGAAGAGCTTGCAGATCCTGAAACAGGGCCAATCCGTCCAGTTGACGAAAACGATCACATCCTTGGAAACCCGAACGCACCAATTGTAATTGTTGAATACTCTGACTTCGACTGTCCATTCTGTAAGAATTTCCATGAAACGATGAATAGCATCATGGCTGATTATGGATCAACCGGTCAAGTTGCATGGGTATACCGACACTTCCCACTTGAACAACTACACCCGAACGCACCAGGTATTGCACTCGCATCAGAATGTGTTGCAAGCCTTGGTGGCAATGAAGCATTCTGGACATTCTCAGACCTTGTCTTTGGAGAGCGAGGAACAAATGCACCAACAAACATGGCGAAGCTTGTAGACTACGCAGGTACTGCCGGTGTTGCAGCAGCTGACTTCAACGCATGTGTTGAGGAAGGAACCTTTACTGCGCAGGTAGAAGAGGACTTCCAAGATGGTGTGAACGCAGGCGTGCGTGGAACGCCACACTCACTTGTGCTTGTTGGTGGACAGCAGGGGGTCATCAACGGTGCACAACCGTATGAATCCGTGAAGCAGATCATTGAAACACTGTTGTCTCAAATAGAGGGATCAGCAACGGAATAAGTCAGTATCTAAAAAAGAAAGACCGGCACATTCGTGCCGGTTTTTCTTTGACTTAGAAAGTTATTGACATATAAAAAGAAATATTGTATTATTTTTACAGTATCTGTGGTGTGCTAGCACCTTCACACAAACTCACCTTCTAGCAAATAAAGTGAGTGGGGACATGTATACGAACACAGCCGTGGTAAGTATGCATGAGAATGTATGTTCAAATGGACAGAGTCACAAACAACCCTCGTACTTATTAAGGATTGTGGACACGCCTGGCTCAATGGCGTAAATATGATAATGGAAGACACGGGGTACTATCCTCGTATTTACTGGCTAACAACACGCACCGCCGGAATGAAGCTTCCTGGAGGTAGTCAGATCATCGGAACAACCCCCGAGGATCCAGACTTGAAGCCAAATCTATTCATCAAGGATACTTGGACCACCTTCGAGACAGAACTTACGAAATTTAGGAAGGACAATAAGCCTATCTACCGACCACTTGTCTCAGAGCCAGTTACAGAACTAGACCCTTGGGACGAACCAATCGAAACTGTTATACTTTTTGCGCAAACTGAAGAAGAGGCAGCTCGATATGCATGGGACCGGCATGATATGTGGGCAGACAAGGACATGCCAGAGCAATGGCAGAAACTAGCCCATATTCCTTATGAATAAACTCACTGAAGCCCGCCGTACTGGCGGGCTTTTTTCTTTATGTGAGCAGTTGTGCGAGGTGGCAATACTCACTTTGTTTTTCATCACACGATTTCTCAAGGAATGAGCCTGAAATTATTTCTTTTACTGCAGTAGTAATCTCCTGCTTCAATTCCTCAACCTCTGTTTCTGTTATCGTGAACGTCTCTTCATGAATAACTCCCTTTGCATCAGGTTCAACAAAGGAAAGCGTACCTGTATTTGTTTTGTACCGCTCATCGTCATGCAGTGAAAGCAATAGCGTGTAAAACACTAACTGTCGTTTATATCCCCCGTCAGAACTAGCAGTCTTCCCTTCAATCACGTTTCGTGTCTTTGGCTTTCCTGTTTTGTAGTCAACGACACGTACAGCAAACCCTTCGTCATTGAGGTCAAGCCGGTCAAGCATACCCGTCAGTGGCAACTCAGGAAGCTCCGGAATGCCTGTATTGAGCACAACACGAAGCTTCAACTCCTCTTTTGTCTGCTTCGGAAGGCTCCTTTCCATATGCTTCATGTATCCATAGAGCACCTCAAGACCGCGTGCATGTAGCCGTGTATGATCCTCTACGGTAATCGGCATACGTCCTAGCTCAACTTCAAGCTTTTCTTTCACCTGCGTGTCTGAAGGAAACGTTCCTTCACGTGTATGAAAGCCTGTTACGTACTCAAGTGTATTATGTACTGCTGTTCCAAACTGCATATGCACTGGCTGTACTTCGGGAATACGCAACACATTTCTATAGAAATAATCCCACGGGCTGCGCAAGTAGTTATTGAGTGACGTTGCAGAAAATCCACGTTCAGCAAGCAAGTGTGACAGCAACTGTGGATCTACAGAAACGCTGTGCTGCTTTTGAGTAAGTGTTGCAATAGGATCAAAGGCTGTTTCAGCCTCTGTAGTTTCCAACATCTCATACAGTCCGTCTGCAATGTCAGTAAACAGTCGTGTTGCTTGCAACTCCTTCCCATCAGCATTTGTTTCTGAACATGAGAAATGCAGCTCATGCTTTGCACGTGTCATTACCACATATAGCAGACGTCGTTCGTCATCAATCGGGTCAAAGTCTTCCTCAGCAACATGTCGCGCAAGCGGTATCTCAAAGTACGTACGTCGCGTACTGCCACCCCACGCACTATCTTGCAGGTGTGGTGCGTACACAACCTCAAACTCCAACCCTTTAGATTTATGCGCAGTCATAACCTGCACTGAAGCTGGGTTCGTTGCGATATACGGTGCATTAAGTGGAAGTCCATACTCTCGTGCAGTTGCAAAGACTTTCTCTACCTGCGCGAGTGTGCCCACACCATCACGTCGTACCATCTCTTCAATCTCGTCATAGATACGCCGCACCACACGTACACCCTCAAACGCATCGTGTTTCATGATATGGTCGAGAAATCCACTTTCTTGAAGCACAAACTCAAGCACATGATGTGGCGCCTCATACACTTCTTTCTTTCTTGCTTGCTGGAGCACTTTCCATACGTTCATTGCTGACTCACTATTTTGTACACCTATCTCTGCAAGCGTATCTGCATCGGAGAGTATTTCTGCAAGTGAACGTGCGTAGCTCCGTGCGGCACAAATACGCACAAGGTCATTACTGTCAATTCCCCAGTACGCACCATGAAGCACTGTAAACAAAGCTGACTGATCGCTATCGCTAACCACCGCTCTAATCAAACTCTGTACCGCTTGTGTCATTGGATGCTTCAGTATATCTCCATCGGCTGACGCAGTAACAGCAACACCTGCCTTTCGCAATTGTCCTGCAATACTTTCGACCTCTCGGTTTGTGCGCACGATTACTGCAATCTCCTCTGGAGCAACCCCTGCAGCAATCTTTTCTTTAATAGACTCCGTTACAAACATATCTTCAACTGCCTGGTGCGAAAAGTCTCGATGCGTCACAGCAGACACCTCCACTGCCTCAGCGGTAAGTGGTACACGCAAGTCTTTAAGTGGACCAGTCTCTACTGCTACAAGCGAATGTGCAGCATCAAGTATTTTTTGTCCAGAACGATAATTTTGTGTCAGTGCAATGGTCTTTGTCGCACTAAATATATCTTCAAAGTATAAAAAGTTCTCAAGTGATGCCCCTTGGAAGCGATAAATCGCCTGCTTCTCATCACCTACCACAAATATATTTGGACGGTCGTGGAAGTTTGCCAGAAGCTCCAGTATTTTATTTTGTGAGCCGTTTACATCTTGATGTTCATCGGCAAGAATATACTGATACTGTTCTTGCAGATCACGAAGCATATCTTCTTGTGACGCAAGTGCTTGAACACTTTGAGTGATCATGTCATCAAAGTCGAAGAGTTTCTGATCAGCCAAAAGTTGTTCATATGTGCGATAAATAGACAGCAGCTCTTTGTTCTTTGCAATAGCTTTTTCTTTTTTTGTGTACTCACCACGCACCTTCCCTTTGTGTGCACCTTTCTGATGAACCTGCTCAATCCCCTGCAGCTCCTGTTCTTGCCGGGTGATCACCTCGGTAAACGTATCAGGTGTAATGTATTCCTGCTTGAGTGTCCCTATGATACGCAATATGTGCATCACGTAATATGTGGGATTCCCCATAGGCCGCAGGAGTGTATAGTCGTCACTTTCAAGAATACTCTCTATAAGTGTAATCTTCTCCAAATCACTTGCAGGACGACCACCGACCACACGAGTGAACGAGTCAGGGTACTCCTTAATAAGTTTCGCCGCAAAACCATGAAAGGTAAAAATAGGCACACGATACGCTTCACTCCCTACATACCGCCGCAATCGTTCACGCATCGCTTTTGCTCCAGACTCAGTAAAAGTAAGTGCCAAAATGCTCTCAGGAGCTGTATCGGTCTTCATGAGGATATTTGCAATACGCAACGTAAGAATCTGCGTCTTCCCGGTTCCTGGTCCCGCAATCACCATCACTGGACCCTCTATCGTGTCTACCGCCTCTTTCTGCGCATCATTAAGCATTGCATATGCCTCTTTGAAGACCTGCTCATTTTCTTGCTTTGCATTTCCCATAGTCACGTAAGTATACCAAAGAAAAAACGACCCATAGAGAGTCGTTTTTGTACACAACACAAACACTGAGATACCTAAAATAAGATATCCGTAATCTGCCACTGTCCATACCAGAACACAATACCAGCAGCAAAAGAAACAGCAGCAGGAAGAAATGCAATTTCAAAATATTTTTTGAACGTCAATTCCTTCACGAGACCCATCGCAACCACTCCTGCGGCTGAACCAATCGACAAAAGTGACCCTCCCGTACCAACACACAGTGCCAGGAGAATCCATAAGTGTGTGTTGGTAGTTTCAAGTACATCAATTGCAATTGCGGTAAGTGGAATGTTATCAAGAATCGAAGAAATAGCGCCAAGCACGATGTTCCCTGCAATCAATCGTCCAGTAGAAACATCGGTGCCATAAATGAGTTCTGATACCACCTCGAGTACTCCCAGTACTGACAAGGCTGATACCGCCAGCAAGATGCCAATAAAGAATTTAATAGAGGCAATATCAGTCTTTTGAATGAGCTCTTCAATACGCGCAGTGAGTTTTGATTCTTTCTTACCGTTATGCGTGAGTGCCTCCACCAAGAACCAGGTAACTCCAAGCCCGGTAAGAATACCAAGTACCGGGGGAAGATGAATAAGTTTAAACAATACCGGAAGAATAAATGACACTGCTGCACTTGTCATAATAATTTTTTTTGCGGTTGAAAATGAGTGACGCTCGGTACGTTGTGGCGTATCATCCGCTACAGAGTTATCAATATTTCGAGCAAGCATCATGTAGGCAACCACACCAATTACCATACTCGGGAGAAATCCATTAAGGATAATTTCAGTGGCACTAAACTTACCAGCAATCCAAAGCATGATCGTGGTCACGTCTCCAATCGGTGAGAACGCCCCTCCAGCATTTGCTCCTAACACAATACCTACTGCAGCAACGAGCAGGTTATTGCCTTTAAAGAACTTCCGCGCAATCTGGATCATAATGATCGTCGCGGTGAGGTTGTCGACAATGGCAGACAAAAAGAATGCCACCGCCATAATAATCAAAAATTGTTT
>JAUIFS010000015.1 GCA_030430425.1 bacterium | reverse complement strand
TACGCAATGCATCAAATACCCCACACGAGATAAGAATCTCAACAAGCGACATTGCAGCAAGTAGAAATACTACAAGTGAAAAGATCTCATGTCCGGTCTCCATTAAATGTTCCTCAAGATGTCCGACTCCTGCAAGTGCGACCAGTACCCAGAGTAACCCTCCTACCATCAGTGCCCATGCGGCCTTATTAATATGAAATTTGTGTTCAGTAGCAATTCCGATATACCCTACGGTAAATAGTGCGGCTGCAATGATCTGAAATGTCAGCATACTCTACTCTACGTTTAAAATTATGTAACTCCTAAGATGCACGATAGTACTCCTCTGAAATAAAAATGCAAGCACTTTATACACGCTTGCAAAGCTTGCAGTTCGGAGTAAAATTAAAAGTATATGGAACTGAAGGATATCACAAAAGAAGCAGTAGTTATTTCTGAGAATGGCACCTTTGGTGAGGCACTTGACCTTATGCTTAACAAGCACACCAACACGCTCCTTGTTGCAGGTGAAGAAGGAGAACTTGTCGGCGAAGTTTCTGTATCAGACCTCTTTGAAGGTATTGTGCCCATACGTGAAGATGGAGACGCAGCGCTCAAGCACTTTCAGAGTGACGAAAACTTCAAGAAAGCCGTGCATGACGCAAAAGAAACTCCTGTCTTTGAATTTATGTCGTGCGACTTTCATGCAGTAACCCCAGACGACGATATTATGGAGGTTGCAACCATTGCTGTTGCACACGGTCGCGCACGTATGCCCGTAGTGGACCATGATGATAGACCTATCGGAATGATATCGCGTCAAGGACTAAAACAAATCCTCGGTAAATATCTCCACCAAAAATAAAACGTTTCCAATTGGAAACGTTTTTTATTGCCCGTCATCAAGATACATTTCGTAAATCGTTGCCACAAAAAACGGCAATGCAAATAAAAGCACTATCTCTTCGAGAGGTATTTTTTGTCCATAAAAAGAAACAACCGCAACATATTCCGTAGTATGCGCAAACACCTTGTGCACATTTGCCACTGATAACCAAAGATAGATTGCGAGAGGAATTGCTGCAATAAGGGAGAAATCGATTGCTCTGTCAAAAAATTGTATCGATAGATCTTTATGCAACACGAGCGCAGTAAGTGCTGAACTCACAAGAATACCAATAATCCACATGTATGAATAACTTAAAAAGAAATCGTTTGCAATGTATCGATGTATTCCAATCAACATCACTACTGCAACTGCAAAAACCGCAAAAAAGCCAATACGTTGCCACGCACTACGTGGTGTATAGACACCGTCATCAAACAACACCTCGTACAACAGTCCCAAGAAAAGTACCTGCATCACAATAGCGAGCAACATCTCAAGAGGCATAATGCCAAATAGCCGAGACTCGAGAATGCCCATGCTGTACCAAAGACCATACATATGAGCAATCCCTTCGAGTAGAAATGCAACACCCGCACCAAGCATAGTGATAGACACAAGTACCAAGGGGGGCGCCATGCTAAATCGTGCAAACGCCAGCGCGGGAACTCCAAAGAGCACAAGTGTGCTCGCCAGCATACCTGCATCAAACATAGAGAGACCCACGGTAGACAACCCGTAGTACAGAGCAAGAATAGAAAACAAAAGAACAGTTCGGTGCATGTTGGATATATTGTACCAAAACAAAAGCACGGAAATCGAAGATTTCCGTGCTTTTGTGAGTAGAATCATACTTTAATATGATTTCAGTCTACGAGCCTTTTCATGTTGTCTAATTTTCTCCAACGCCTTCGCTTCAATCTGTCGAATACGTTCTCGTGTCACCCCAAACTCTTTACCTACTTCTTCAAGTGTGTGGTACGTACCATCGAGTAGTCCGTGGCGCATTTCGAGAATCTTTCGCTCTTTCTCTGAAAGATGATCAAGAATCTCTTGAATCTGATCAGTCAGAATGCTGTGTGCTACCTCTTGGTCTGGTGAGACCATTTTATCGTCTGAGATAAAGTCAGAAAGACGTGAACGATCGTCATCGTCACCAATTGGAAGCTCAAGTGAAATGGTATCTTGAGAAATCTTTTCAATCTGGTAGATTTTTTCTACTTCTACGTCCATTTCAGTAGCAATCTCCTCTGGCATTGGGTCACGTCCCAAGTCTTGTGCAAGTCGTCGTGACACCTGCTTGTACTTTGCCATAGTTTCAACCATGTGCACCGGAATACGAATTGTACGTGACTGGTCAGCCAGCGCTCGGGTAATTGCTTGCCGGATCCACCAGGTAGCATACGTTGAAAATTTAAACCCTTTAAGATGGTCAAACTTATCTACTGCTTTAAAGAGACCAAGGTTTCCTTCTTGGATAAGGTCAAGCAAGGTAAGATCAGGTGAACGACCAACATACTTCTTTGCAATAGAAACCACCAAACGGAGGTTTGCACGTGCAAGCAAGTTTCGTGCCTCTTCGTCACCATCAAGGATACGCTGCGCGAGATCGCGTTCTTCTTGAGCAGTCAAAAGTGGATACTGCCCAATTTCTCGTAGGTACATCTGGATAGAGTCGTAACTGCTGTCATTTCGTTTGTATGCATTCTTCTGGGCAATCACCTCGGCAGACGGGTCGGCGCCAAGCATACCTCCACTCGAGAGCACATCGATACCTGCAATCGAAAAGTTTTCATACATCTCTTCAAGGAATGGCACTTCTTTTTCAATCTGCGGAAAATACTTAAGGATTTCATCGTAGGTGACATACCCTCGTTCTTTTCCTAACTTCATCAACTCAGTCTGCTTTGCCCGCTGGAGTTTCTGAGACTTCGTAAGCTTCTTCGCTACTTTCTTTGTAGTCTTTTTGGACACCTTTTTAGCCGCAACTTTCGTAGCGGTTTTCTTTGCTTGCCCGTTAGCCTTCTTTGAAAGTTTTTGGGTTGTTTTTTTAGTTGTCTTTTTTGCAACTTTCTTTGTTGCGGTTTTTTTGGCAGTTGTTTTTTTAGCTGAAACCTTTTTGGTTTTCTTTGCTACTTTTTTGGTTGCCTTTGTAACAGCTTTTGTAGCCGTTTTTTTCGTCACTTTTTTGGTTGCCTTTTTGGCTGCCATAGTGCTGTGTACTATACAGGATTTTATATAAAAAGCCAGTGGTTCTATACTTAAAAAATGAAAAATTGCCCAGTGTTTTCACTGGGCAATTCGCTGCATTAGGCAGCCTCCAAGAGACGATACAGCGCCGCATGCGACCGACGGACCGCACTCCGAAAATAATCGTCATAGGTCTCATGCTTCTGCACATGACGTCGACCACATGCAATAGTCAGAAAGCTTTTCGGAGGGATGAACACCTTGTGTTGCTTCTGGCTCCAAGGCGGGGTAACTTTGAGCACACCCCATGTGTCGTGGGCATACACGACTTCAATGCGACCATGCTTGTTATAGTGCAGAACCTGTCCAGGCAGCAAAATCTGATCTATGCCGCTGAAATAGAACCGCACACCACGGTCAACGACAATGAAACTCGGAAACCGAAGTGTGTCGCAATACCCGTTAATACGTGGAAGTGTCATTGGACTTTCCTCTTGTAAGGTTCAAATTATGATAAATAATAACACAATTTAAATAAAAGTCAATATTTAATCCATCTTCCGTTCATCTTCATAGCCAAAGAGTTTGAGGTCAACCACCAGTGCATCCTGCTCTTTGCGGAGCTCTGCGATACCTTTTAACGCTTCCATTTGTTGTGCATCATCCTTACTCACTTCTGCTGCTCGTAGTTTTTCATCAAACACGCGTCGCTTTTCTTTTCCGAGCAGTTCCGCTAACTCATTAAGCTCAAGCGCAACATCATTCAGCACCTGTTTAATCGGTAGCTTAGTCATATCCTCAGCAAGTCGAAATGGCAAATCTCCAACCTCTGTAGCGGGATACAGTTCGCGCATTTCCTGTGCCGATTTTCCGGTCACCTTTTGCAAATGTTCCACCAAAGCGGGCACATGCTCTTTCGGCAACTCATCAATGAGTATCGAAAAACGTTTTAAAAGTGCGTCTTTTCGTTGCATGTGTTCTTGTGTTTGTTTTGGTGTTGACGCAGTTGTAACTGGTTGCTCTATCTGTTTCGCTGCTTCTTCTTGAGCCTTTTCTACAAAACGCTGTGTTTCTGTATGAATTGCATCCTTTGTTGTTCCTAAACGATCTGCAATCACTCCTTCAAAATGCTCCTGATCAATGCGGTTCGGGATGCGCGCAACGTATGGAAGAATCTCCTCTCGTGCCTTAAGTTTAAATGCGCGCTCGTCTTCATTTTGTTCCTGCAGCACATCAAGCAAGAACTCGATCACGTGCGACGCCTTCCCTACCATTGCTTTAAACTCGTGCGGGTCACGCACAATGATATCTGCTGGGTCTTCTCCGTCTGGCATATGTACCACCTTTACATCCATCCCCCTGCTGAGCATGAGGTCGGCTGCTTTCTTCACCGCTGCAATCCCTGCGCGATCAGCATCAAGTGCGAGCACTGCACGGTTGCTCAAGCGTTGCAGCAGCATGACGTGATGTGCAGTTAAGGCTGTTCCTGAAATCGCTACTGTGTTCCCGTACCCTGCCTGATGCGCCATCACTACATCGAACTGTCCCTCTACACACAGACAGAAATCCATCGTTCGTATTCCTTGCTTTGCTTTGTCATAGCCATAGAGAATCTCTGACTTGTTAAACAACTCAGTCTCAGGAGAGTTTACATACTTTGGTGCTTCTGAGTCTTTGGTGAGGATACGTCCTGAGTACGCAACCACGTGCCCTGCGTTATCAAAGATCGGGAACATAATCCGATCGCGGAAAAGATCATACGCCTCCTTCCCTGCGTCAGCAGCTTTTACCAAACCAGCTTTAAGAAGCTCCTGCGTAGTGAATTTCTCTGCCTCCAGAGCGTTTTTCAACTCTCTCCAGCCATGCTGTGGAGGTCCTGGTGCGTACCCAATACGCCACTTCGCAATTGTTTGTGGAGTTACACCTCTATCCTCAAGATATTTCTGTGCATCAGCCTTTTTGTGACGATACTCTTCAAAAAACTTTGTTGCTTGCTCAAGCACATCGTACTGTCGCTCACGTTCTGTTCGCTTTTTAGGGTCCTCAGGCACAAGCTCTACTCCTGCCTTCTCTGCAAGAATTTTCAGCGCACCCTTAAAGTCCACCCCTTCCATTTCTTGCACGAAAGTGAAGATGTCGCCGCCTTGAGACGTTGAGAAGCAGTAGTACATACCGCGGTCTGGAGAGACATAAAACGACGGCGTTTTTTCATTGGTAAAAGGACTTTTGCCTTTCATGTTTTTCCCTGCAGGATGCAGCTCAACGTACGGTGCAATAACATCCACCACCGAAAGCCGTTCTTTTATCTGTCGTACCGAATCTCCTGCCATAAATTAGTCTTTGTGTATTAGCTCTTAGTCCTTAGGGACTGAGTTTTAATATTATACGCGAAAGTGATGGATAACGCACAAACCTTGACTCCCATAATTTGTTGCGTATAGTAGGAACTAGAGAATTACTTCTTAAAGGAGACAAAGAATGGATAATTTTTTCTATGGAATGCTCACCGTGTGGCTCCCTTTCTCAGCCCTGAACCTGTACTCAGAAGTAAGGCGAATCAAGTATGCTAGTAACTACGGTGTGCCAGTTTTTTCAGTCAACAATCTTACCGATTGTGTATTGACGACAATCTCCGGTCCCATTAATGCGTTTCTATACGCACGACGTGATGCATGGTAAACCTGAAAACCTCGCTTGGTTTTGCGGGGTTTGTTTTTTATATATCCCCTTCACCACTTCTTCACCACCCCTCTGTCTCTTGTTATTATTAATGATAACAAAACAATATGAGTAAAAATTTTCAAAAGCTACATCATCGGGAACAAAAGATGCTTCTCGACACACTAAAACACATTGAAGGAAAAATGAGCGATCCTGCACTGTCCAACACCTTCCTTAATTCACTCCTAACTGAAAAAGAACGTTTTGCTATTGCACGGCGCCTTCTGATCGCAAGCATGATCCAGCGAGGAGATACGTATCGTGCGATTAACGAGAAACTCTCCATAAGTCCAAATACCTTCACAACAATCAAGAAATGGCTTGAGGAGGAATTGCCAGACTATCAAACAGCTCTTGAACATACTGAAAAAGCAGCTTGCAAGCGAGCTATCTCACACACCCCTCAAAAGAAAGACTACGGTGCACCATTTTCCATGCAGCGACTCAAACATAGCTACCCTGCCCACTTCCTCCTTTTTACGCTCGCTGAAACTTTGTTTACAAAAATGAAATAGCAATCGTTGCATTATCATTAATGATAATGCAAGAGATGCGGGAAACCCCCAGAAACAAAAACGCGATGGCGGTAGCCATCGCGTTTTTGTTGTGGAAGTTATAGTTATTATGCTTCGTCCTCCACTGTTTCATCTTTTAGTGCGGAGATCATTTCATGCTTCTGTGACCCTTTGAAGCCTGTTCCAGCTGGAATAAGCTTACCGATGATCACGTTTTCCATAAGACCAGCGAGGTTGTCCTGAGACCCCTTCACTGCAGCGTTGATCAATACACGTGTTGTGTTTTGGAATGATGCAGCAGCAAGGAATGACTTCCGTGAAAGCGAACTTTCTGTAATACCCATAATGATTCGATCTGCCTTTGCAAGGTCTGAACCATTTTCCTTGAGTGCTGCATTTGCTTTCGCAAAGATCCACTCTTCAACCACTTCACCTGGCGTAAAGTGCGAGTCTCCTGACTCGGTAATCTTCACTCGTGAAAGCATCTGCTTCACGATGAGCTCGATGTGTTTCCGTGAGATGGTTACACCTTGCAACTCGTAAATCTTGTTAATTTCAGAAATGATGTAGTCTTGTGTCATTTCGCGTGTTCCATACTTGAAGAGATCTGGAAGGTATGCAGAACCGTCGGTAAGGAGCTGTCCAGCGATTACATTTTCTCCCTTAGACACCTTACATACGCGGCGGAAGTCTACTTCGTACTCAATAACGTCAGACTTCTTCGGTGCGTATTTTGAAGTTTTATCAACCGCAATCACAATCACCTTTCCTTTACCTTCTTGTCGGATTTCAGTTACGAACCCAGCAGTTTTCGATACAATCGCAGGAATCTTTGGCAGTCGCTTTTCAAACACTTCTTCTACACGAGGAAGACCTTGTGTTACGTCTCCACCTGCTGAAGAGGTTCCTCCAAGGTGCTTTGTGTTCATGGTTAGCTGTGTACCTGGCTCACCAATTGCTTGTGCCGCAACAGTACCAACAGCCTCTCCGATATCTACAAGCTTTGTTGTTGTAAGGTCTACACCGTAACACTTCTGACATACTCCACGGAGTGTCTTACAGGTCATCGGTGAACGCACTTCAACTGACTCACAGGTTGACTCCTCAATCGCAATTGCTTCACGTCGTGTAAGCATGGTCCCCTTCTTGAAGATGATATTTCCTTTTTTATCAGCTGCATCTGCAGCAAGTACTCGTCCTTTGATAGCTTTAGAAAAGGCAATTTCAATACCTGATGCTGAAAGACGTCCAATCGTTGTACTTTCTTTTGTCTTACAGTCAGCTTCAGTAACAATCGCATCCTGCGCAACAACGAAGAGTCGTCGTGTCAGATACCCCGCTTTCGCAGTTTGTAGTGCGGTGTCAGCAAGACCCTTTCGAGAACCGTGGGTTGTCGTAAAGTACTCAATCGGGCTCATACCCTCCTTCATACAAGACACCACTGGGAACTCAAGCGTCTCACCTCGCGTGTTAACGATAAGTCCCTTCATACCAACCATCTGAGCAATCTGTCGCATAGAACCTCGCGCTCCAGACTTCCAAAGGTCAAATGCAGAACCGTTGTCATCCATAGTTTCAGGAATTGCCTCCTCAATGTCGCTCTTTGTTCGGTGCCAGATCTCAATGATCATCCGACGTCGTTCATCTCGTGAGAGAAGACCTTGTTCGTAGTGAGAAATGATTTCTTGTTCTTCCTCTCGAGCCTTTGCGATAATCGCATCCTTTTGTTCAGGAACAATCACTTCATCAAGTCCCCATGTTGTACCTGAAATAGTCGCATACTTGAAACCAAATTTCTTGATCTTGTTTACCACTTTTGGTACCACATCTACCCCTTGATCATCAATCAAGTCGAGCACTACTGCGAAAATATCTCGCTGTGTTACCACTTCATTAATGTACGTGTGATCACTTGGAAGTACTGAGTTGAAGAGGAGTCGTCCAACTGTCGTTTCGAAAATTTGCCCTTCAAACTGAGCATACTTTGCAGTATCAGTCGCCAGTACTTTAATCTTTGCACGGAAGTCTACCAGACCGTAATCATATGCATTAATCGCGTCGTTTGGAGAAGCAAACCACTTTCCTTCTCCCTTAGCACCCTCAATTTCCTTGGTCATCCAGAACGCACCAAGTGCCATATCCATGAGTGACTCAGATACTACTGGCTCACCAGAACCAGGCTTCAGCACGTTTCGGTTTGCAGATACAATTTCCCGCGCCTCAGTCTGTGCTTCTACTGAAAGTGGTACGTGTACCGCCATCTGGTCACCGTCGAAGTCCGCGTTAAACGCAGAACATACAAGCGGGTGTACTTGAATCGCATTACCTTCAATAAGTACTGGACGGAACGCCTGGATACCTTGTCGGTGAAGTGTTGGCGCACGGTTAAGCAGTACGTGCTTGTCTTCAATAACTTCTTCAAGAATTGCCCATACTTCTGGCACACCGTCTTCAATCAGACGTCCTGCACCTCGAATGTTATACGCAAGTTCTTGTCGCAAAAGCTCAGAGATAACAAATGGTCGAAAAAGTTCTAGTGCCATGTGCTTTGGAAGACCACATTGGTCAAGTTCAAGCTCAGGACCAATAACAATTACCGAACGACCAGAGTAGTCTACTCGCTTACCAAGGAGGTTCTGTCGGAAGTATCCCTGCTTTGACTTCAAGTAGTCAGATAGTGACTTTAGTGGTCGCCGTTGTGCCTGACTCATTGCTGAGTATGCCGTGTTTCCATGTCGGATTGAGTTATCAACCAACGCGTCAACAGCCTCTTGCAGGATTCGTTTTTCGTTACGCAAGATTACATCTGGCGCCATAATATCGATCAGCTTCTTCAGTCGGTTGTTTCGGTTGATTACACGTCGGTACAGGTCGTTAAGGTCAGATGACGCATGTCGCCCACCTTCAAGCGCAACCATCGGTCGCAACGCTGGTGGAATCACAGGGATTCGGTTAAGGAACATCCACTCAGGACGCACTTCCGCATGGATCATTCCTCGAATGAGGTTTAGCCGCTTGTCGAGCTTTGTTCGTTCAGCAACACCTGCAGTTTCTCGCTCTGTTTCAAGTCGATCCTTAAGTTGCATAAGGTCAATGTTCTTAAACAGTTCGTAGATAGACTCTGCACCGATGCGTGCCTCGAAGAGTGTCGAGTACTTCACTGAGAACTTATGGAATGTTGTTTCATCCAAAACTGTTCCAAGCTTAATAGACTCAATTTCTTTTTTCGTTTCAGTCATTCGTGACTTCAGCTCTTCTTTCGCGTCATCGTTTGAGAGTTCCTTAAGTTTTGTTTTGTACTCAGTATCGAGCTCTTTAAGGAGACGTGCTCGTTCATCTTCAGCAACGTTTGTGATGATGTACCCTGCGAAGTAGATTACCTTCTCTACTGAACTTGCAGTGATTCCAAGAATAAGTGCAATTCGACTTGGTACACCTCGTAGGAACCAGATGTGTGAAACAGGCACACAAAGTTCAATGTGCCCCATTCGTTCTCGACGAACAATCGCACGTGTTACTTCTACACCACATTTTTCACATTCAATACCTTTGTATCGAATACCTCGGTATTTCTTACATGAACACTCATAGTCCTCAACTGGACCAAAAATTCGTTCATCGAACAGTCCGTGCTTTTCCGGACGCTGTGTTCGGTAGTTGATAGTCTCCGGCTTTGTAACTTCACCGTGTGACCAATCTAGAATCCTATCCGGCGACGCAAGCTTAAGACTTACTTCACTGAATGCTGTTGGAGCGTATGACCGCTTTGGTTTGTTTTCATTCATAGACATAAATTATTGAGGACTATTAATATTCTTCTCGCTTAAGATCAACATCAAGAGATAGACCCCGAAGTTGATTTACAAGCACGTTAAATGCTGCAGGTGTGTGTGGATGACTGATTCGTTCTCCACGTACAATTGCATCAAATGCTGCTGATCGACCAACAATATCGTCTGATTTGATAGTGAGCATCTCTCGAAGCGTATATGCCGCTCCGTATCCAAGAAGTGCCCACACTTCCATTTCTCCAAATCGCTGACCTCCGATCTGCGCCTTACCACCAAGTGGCTGCTGTGTAATGAGACTGTATGGACCAATTGATCGCATGTGAATCTTATCTTCAACCATGTGGTGCAGCTTAAGGATGTACATAAGACCTACGGCAGTCTTCTGCTCAAACTCTTCACCAGTTCGTCCATCTCGAAGCTGTAGCTTACCGTCTTCTGGAATATCAGCTTCTTTTAGTTCAGCCTTAATCTCTTCTTCGGTTGCTGAAGCAAATGGTGGCACAATCGCCTGATACCCAAGCGTGTGTGCAGCCATACCGAGGTGCAACTCAAGAATCTGACCAAGGTTCATACGTGACGGTACACCAAGCGGTGTCAGAATAATGTCTACGGGAGTTCCATCTTCTGTGTATGGCATGTCTTCCTCAGGAAGAATTCGTGAGATAACACCCTTGTTACCGTGTCGCCCTGCAAGCTTGTCACCTACTGATACGTTTCGTACCTGTGCAACGGTGATAAGAATCTTTTTGATAACACCACTATCGAGGTTGTCACCATTTTCTCGCGAGAAAATCTTCACACCGATCACACGACCACGCTTTCCAGCTTCAAGTCGGAGTGATGTATCTTTTACATCCTTAGCCTTCTCACCAAAGATAGATCGGAGCAGTCGCTCCTCCGGTGTAAGCTGTGCTTCACCCTTTGGTGTCACCTTACCAACAAGAATATCTCCTGGACGCACTTCTGCACCAACACGGATAATTCCGTTTTCATCAAGGTTTCGGAGCTTGAGCTCAGAAACATTTGGAATGTCTGGCGTTGTTACTTCTGGACCAAGCTTTGTATCACGAACTGATACATCAAGTTCGTCAAGGTGAATCGTTGCAAACTTACTCTTCTTTACCAGCCGTTCTGAAATAATAATCGCATCTTCGTAGTTTGCACCACTCCATGACATAAATGCCACCATAGCGTTTTGTCCTACTGCGATTTGCCCATGGTCTGTCGTAGTCGTGTCAGCAAGAAGATCGCCTCGTTTTACTTTGTCTCCAACAGTAACTGTTGGCCGGTGGTAAAATGCAGAGAAATCGTTTGTTCGTTGAATTGTTGTAAGTGGGTACTCATCTTTCTTACCATCTTTTTTCTTGATCTCAATATGCTGAGCATCACACGCAATCACTTCACCCGCTTCTTTTGCAATCACTACACGACCAGTGTCCCGCGCAGCCATACCTTCAATACCTGTCGCTACAATCGGCGCTTCTGGGATAACACACGGAGTCGCCTGCTTCTGCATGTTTGAACCCATCAATGTTCGGTTCGCATCGTCGTGGTTAAGGAATGGAATCATCGATGTCGCAACAGAGAACGCTTGGTTTGTTGCAATGTCCATGAAGTCAACTTCCTTAGGTGTCACCAACGCTGGCTCACCGTTTCGTCGCACTTCTACGTAGTCTTTCTTGATCTTTCCATTATCCGCAACTTCTACCGCAGCGTGTGCAATTGCAAAATGTTCCTCTTCGTGTGCATTAAGGTAGACGATCTCACCGGTAAGTGAACCTTTTTCTACCTTTACGTATGGTGTTTCAATGATACCGAACCGGTTCACTCGTGCGTACATTGAAAGACGCAGGATCAAACCAATGTTCGGTCCTTCTGGAGTATGGATCGGACAGAGTCGTCCGTAGTGTGACGTATGTACATCACGCACTTCAAATCCAGCACGTTCACGTGTAAGTCCTCCAGGACCAAGTGCTGAAAGTGTTCGGAGTCCTTCAAGCTCTCCAAGAATGTTCTGCTGTGGCATGAACTGTGAAAGCTGGTTTGTCGTGAAGAATTCTTTAATCGCTGCCTGGAGGGGTCGCGGATTAAGAATTTGCATTGGGAGTGAGGTTTCTGCTTCGATAGTCGACATTCGGTCTTGGATGTTTCGCTTCATGCGCGTCATACCAACACGAACACGCTGGATACACATTTCACCGAAATATCGCACACGTCGGAAACCGAGGTGGTCGATATCGTCTGGAAGCGCTCCTGGCTCATGGTTTTTCTCCATGATTGTTTTAAGGATGAGTCGAAGATCTTCAAGAGATACGGTTCGCTCGTCTGTTGCCTTCTTGTCAGTTGGACGATCGAATCGTTGATTGAAGTGATGACGACCGATTTCTGAAAGGTCGTATCGCTCAGGGGCGAAGATTGAGTTTACAAATTCTTTTGCGTTATCAACCGTTGCAAGGTCACCGTCACGCAGTCGCTTGTAGATTTCAATGTATGCATCATCAGTCGTTTTTGCAGGATCCTTCTCAAGTGTTGCTTTGATGTACTCTTCTCCTCGTTCAATGTCAGAGAACAGCTTGATCATGTCTTCTTCCTTCTCAAGACCAAAGACACGAAGGAGTGACGATACCGGTACTTTTTTCTTTCGGTCGATCTTGATGTAAATAACACCATCTGCTTCAGACTCAATCTCTACCCATGCACCACGCTGTGGGATGATCTTTGCTCCAAAACAAGTCTTTCCTTTCAGCTCTTGTGCAGTAAAGAAAATACCGTAACTACGTGCGAGCTGTGGAACTATTACACGTTCAACACCATTAATAATGAACGTACCATGGTCAGTCATTACAGGTATATCCGCAAGGAAAATTTCCTGATCTTTATCAGAATCAAACGTTTTGTTCTTAAGTACTACCGTCGCACGAAGTGGCGCATCGTAGGTAAGCTTGTTTTCCTTTGCATACTCAGGAGTACACTTCGGGTTACCAATTTCGTACTTTTTAAACTGCAGCTCAAACTTCTTTTCTGAGTAGTCAGTGATCGGAGAAAACTCCTTAAAAATGTCCCGCAGTCCCTCTTCAACAAACCACTTGTACGAAAGTCGCTGTGGCTCAATGAGGTCCGGCAGGTCTACCAAAGGATCTTTGGCAAGCTTGAACGTCTTCTGTGGCATTGCACCAACTGAAGCGTAGTCTTCTGCTTTTGGCTTTGTATACATATATATGCAGGAACCTATCAAATATTAAAACGCAAGTACGACTATGTCCGGGAAGCAGTCCTGTTTCAGGACCACTTCCTGCTTAACCAGCTATTTCTCCAGAATCCAGCTACAACTTCTTCAGGGCTCGTCATCATAGAAAACTATGATTCCTCGCCCTTCAGAAGTTTCACTCGAATTCTGAATAAATATCTTGGTTATTTAATATCTTGAAAGGTTCTCGAGTTACTTTACGTACAACTACAAACAACGAAAAATAAACGCCTAGAAAGCGCCGAAGTATCGTTATTTATTTTTGCACAGTTACTAATGACATCACGCGAAATGTGAATGTTTGTGGACCACAGACTCCCACCTGTCTGTTTACCGCTTTCTTACAGAAACTGTATACCTTTTGGATATTTTACATCCCTTCGGTCTCCAAAATCTCTCAAAAGCTTTTTAAAAAACATCCCATGTTTTTTAAACCCCCGCTATTCTTAGTACCGTGACTCACTCGGATAGAAATGCGTTAGTGGCGCGAATTATAGCGTACTCATAATATATTGCAACCCAGCACTTGACTTTCACAATTATATAATGTTTATTTACTGTTAGTTCTTATAAACAGGAGTCTCCATAATGGCAGAGCGAGCAATTTTATATTTTACCGACCGCGATTCAGACAAAGAAGAGTATGTCGAAATAGTCATTGAAAACTTTCCTATTGTTCCTCCAGGGACAACAGTAAGAGTTAAAGACGGTGAAACATTTCTGTTTGAATCTGAAGTAAGTTTTTATTGTGTTACTGAACAAGGTCTCGAAGTAGACATGGGCGAGGTTTTTTCATCAGTGTTTCAAGATCTACTTGTGAAGTGTCACAAAAAAGACCGATCTAAACGATTTCGTTATCCAGTAAGTATCACACTTGCTTGGGTAATATAATTCTAGTGAACCCCGACAAACTGGCGGGGTTCTTTCTTTTTTTATATATATCTTTGCTAGGTTAAGGACAGCTATATAGATCCACCAAAGGAGGATAGGAACATGAACCCTGAATTAACAATCATGCTGTACAGAGGCTCTGAGCCAAGTCCGGTAAAAATGTTCGATCACCCAGTTGGCACATATGCAACGCTCGTTAAAAGTGAAATTGGATACACCTGCAAAGTCACCGTTGTACGTGACGGGAAACGTGTTTTAGAGCAAATGCTCTCTGAAAACACACTTGGCAGGTATTTGCTGCAACTGCAAAATTTGAAGAAACAAGGAGTGCTGTTGCGAGGCGTGTTTCTTCACGAAGATAATCAAGACGGACTTAGAAAAGCGATCGGCCGACTAAAAGAGAAGGTTATGCACGTTATTATAAAAGTGCAGTAACTTGCTCTGAAGCAAAAACCCTGGACATATCCAGGGTTTTTAATATCGTTCCCTCTTATTTTATCATTAATGATAAAATAAGATTTTTGTACTGAGGCGATCTCTACCCTTGCTTCTTTCGATGCTCCTCAATCTCTTTATGATGTCCCGAAAGAAATACTTTAGGAACTTTCAATTTTTTCTTTTTAAATTCAACAGTGTCTGGACGCGTATACATCTCGCCAGAGCTTACTCGTTCATCTTCAAGTGATTCAAAGGTTCCAAGCACTCCTGGTACCTGCCGCGAAGTCGCGTCAATTATCGCCATTGCAGGAAGCTCACCTCCGGTAAGCACATAGTCCCCCACGCTCACCTCCTCAGCCTTGAGCGCTTTTTTAACCCGATGGTCAATCCCTTCGTATCGCCCTGAGATAAGAACCAGATGGTCATACTTCTTTGCGTACTTTTTCGCCAGTTCATTGGTAAATACAGTGCCTCGTGGTGACATAATCAATGTCTTTACTTTCTTCTGATCTTTCTTTCGCCCCACTGCCTTTTGCCATGCTTTGAGAATTGGTTCTGCAGTCATCACCATACCTGGCCCTCCGCCATACGGTCGGTCATCAACTTTTTTATGTTTGTTTGTAGAAAAATCACGTGGATTGTAGTAATCAACTGCTATTTTCTTACCGCGAACCTTTGCTCCTTTCCCCTTTTCTGTTTTCTGCGCACGTCCAAGTACCGACGCGTCGGTATACGTCTTACAAACTTCTGGGAATAATGTGATGATATGAAAATGCATAGTTATAATTTGTCTTTATACTTCTCCAAAAAGGTTGGAAACTGGGAGTGCATAGGCTCTGGGATTTCACTGAGGGTACACCATCGTAACTCAGAACACATATCCGGCTCCATAATAGCAACCTCCGTGGGATCAACCTGGACCTTATAATCAAACGCAATCCAATGTGTTTTTTGCCCACCATGCTCACGAAAGACTTCACGAACACCTAAGTACTCAATATTAAACGGTGTTGCTCCTATTTCTTCTCGCATCTCACGTATGATTGCATCGTGCATAGTTTCACCAACCTCAAGACCGCCACCTCCTGTTGGCTCCCAACGATTATGCTCATCACGACAATTCTCTGTTCTTAATCCAAGTACATATTTTCCATTTCCATCATGGGCAAATGGCACAACAGCAATCCCTATATACTCTACTCCCTTTTTCATACAAAAATCCTACCACAAAACTCCTGAATTATCTTTAAAGTTAGTTCAGGAGTTTTCAAAACCTTCCAATCGATTGGAAGGTTTTGAAAGACCACAGAAAAAGCTTAGGGTCATGTTGCTAAGTAGAATTTCCACTTCGTAAAAACTCTACTAAGCACATCCTCCCCGACCTCGCTCGTTTTTACTTTATGAAGAAGTAAAAACATTGCTCCGGCTCAAAACACTAGAAAAGCACCCGCAGGGGTGCTTTTCTTTTACGTGTTTTGCAAAGTTTTGTGCTTTGTCTATTTAGGGTTCCTCAAATTTTAGACTGAGGAAAACTTAACGACGAATTTATCCTTAAGAATAGAAATTGAATGAAGAGCGAGGAGTCTAAAGAAAAACAGCACGCGTGGGATGTGATAATCCAGCAAGTGCTGTTTTTCTTCTAACGACGAAGCTATTCGTCAATTTATATCTTAAGGTCGTCGATAGCCTGGTCGAGATCTTTGGCGACTCGGACGAATTCTCCGCCATCCTGAATAAATACTTCCCACCCGGCGGTTGATGACGGCGCATAACCTCCAGCAATCGGCCTCGAACCGCGAGGTCGC
>JAUIFS010000048.1 GCA_030430425.1 bacterium | reverse complement strand
CGTACCGTTACCAAAAGACACTGACTACGGTGCGATGCTCGCAATCAGTTACTATATAGTGGGGAAAATACAAGAAGCACATCCACCGTACTTTGCACGATCAGTTGAAAAGTACACGAAGATTGCGTCGCGTATATTTGGGCAAGATATTAAACCAATTGTTGAATAAGTATGAGCTATGTTCTTTTTGATGTTGGAGGAAACAAGACACGGGTTGCTATTTCTGAGGATCTACAGACTGTTGCAAGCTCAGTCCAGTTTAATACACCAAAGAAGTGTGCTGATGGAATAAAGATGATTGGTGATGAAGCCAAGAAACTTTTAGACGGATCAAAGGTGCGTGCCGTTGCGGGTGGTATTCGCGGTGTTCTTGATGATGAAAAAAGTGGCATTGTGCATGATCCAGGTGGGCGACTTTCAGGTTGGGTTGATGAGCCGATTGCACAAAAGATTAAGAAGGTGCTCAATGCAGAAGTATATCTTGAAAATGATGCAGCGCTTGCTGGGATGGGGGAAGCGGTATTTGGAGCTGGAGAAGGACATGAAATAGTTGTCTACCACACGGTGAGTACCGGTGTGGGAGGAGCAAAGATTGAAGACGGTATGCTCGATGAGTACCGGCAGGGTTTTGAACCCGGGCATCAGATACTTGATGTTGACCATACGATTCTCGGTGAAGATGTTGAACCAACGCTCGAAAACCTTGTTTCAGGTGCAGCTATTGAAAAGCGTATGGGCACAAAACCAGAAGACATTCCGCAGAGTGATGCACTTTGGGATCAGCTTGCATATTATCTTGCACATGGTCTACGAAACTCGATCCTGTACTGGTCTCCTGACGTAATTGTGCTTGGCGGCTCTATGATTGTGGGCGACCCACGTATACCACTGGATGCTATTGTAAAACACACCAATGAGGTGTTGGGTGAAGTGTCTGAGACCCCACTTATTTTAAATGCAACTCTTGGAGATGAAAGTGGATTATTTGGAGCAATGGCGCTTTTGAACCAGAAATTTTAGTTTGGTGTATACTACAGATACTTAATAGGTATAACCATTTTTGTATATGTGGTGGATTGTTTTAGGTTTTATTATTCTTATTCTCGCATTTTTGCGAGAGGTCAAGCAGTACGAACGAGGTGTTGTGTTGACTATGGGGCGTTTTACGGGTATTCGTAACCCTGGATGGAGTATTATCATCCCTGTGTTTCAGCGAATGGAAAAGGTAGATATGCGCGTAAAGGCGGTTGATGTGCCTGATCAGAAAGTAATTACGAAAGATAACGTATCGGCAAGTATTAACGCAGTGATTTACTATAAAGTGTCTGATGCAGCAAAGGCAGTGCTGGAAGTAGAGAATTTTTTCCATGCAGTGTCGCAACTTGCACAGACAACGATGCGTAACATTGTTGGTGGAGCTGAGCTCGACGAGGTGCTTTCACAGCGCGATGAGCTTTCAGCGCGTATTCAGTCTATTATAGACAAGGAGACAGACGAATGGGGGATTACGGTAGAAAACGTAGAGCTCAAAGACTTCTTCCTTCCTGAAGACATGGAGCGAACTATTGGAAAACAGGCGGAAGCAGAGCGTGAGCGACGGTCTGTTATTATCAAAGCTGAAGGGGAAGTTGCAGCTGCAGAAAACATGGCAAAAGCAGCAAAAATGCTTTCAGAGTCTTCAGGGGCACTGCATTTGCGTACCCTGCAAAGTTTGAATGATCTTTCTTCAGATCAGTCAAATACGGTGGTGTTTGCCGTACCAATTGAGGTGCTACGTGCGGTAGAATCTACAAAACAGTTTATGGACAGCTCCCTAAGCGGGAAGTAGTTGATACTCATACGTTGAACTCACCTGGTGATGTACCAGTGAACGCTAAAAACCGCATAACTGTGCGGTTTTTTCAATATTTTACAAATTTGTCAAATTACAATTCATTGACACAATACATAAAATATGGTATAGTAATAAAAATCCGAGAAACATGCTATGATTCTCCGGTTGTCTCCGAAAGGAGATACTTTGCATCACCTTCGGGTATGCAGGAATGCTCGTTGAGAAAGGTGTTTTTGTATCGTCCTTCGACGATACAATGGCACTTGTTCGGTCATATAAGGAGATGTAAATCTCCTTGACGCTACAACAAAATATATAAATGAAAGTGAACTTTAATTTATATATTTCTTATGTAGCTACAAGCCTTACGGCTTGTGCGACTCTCACGACGTTTCATTGTTAGATAAGACACTTGGCTTATAATATCAACTGTAATTGCAGCAATTATAGCTGTTACAGGAACAGCATCAGTTTCAGAAACTGATACAGCATATGGAGCAATCGCCGAAATGACTGCTTCAGAACAAACTCTAGTGATGGCTGATACTGAAGCAATTGTACGTGAGTATTTTGCAGATGTACCAGTACTGATCCAGGTTGCACGATGTGAGTCAACATTCCGACACACACTTGCTGACGGTACCGTTCTTCGTGGAAGAGTAGACAATCGAGACACAGGAGTGATGCAGATTAACACCTATTATCATGGTGACACTGCTGACAGTCTAGGACTCGATCTAGAAAACATCTACGATAACATGGCATATGCCCGTGACCTCTATGAGCGTCAAGGAACACAGCCATGGAGTGCTTCAGCACCATGTTGGAATCGGACGCTCGCGTCACTCTAACATTCTCCACGCAGAAATATGCACTTCTGTGCATACACAAAAACCCACGCTACGCGTGGGTTTTTGTGTATAGAACGATTTTCCTGCAGTGAATGTTATATAATGAAGCTATATGAAAAAGACAATTTTACTGAGTGCTGGGCTTTTGATAGTACCGGCAATTACATTTGCTCAGTTTGGTGGAGTGGATACGTTTTTTATTAACATCAACACGTTTATCAATAACGTTTTGATCCCACTTATATTCGGACTAGCGTTGCTTGTGTTTATTTATGGAATGTTTCAGTACTTCATTCTCGGGGGAGCAAGTGATGATGCACGCGAAAAAGGGAAGCAGCTTATACTTTGGGCAGTTATTGGTTTTGTGATGA
>JAUIFS010000014.1 GCA_030430425.1 bacterium | reverse complement strand
TGCGTTTGGCTCGGTACGCTGTACCACTTTCGACTATACGCCCATACGCTATAAAAGTAAAGTAACCGTGTGGGTATTGTGCTCTCTATAAAAAGCGAGTGCGCTGCACTCGCTTTTTTTAATGACGCCGGTAAATCGGGATACCGTTCTGTTCAGCAGCACAAAAGACAGCATCAATATCGGCTGCAATCCACTGCATATTGCCAGTTATTGCATTGCAGACAACACACTTCCATTGCTCCTCTGGATGTTCTCTGCATGCAACCGACACCTCCGCCGGCGTGAGTTTCCGCACATACACTGCATTTTTTGCCAAAGAAAATTGAGCGCGTTCAGCAGTAGCAGTGTCTGGCAATGTTCTCTTTTCGCACATCACAGACTCCTTCTGACTATTCTAAAAAAAACACATCGCTTTGTACGATGTGGTACATCGTAACTGCGCATACGGTGACATCATATATCCCCTTTTCTGTATTCAGCATACCACATGAGTTGTCGTGTTTTTATTGAGTACAAAAGTAATTCGCGGTATAGTGGTGACCTACCAACCGCCTATAGCTCAATCGGTAGAGCGCAGAGCTTATACCTCTGTGGTTCTTGGTTCAAGTCCAAGTGGGCGGACTAGAGCAAAAAAACATCCTTCTTAAGAAGGATGTTTTTTAACACCTGCCTTGAGGCAGGTGTGGCTCTAGTCCGAGGCGGAGCGTTGTGAGCCTGCGAACCGCGAGCCGGGGTCGAGAACACTTAGTAGATTCTGAACGAAGTGAAAGAATATACTTAGTGATTCGTGACGACGGAACATCTTGAGGCAGTTACGGCACTCGCTTGCGACGAGGTGGTATTACCGCTAAAAAAGTTCCCCAGTAGTTGATTCTTAGTTATACAAACACAGCACCATGTGGCTATCCTTCACTTGATATACTGTATCTGTCTATGCGTGTTATACAATCACTCCGAAAACGTCATTTGGTGGGTGTTGTGCTGCTCTGTGCGCTTTTATTTTTTACCATTTCCAAACTCAGCACTGAGACTGATGAAAACCGTATCACTGCACTCATAGAGCAAGGATCGGTAACTGAAACTGTTTCTGTCTCTGGTTTTGTTGAAGCAAAAAACACCGCCCATCTTTCCTTCCCTACGGTAGGAATTGTAACGGACGTGATGGTAGAAGAAGGACAAACAGTCGCAAAAGGAGATATTCTTGCAACACTTGGCTCACAAACACTCGTTGCACAACGCGCTGAAGCAGTTGCTGCGTTGCGCAGTGCGCAGTCTGCATACGATGAATTGCTTGCAGGTCCTCGCGAAGAAGAACGTGCACAAACAGCACAGACCGTAAGCGCTGCACAAGCTGCATACAACCAAACCGAACAGTTGGAAAACGAAAAGGTTACCAATGCGCGCGTTGCACTGCTTTCAAACGACCTCGCGGCATACGCAACCGACCCTGACGAACGTGCTACCGCACCAACTGTTACCGGAAGTTATACCTGTACTGAAGAAGGGACGTACACCATTACTACGTATCGTTCTGGGGCGTACTCAGGCTATTCATACACCTTCAGTGGCTTAGAAGGAGGATCAGACTCCGCATACACCACGCAAGCTGCACCTTTGGGAACGTGCGGACTATTGCTGCAGTTTGCCACTGACGCTGATTACGGCACCACCCAATGGACTATCCCTGTGCCAAACACCAACAGTAGCTCATACGTGACGTACCAAAACGCATACGCACTTGCAAAGGAAGCACGCGAGACAGCACTGCAACAAGCAGCTGACGCTCTTTCACTTGCAGAGAAAACGGAAACCCTTTCAAACGCAGCTCCTACGACATACACACAACAGCAGGCACGTGCACGTATTGCGCAAAGCCAAGCCGCCATAGCAGCAATTGATGCGCAAATAGTTGAAAAGTCGATTGTGTCTCCGTTCGATGGCGTGGTAACTACAGTAGACATCCTCCCAGGTGAAACCGCAGGAAATACCCCGATCATCACCGTACTTGCAGAAGACGCATTTACACTTACTGCGCGAATCCCAGAGATCGATATTACAAAAGTATCACTCGGACAAAAAACAGAAACGGTCTTTGATGCTGCAAATGATACAGTCTTTTATGGTGCAACGACCTTCATCTCTCCCCTGGCAACTGAAATCGATGGTGTTGCATACTTCGAAACGACCATAACACTCGACGAACCACCTGCCTGGATACGCTCAGGGTTAAACACCGACATAGATATCATAATCAACGAAGTACACGATGTACTGCGTGTTCCAAAACGATTCGTAACTGACATTGTTGAAAACACCGGACATGTACAAGTTCTTGATGACGACAAAGCAGTCGCGACAGAAATCACCATCACACACAAAGGAAACGACGGCTACTATGCAATTACAGGACTAGCCGAGGGTACCACAGTTGTAGCCCCAACAACTCCGTAAGTATGCGTGCACTCCGTATTGGTCTTCTGCTTGGGTTTCGACAAATACAACGGGCGAGTATTTGGACAACCACCCTCATCGTGTTTGTTATGATGCTCACCTTTCTGAACCTCATCGCAGTTTCAGGTGTGTTGGTAGGACTTATCGAAGGCGCTGAACGCGCCGTGCGTGAAAATGCAATGGGCGACATCGTCGTTACCGCACGCGACGACGAAGACCGAATCCTTGAAACAGAATCATTTGTAAAAGAGCTCAAAACATACGATGACATTCAACACTATTCAGTACGATACAGTGGCAACGCACTGCTTGAAGCAAACTATAAAGAACGAAGGGATCTTTCTGGGGAGCGCGACACAGCAGCAATTATTGTACAAGGAATCAATCCCACAAACGAAGACAGCATGTCACACCTCTCCGAGCTCTTGCGTGATGGTGAGTATTTAAGTGACGAAGAAGAGGGGTACATACTCATTGGTGCGTATTATCTCAAAGAGTATGCAGAAAATTTTGGTGACATCTTTGATACGATCGATGCAAAAACCGGTGACACTGTACGCTTAAGTGCCAACGGCGTTTCCAAAGAGTTTGTAGTAAAAGGTATCATTGAGTCCAAAGTTGATGAGATAAATCTTTCTACGTACATTCCTGAACGAGAGTTTCGACGTATTTTTGGTCGTCTTGATCGCAATGCTGACACCATCGTCATTCGCACCAATACTCCGGAAAACAATGCAGTCGTAGCAGAAAGTATGAAAGCAAGTGGACTTGCTGAGTATGCAAAAATTCAAACCTACGAAGAAAGTCTCCCTAAATTCCTCATCGACATTAAAAATACCTTCAATGTACTCGGTACGTTCATCGGGTCTATCGGCATCGTCGTTGCCTCAATTACCATCTTCATCATTATCTTCATTAATGCCCTCTCTCGCCGTCGTCATATTGGCATCCTTAAAGGTATTGGTATCCAACGCAATGTCATTGAAATTGCATACGTTATCCAGGCAGCGTTTTATGCACTCACGGGCTCTGCACTCGGGGCACTCGCTACCTATGGTTTTCTTATCCCCTATTTTGACGCAAACCCAATTCAATTCCCGTTCAGTGACGGCATACTTTCTGCAGACCCTGAGAGTACCTTTTGGAAATTTATCATTTTATTTATCATTACACTTATAGCAGGATTTATTCCTGCATGGCTTATCGTGCGCCAAAATACACTTAACTCTATCCTTGGAAGAAAATAACCATGATTCCCGTTAGAAATGACAAAAGTTGCTATACTAGCTCTATGCAACTACACGATACCGGTCGATCTATGATTACAAATCCTAACTTACACATCGGAGGTACATCTTCTGATTGCTAACGGAATGAACATCATTGAGGCAAAAAATATCCATAGAAAATTCGGCAAAGGTGATTTAGAAGTGCACATTCTCAAGGGTATCGACATGACGGTGCGACAAGGTGAGTTTGTTGCCATTATGGGAAAGTCTGGCGCTGGCAAATCAACCCTCATGTATCAGCTCTCAGTACTCGATGAACCAACCGACGGAGAGATTCTTATCGACGAAACTGATGTCGTGGGAATGAACGAAAAGGAACGCACCGAATTTCGTCTCAACACACTTGGCTATGTGTTCCAAGACTACGCACTGGTACCTGACCTCTCTGCGCGCGAAAACGTCATGATGCCGCTATTGATGCGCGGTATAGACTGGGAAACGGCGTCACGCACTGCGGACCAGTCCCTCGATGCTGTTGGGCTAGAGTGCAAGTATGAAAACCTTCCTGCCATGCTTTCAGGAGGTGAGCAACAGCGCGTTGCGATTGCGCGCGCCATTGCAGGCAAACCAAAAATTCTCTTTGCCGACGAACCGACGGCAAACCTCGATAGTGTTTCAGGAAAGCAGATCATTGAGCTCATTGCACAGCTCCATACAGAAGGGCAGACAATCGTGATGGTGACACATGAACCGGAATATACACACCACTGTGAACGCATCATTCATCTTGAAGACGGAATGATAACCGCGCAAGAAGAAACATAAAAAAACACTCGGGCATGCCCGAGTGTTTTTTAAAAGCTGTTTTTAGCTTACATCTTCTGCATCTTCGTTTTCTTCTCCTTCTTCTTCATGCTCTTCTTCACTTTCGTCTTCATCTTCATTCTCTTCTCCATCAGAGTCTTTTTCTGATACATCATCGTCAGACTCTTCTTGCAGTTTCTCAGCAAGCTGTTTCTGACGCTCAAGTACTTGTGCACGCACTTCAGCAATATACTCAAGAATTGCAGCTCGGCGTTCTGCACCTGTTAGGTTTTTGATGCTTTCTTGAAAATCAGCACGACGTTCTGCGCGGTCTGTTTTGATTTCTTCTCGCACTTCAGAACGCTCAGCTTTCATTGCTTCGTACGCTTCCTTTTTCTCAGCAACTTCAGCTTTAACCTGCGCTATATACGCAATAATTGCTGCTCGTTTCTCTTCACCAGAAAGATCGGCGAGTGATGCCATGAACTCTTCACGAGATTTTCGTTTCTTTTTCTTATATTCAGTCTTTGCTGCTTCACGTTCTTCAGAGTGTTTTTCTTTTAGCTCAGTGTATGAAGCTTTATTTTCCAAACGCTGCTCTGCGATTCGTGCTCGAAGCATCTCCACCTGCTTTTTTAATTCCTTCACTTGTGTTTCTTGTGCAGGTGGTTCATTTAAATTAATAAACCGTATTTCTTCTGCATGCGCATAAGAAACTGAAAACATAAAAAATACAAGACATGCAGCAACTCCCATCACAAGGGCTGTTGTATGTGTTGCATAGGCAATCATCGATTTCATAGAATTTGTATAAATATGTTATGTATAAGCACAGAAATAACCAGCCCGTGTAAGGCTGGCCTCCGTTCCCACTAGTAAACCATATATTTTCTTTTTCTCACGAACTCTCTGGGGAAAACAAAAACGGCGTACGCCGTTTTTGTTTCTTATGCTTCTGTTTTTGTAGGATCTCCAAGTTTTTCTTGTTTTTCACGTTCTTCACGATACGCATCTTGTATTTCCACCCCTGCGGCTGTAAGCAGTGTCTCATACTCATCTCGCTCAAGTGTTTCTACCTCAACAAGTTTTTTAGAAATGGTATCGAGTGCGTTCCGGTGCTGAGTCACAATCTGCCGCGCCTTTTCTTTTCCTTCTTCAATAATACGTGCAACCTCATCATCAATTGCTTTCGCAACTTGTGGTGAGTATCCACGGTTTTCAGAAACACCACCTCCAATCATACGTCCTCCAGTCCCTTCAAGTGCAATAGGACCGATGTCGCTCATACCATACTTGGTCACCATGTCTCGTGCCATGTTTGCGACAACCTGCAGATCGTTTGAAGGACCAGTGGTAAGGTCACCAAAAATCATCTCTTCAACAACATACCCACCAAGAGTCATCGCAATATCGTCAAGAAACTCTTTCTTTGTATGCATCTTCCGGTCTTCATCAGGAAGTTTCAGTGTATACCCAGCAGCGCGTCCTCGAGAAATGATAGAGATCTTCTGCACCGGGTCTGCATACGGTAATACCGAGGCAACCAGTGCGTGACCCACCTCGTGGTAGGCAGTGATCTCTTTTTCTTTCTGTGAAAGCACATGACTCTTTCGCTCAGGACCAAGCATCACTTTTTCAATTGAACGAATAAGGTCAAACTGTCCAACCTTCTTTCGATTTTCACGTGCAGCGAGGATTGCTCCTTCGTTCATAAGTGAGTACAGATCAGCACCTGAGAAACCGGGAGTTCGCTGTGCCACAATGTCGAGATTAACGTCTTCCGCCATTGGTTTCTTACGTGCGTGCACCTCAAGAATTGCTTTTCGATCATCACGGTCAGGGAGATCAATAGTCACCCGTCGATCAAATCGTCCTGGACGCAAGAGCGCAGGGTCAAGCACGTCTGGTCGGTTGGTTGCTGCCATGACGATCACCTTTGCATTTGGTTCGAATCCGTCCATCTCAACAAGAATCTGGTTCAATGTCTGCTCACGCTCATCGTTTCCTCCACCAATACCCGTACCACGCACGCGTCCCACCGCGTCGATCTCATCAACAAAAATAATCGCCGGTGCATTTTTCTTTGCGTTTTGAAACAAGTCACGCACACGTGATGCACCTACACCAACAAACATTTCAACAAATTCAGAACCAGAAATAGAGAAAAAAGGTACGCCTGCCTCCCCTGCAACTGCACGCGCAAGAAGCGTCTTACCAGTCCCTGGAGAACCCATCATCATTACACCCTTCGGTATCTCAGCGCCAATGTCCAAAAACTTTTTAGGATTCTTGAGGAAATCAACGATCTCCTCAAGCTCCTGCTTCGCCTCCTTTGCACCTGCAACATCCTTGAACGTAACCTTTTGGTTTGTATCGTTTGGATCAATCATGCGCGCCTTGGACGCACCAAAGCTCATTGCCTGCATTCCAGCTCCTTTCACTGAACGAGTAAAGAACCAAATGATGACTCCGAGGAAAATAATGGGGAAAATAAATGGTGCGAAGTTGCCCAACCAGTACGCAAATCCTGTTTCATTTTGCACATCAATCTCTACCGTCGCGAGTTGCTCTGGAGTTACTCCAAAGTTTGAGAGTGTTTCAGAGATAGCAGTCCCCGACTCCTTCTTTGCTTCCCCGCTGTTTCGCTCTTCGTCTACATAGTGCACTTCAAGCTGCGCGCCACGCACAATAATCTCTTTTACCTCACCACTTTGCACCTGTGTAACGATCTCAGAGATAGAAAGTTCTTCAGGTTCTTGTGTGTTGTCGGTAAGGTATGAGTACCCTGCAGTGATCAGGATCAATAACAGTACTGTTGAAAGTACATTATTCCAAAAGTTCCCTGGTCCTACCGGCATCTTTTTTCCCGTATTTTTTATCTGTGGCATTGTAACGCCTTTTTTCTCTGATTTTTTTTTCGGCTTCTCCTGTGGTTGTGTGTCTTTTTCTGACACCACAACCTCTGATTCAGTAACCGTTTTCTCAGTATTTTTGTTTTTTTCCAATTCTGACATAGTGGAAGATATTATACAGAAATCGAGCTCGAAAGCTATGCTTTGCTGCACGACTTCTACCTGCAATTAACCAGTACTTCCTGTAGCAGCCACACACGTGCTCGTGCTGCTTACTTTGGTATAGTATGATGCACAATCCAAGGGTATACTTGGTGCACGTCTGGAACGAACAGCTGCAACAGTCAGAAACTCCCAACAGACTCCAAAATGTATGACAACCTACATCCGCAACAAAAAAGCCACTTTTGATTACGAAATCCTCGAGCGTTTCGAGGCGGGTCTTGTGCTGCATGGATACGAGGTAAAAGCGATCCGTTCAGGAAACGTGTCACTCAACGGTGCCTACATTATCCTAAAAGACGATGCGGCGTATCTTAAGGGAGCAACGGTTTCGTACTACCAAGAGGCAAACACCCCCACAAGCTACAACCCCGAGCGAGAACGAAAGCTTCTGTTGTCTAAAAAAGAGCTCACAAAGCTTCAAAAAGAACTGAATACCGCGGGATTGACAATAGTCCCGATTTCGTTGTATAATAAAAAGAGCAAGATAAAGCTTGAAATTGCGCTCGTTCGTGGTAAAAAGAAGGGAGACAAACGAGAAACGCTGAAGAAACGTGACAGCAAACGAGCTGTCGACCGCCTTCTCAAGCAGCAGTAACTTTGACAATCACATACTACACTTTAGATATAGAAAGATGGTGTTCCCCACGGGCATCATCACCCTTGTACGTGGGGTACAAGGGCAATCAAGAAATGAGGACAGTTCAATGACACAGACACTACGCGAATACAAGGCGAAAAAGGCTGCAGAAGTTGAAAAACTTACTGCAGACGATGTGACACACATGGGGAAGCACAATCTCCTTGTTCACTCAGAAGCTTTGATGCAAGTGCTGTTCGACAAACTGCGTGACGAATACAGTCGCTGGGAGAGAAAGCTGCGTACAGCGGCAAAATCAATACATCTTTTACGGAAGTTTTTCTGTGATGCGCTTGAAGCATTGCGTAACTCCTCGCCGGTACGACTCGTACGTAGCTAAAATAAGGTGGAACCCTACTGAGGGTTCCACACCATCTTTCTGTATCTAAATAATCAAGTACTAAGACATGGTCAAAGGAGGAACGAGACATGACTGACGGTGAAAAACTACCACCACATGAGGAACTCCTCGCATATGCGAGGGATCTGAAGAAACAAATTGAGCTCGGCAAAAAGCCTGCTCCGGCAGCTCGATGAGCTGCCACCATTTCTTAGTACTTGATACAACGTACATACTTCCCTAATAGAGCCTGTGGTGCGACTTTCTAAAAAAGTCCCCCGGACTTTTTTAGGGGATGCCAGGCATCGACGGTTGATGTTTGTTACTGTGTGCAGTGTCGCAGCTGATCATCGTCTGCGTTAAAACGATGATTACTTTTACGTGCAAAGAATAGCGTAAAAAGTCCTTACTTTACTGCTAAGGACTTCGCATTCGCGACTGCGTAGCTAGACTACCTCGCCGATGACGACATCAGACTCTTTGAGTGCTCATAGAAGAGACTCTGGTGTAATAAACATGAGCATATATTTCTCTCCTCCGTCTGCGGAGAGGAAAGAAATTCTGCAGACTCGAACAAGTAGCGTCTCGTCATATCTTTAGTTACTTGTTTTAAATCAAAGAATTGACTACACACTGTAGATTCACTTTTGACGCATCGATTCGGACGTGGATTCGACTTCCACCATCTCCACAGCAACATGAGCCGCCCTTTGGGCGGCTTTTGTGTTGCTGTGGAGATGGGAGTGAGTGACCTGCGTCACTTATGTGGGATTCGAACCAGCGGAGCGATGTTTTCTTTCCTTCCTAGAAAAAAAACAAGCGAGCTGCGACCAGCGTTCTTATGAGTGTAACGAATTAGAAAAAGCGGGTTCAACTTCCACCATTTTCACACACTTGATAATACACTATATTTAGTGTATTGTTTTGCTAATTCTCAAACTGAAAGAAGAGGTCTTCAAATGTCTGTTTCCGTAAAACGCTACGAAACACCTGCCCCTATGAGCAATGAAGAGATTGCACGACATCTGGGAGTATCTCTCAATGACCCTGACGGCAATCCTTATGGCTTCACTGGTTTCTGGCGAGGTGACGAGTGGGTCGGCGGCAAAAGCAATGACACACAATTCACCGTCACCCTCCGCAAAGGGGCAGAAAACCTGCACGCAAAGGCAGCCGAATTTGCAACGTTCGTCGGCGAAGCATAACCAATCAGCTCACAGAAGGAGACGCCCAACGAGGCCTCAAACTTCTGCGGGCTGTCTTCTTTTCCTGCTGCTCTATGCAGAACTTGACAATACATTGATTCAAGGTATTGTTTAATTTGTTTCAAACTTGTTCCCTAAAAATGTGAGGTACACCATGACAAATGGAATTCAAAAATATTTTGGGGCCTACTTAGGTCTCTCCCCGACTGATGAATCGAAAATCGCCCTGGGCGAAATCGAACTGACAATTGGTGAGAATGGTATCAAAATCCGCCACGCCACCGGTCTCAAAATCCAAGAAGAGGAATTCGGTCTGGAGGATGTGCGAACCTTGTCGGAAGACGAAGTGCGTGCACAGTACAACGAAGGTTCTGACGTCTACAAAGGCATCGACGGCTTTCAGATTGGCGTGGGTTCCATTCTGCTGTTCGTGTGTGAACCTGCAGAAAATGAACCTCGACTGATTGTGCGTCTTGGTGAATTCGTCGAGATGCTTGGTCTGACAATTCTATTCGATGAAGATCAGGTCGGTGGGGGTATTTTCGACGAGATCGTCACGAATGCCACCAAGGAAGTCGGCGAATTCCCGTTTCCTCGTTTGGAATACGACGGTCTCCACAAACCTAAGGCTGCGTAACAGCAGTTCATCAACAACCAAAAGGCTGCCACAATGTGGCAGCCTTTTATAAATCATTGCACTAGAGCTTGAGGTCTTACCGCCAGGCAAGCTTCTTTATTTTGGTTTCAGTAACAAAAAGAGTTTTGCTTGCACTTCAGAAATTACGGCAGGTTTGGCTTTGGCAATATGTTTTACATTTCTCGCTTTCCAGTCTAGAGATCTGACGTGGTCAGATAAAATAACACCAGCCACTTTTTTGTTTTTAACTTCAACCTCAAAAGGATAGCCTTTTTGTACTGAAGTGATCGGGCACATGATAGCCAGACTTGTCTTGTGGTTGTAATTTTTTGGAGAAATCACAATAGCGGGTCGCACTTTCGCCTGTTCTCTGCCCTTAGTTGGATTGAGATCAACCCACACTAAATCACCTGTATCTGGAACATATTGTTTATTTACCATACTTCGTTGCCACGAGCCTCAGACCATTCAGTTTCATTGTGCAAATTGTCTACTACAACACCAGCTAGGAGACTCTCTAGTGTAATGTCTTCTTCTACTGGCTCAATAACAATTTGATCATTTTTAATCACCACAAACACACCCAGACCTTCTTTTAATGATTTTTGTTCAGCAATGCTTTTAGGTAAACGTACCCCTAAGCTATTGCCCCATTTTTGAATTTTAGTTTTCATGTATAAAGTATATACTTTGTATAAACATATGTAAAGTGTTTAGTCTGCTAAAACAAATCCACCACCTTCAAAAAATTCACACACTCCATTTCAATCAAAGAGGTTCTAACGTGGAGCAATGTCTTCCACCAGACATGGAAATATATAGAAGAATATGGAAGTTTGCTCAGAATGAGCAAGATTCTATGTTTTGGTATACTAAGTAAATGCAAATTATTCTCCTAGATTCAGTTGAAGCATTTCTTGAATCTTTGAACGAAAAAGAAATAGCGAAGGCTATTCGCACAATTGAACTTCTGGAAGAATTCGGAAACAATTTAGGAATGCCTCACAGCAAACATCTTACCGATGGGTTACTGGAACTCCGAATCCGAGGTAAGAGAGAAATTAGAATATTTTACTGTTTTAATAAAAACAAAGCTATTTTACTCCATGCTTTTATTAAGAAAACACAGAAAACTCCCGAAAGGGAATTAAATAAAGCAAGAACCGCAAAAGGTAGCTTGTAATAATATAACTTATAAGTTATATTTAATTTATGACAACTACATTCAAACAATTCAAAACAAAAACACTCAAGGACAAAGCTATAAAAACTGAATACGAGACTCTTGGACCCGAATATGAAGTGGTTAAAACTATCATTAACCAGCGTATTAAACGCGGCTGGTCACAATCACAACTAGCTGAAGCTGTTGGTAGTCGACAGCCAGTTATTTCACGACTGGAGCGAGGCGAAGGAAACCCTTCCTTACAAACACTTCACAAGATTGCGAAGGCATTAGATCTTTCTCTGCAGGTTTCAATGAAATAACTACCACAAATCCACCACCTTCAAAAAATTCGCACACTCCATCTCAATCAAAGAGGTTTTCACCACCAGGGCATTTCCGGAATTATAGTCGAGCGAGCTCTCCTTAATTTCTAGGTCAACTTCGCACAATGATTCCCACGAGTGTTAAAAAGAGCATGCTTCCAAGTGTGCCCTTTTTATTTTGGTATACTAAAAAATAACAATAACAAAACACTATGCCTATCGATCCAAAAATTATCACTAGATTTTTAATCACAATTTTTATTATCGCTGGTTTGTTTGTTGGGTATCAATTAATCACCTCCGAAGAAACTAGGGAAAGCTCTGAGCCAGTAATGGAGGAACCATTCTATTCTGAAGAAGACATACAGGCATTTGAAAAACAGCTGGAAGACAACATCGTCATCGACGACCAGATGGGCAAGGAGATTCAGTTCGATAACTCTTTTGAACACACTAACCCGGGCGTATCGAGCGAAATAATCGTCAACGCCAGCGGCTTTGCACCAAACGAATTTACCATCGTGTACGTACGGTTTGCTGGAACCGAAGACTACATTGCAGCAGGTGGTCAAGAACAGCGAGCTGATAGCAACGGAAACATCTCAACTCGGTTTACGATCACGCAGTATGGTGATTATGAAGTATTTCTCTCCAGCAATGGCGAAACATTTACTAGTCCGACAATTACCGTTGAGTAGTGCTTATCGGCACAAATCAACACTTTCAAGAAAATTAGAAAATAGAGCAATAAAAAAACCGCCGAGGCGGTTTTTTGTTGCGTACACTAATCACCTACAGGGTCTAGTAACTCTTGTTACTTCGTGAAGAATTGTAATCAGTTGCGTTTGTTGCACCTACTTCAAGATCTGCAGATGCACCTGTGCGTACCTCAAGTACACCAGTATCAATTTCTGTGTTTGTAGTTGCTTCTAGCTCTACATCAGTTGTTGTGCCCGCATCACGCTCATCTGAAGGTTCAGTACGTGTATCAGACCCAGTAGTTGTATCTGACTCAGTACGAGTATTTACTCCTGTGTCTTGCTCAGCCGTTATATCAATACCTGGAATTGGATCACCTGGTCGACCTACTTCTATATCAATATCAGTTTGTACATCAACCTCAATACGGAGAGCACTATCAATCAATGCTTCAACTTCACGAGCGATACGCACAGCAGTCTGAGCGGCAGTGTATGCAGCGCGGTACATTTCTGTTCGAAATGAAGCTTTCGCTTCAGCTTGTGCTTCAATTGCAGTATTAAGTTTAGCCTCTGCTCGAGCATACGCTTCTGTAGAAATTTCTGACTCAGCTCGCTCTAACTTAGTAGTTACTTCAGCGATAAAGTTATCAGCTCGAGCAATAGTGGCTTCAGCAGTAGCCTGTACATCTACTGAAGCTTCAATAGTAGCAGTTGCGTTAGCCTGTGCTTCAGCGCTTGATTCAGCGTAGGCACGAATATCAGTTACAAGTGACGCTCCGTTGTTACCAGACACTGAACCATTAAGATCAGCGAGGATGTCAGCATAGGCTCGGAAACTTCCTTCAAGATTAGCGCGCACAGTAGCAGACGATTCATAGTTGCCGCCAGCTTCAGCTTTAACGCTACGCTCCTCAGCTTCCTCAGCATGCTCTTTTATACGTGAACTAATTTCATCTGATGCTTCGGCAGTGAGTTCACCGCGAGCAGCCAATTCTTCAGCTTCTTCTAACCGTTCTTCAGCTAATCGGGCTTGCAGACGAGCTTCAGCTTCATTTGAGACAGCAAATGCACTTTTAATATTTTCATTTACTTCAGTTTTTACTACGTAGAGAGGATCACCTGGTACAGCGCCTTCGGCTGCGTACGAGGTTCCTCCTCCAACTACGAGTACAATTGCAATTATTGCAGCAGTCATAGATTTATTTCTTAAAAGATTAAATAATGAAGTACGCTGTGGTACTTGTGCTATAGAACGACTATCCTCCCCAACTCTTACACCCTCAGGCGCCGAATGGAAACGAGCATACTCTAGAAGACTATCTTGCATCTGAGCACGAGCAGACTCCGAAAGCTTTATGTCTTTCATTTTTTGGAAGTATTCGGTTGTTTTCTGGTCTTTATGCATACTTATGTCTTCTCTACGCCAAGTTTCTCCTGCAAACGCTTCGTTGCGCGGTTTAAGCGCACCGAGACAGTATTTGCAGTTTCTTCTAAGACCTCAGCGATTTCCTTTGGTGGTAGTCCTTCAACGTGTTTTAACAGGAGGACTTCTTTGTCTTTCTCCTCCATGTCCTCAATAACAGTGAGCACTGCTTGGTACTCAGCTACAATTTCTGGACTGGCAGTCGGATCTTTTGGTACGTTGCCCGACTCCATTTTTTCGTCGAGAGAATCAGCTTTTTTCTTCTTGTACCAGTCTTTTGCCATATTGTTGGCGATGGTGTACAAAAAAGATCGTGTATTAGTCATATCTTTGCCGTCACGCAAGTATTGCCAATACCGGGCGAACACCTCTTGCGTCATATCTTCCGCAAGCTCTGCATTAGACACTTTAACCACGCAGAAACGGAAAATCGCATCTCCATACTCGGAGAACGACTTGATAAATACTTTTTCTAGAGTGCTCTGTTGCATATAACGACTATACATATATAACTCTTACACGCCCTTCGGATAAAAGCAATTGGATACTTATCGCACAAAGAACATAATGTGTGCTCTTGTGTATAAGAGACTTGACTTTTTATACAAAAGTGGCAAAATCAGATTAGAACTACAGAACTCAGATATAGGAGGAAGAAAAATGCGTTCTTTATCACACGACACGCACACCATCATAGCTGCAACAAAAAGCTTCCTCAAAAAAAAGGAGGTGGGGCCAAACAGGGATCCGTTAGTGGTACTCTGTCACAAACCGTTTGCAGTGTTTTGGACAGGGATTGGCATATACTATGCACTCACTGCAGGATGGACCTTTGGAGCAGTCATTTATTTCGTTTTATTTTTCTGTCTGTATCACAGTAGTGGTCGCTACCATTACTTCACCCCGAACAGAAAACTCTGGTTTACCGACCAGGTTGCGATTGGATGGTTCATTCTGGCAACACACCTTCCATTCGTTGATCAGTGGTGGGTATGGACTGCAGACACCATACTCGCAGCCTTCACCGTTTTTGTGAAGCATCACGAAGCAAAAGCAAGACCGTGGAAGAATGTCCGAAAGCAATGGTGCACTATGACGCGCTTTGGTTCATTCTATTTACTTGGACTTGGGGTTTGGAGCTCCATAGTCATGGTGTGTGTCGGCATCCCAAACATGGGTTGGGGATGGTGGAGCTGGGAAGCAAAAACCATATACCTCATAATCGGACTCTTCTTGCTTGAGTGGCTTGTCTATCATTACGATGTCGAGCACCCCGCAATCTCCGATTGGTTTGGAAAGACTGAGCTTAAACACTTCATCGGTGCAAACGCAAAATCCTTACTAAACCGCATGATCATCGCCGTGATGATTCTGTGACGTACAACAAAGGCCGATCGTTCGTATGAACGATCGGCCTGAGCTTTTGTCTACTAAAAGATAGTCACTATGCTTTATTGAGTTTTGCGAGCACTGCTCCACCCACAAACCCATTTACCATACTCATAACTGCCCAACTGGTAATCATCATCGGTGGCAGGTTGAAACTTGCGAAGTTGATACACAGCATCGGCACTACTGCAATGAAGAAGTAGATTGTTGCTACGTGTGTAGCTTGTGTGCAAACACTTCCCCTGAACTCATGCTTCACCTTGTCCCACACCCACGCCAACGCAAGTGCGAACGTGATTGGGTATAAGAAGAATAATGCCATCAATGGATCATCCATTGCACGAAAGATTGCTGGGTTTTCATAGACTTCTTGAAAGTATGGAAACAGTTTTCCAAAGATTGGATTAATAATAAGCATATTTACCGCGAGCATCGCAATACCCGCAGCAAGACCTGTGGTAATTATTTTTTTCATATACTTTCAGTATATACCAAAAAGGACCCTGTTGGTCCTTTCTTTTGATGCACTAGTTTATGCATCAAATCGTAGTACCGACTTATTGTTTGCAAGTGCTTTACCAATAACGGTGCGTTTCGCTGGGGTTGTTTTAGCTTTTATATGCAGTATCCGTTCAGTACTTTTTTCTTGTGATCGACGGATATGTACAACTCTAATGCCTGCATCTGCAAACAAATCGAGTACTTTCTCTTCCTGCTTGTCTGTGTTTTTAATCACAATGCAAAATGTTAAAAATTCATGTAGTGAGTCAATGTATCGCTCAAACGGAGGAAGAAGCCAGAGCACCACGAGGATCACCCCTGTGATTACGCCTACCAAGTGATACATACCAAGACCCATACCCATACCCAAGGAAGCAACCATCCAAATGGACGCTGCGGTGGTGAGCCCTTTGATGCTGATACCGTCTTTAATAATCACCCCAGCACCAAGAAACCCAACACCACTTACTACCGCAGCAGCAATGCGTCCGTTGTCATTGATCGGTTCCCCGACTACATCAGAAATAATCGTGAAGAAAGCTGAACCAGTTGCGATAAGAATCATCGTCCGAAACCCCGCACTCTTGTCATGATACGCACGCTCAAGACCGATAGCACCACCAGCGAGTGCTGCGAGAAGTATTCTGATTATGTATTCTTCTTGCATACAAAGGTTCTAGATTAGGACTATTCCCTTTTAGTGTAGCATGTCAGCCTGCGCAACAATCTTCCTGCAAACACGCACCCTCCAAAAGACTTGCTATTTTATATATTTGTTATATAAATGAGGAAGAATCAGTAACCAGAATGAAAGGAGGAACCTATGCCAGCTCAAGAACAGTCTGGGAAGTGGCCCTCAAGTATAACTATGATTCGCCACGGTGAATCGGAGTATAACGAACTGCGCGCAAAAAAAGCCTCAGATCCTCTCTACCGAGAATTCAAGAAAAATTTCAAGAAGGACATTACGGCTTCACGTCTTTTTACCCCTCCGGAAGAAGTGCACAGTTTGCGTACTAAGGTGCTTGCGCAACAGGTGTATGAAAAATATACCCTTGCCAAAAGTGATCACCGCACCCTCTTAAACGAGCAGGGACACTGGCAAGCGCACCAAACAGGCGCTCACCTCAATGGAGTCATTTAGGTAGACAGAAAGGGAGGTGTGTGTGTGTGTGTGTGTGTGTGTATAGGCACC
>JAUIFS010000013.1 GCA_030430425.1 bacterium | reverse complement strand
TCACGCACTGCTTGAGAGCAAGGCTTCAGAGCACTCAGCACGTATGGTTGCCATGAAGAACGCAACCGACAAGTCAAAAGAAGTTGCAAAAGCGTTGACACTTGTCTTTAACAAACAACGTCAGGCGGCAATTACTGCAGAGGTGTCTGAAATCACCGGCGGTATCGAAGCTATGAAATAAAATTATTATGTCATCTACTTTGTTACACAGCAAAAAAATTTCGCTCACCGTACCAGCCAGTACGGCTCGCAAAATTTTCCTTGTGCGCCTCGTATCTGACACAAAATTTTGTTTCATTAATATGAAGTAGTACTAAGTGGCAGAGGACTCAGGTTGAGTTTTCACCACTCAGTAGTACTGAGTTTCAAACACAAATTAACAAACACAAACAAATTATTATGAAAACAGGAACAATTACACAGATTATCGGTCCGGTAGTGGACGTACACTTCACAGATGGCGTACCAGAACTACTTAATGCACTTAAGGTGCAGACAGGTGATCAAACAATCACACTTGAAGTTGCACAACACGTTGGACTTGACCGTGCACGAGCTATTGCAATGCAAGACACACAAGGTCTTGAACGCGGAATGGAAGTAACTGACACAGGTGCAGCTATTGCAGTACCAGTTGGTGAAAAATCACTCGGGCGACTCTTTAATGTGCTCGGAGAAACACTCGATGGCGGTGCTGATCTTTCTGAATCAGACACACGAGAAATTCACCAAGAAGCTCCTGCGTTTGTGGATCAGTCTACAAAGACTGAAGTGTTTGAAACAGGTATCAAGTCTGTAGACCTTCTTGCACCATTCATTAAAGGAGGTAAAGTTGGTCTCTTTGGAGGTGCTGGTGTAGGGAAGACAGTACTTATCCAAGAGCTCATCAACAACGTAGCAACAAACCACGGTGGATACTCAGTATTTGCAGGTGTAGGTGAACGCGTGCGTGAGGGAAACGACCTCTACTACGAAATGAAAGACTCGGGTGTACTTGATAAAACAGCACTTGTGTTTGGACAAATGAACGAAGTACCTGGTGCGCGTGCACGCGTGGGACTTACTGGTCTTACTATGGCTGAATCACTCCGAGACTCAGGTTCAGGTAAAGACGTACTGTTCTTCATGGATAACGTGTTCCGATTTACACAAGCAGGTCAGGAGGTGTCTTCGTTACTCGGACGTGTATCGTCTGCGGTAGGATACCAGCCAACACTTGCTGAAGAAATGGGGAAGATGCAGGAACGTATTACTTCAACAAAGGCAGGATCTATTACTTCAGTGCAGGCTGTATACGTACCTGCCGACGACCTTACCGACCCGGCTCCAGCGACAACATTCTCTCACTTGGACTCAACCGTGGTGCTTTCTCGACAACTTGCATCACTTGGTATTTACCCAGCGATTGACCCACTTGAAAGTAACTCAACTGCACTCGACCCAATGATTGTTGGTGATGAGCACTACCGCGTTGCACAAGGGGTAAAGCTCACACTGCAGCGGTACAAAGATCTTCAAGACATCATCGCGATTCTTGGAATTGAAGAGTTGTCGGAAGACGATAAGCAGACTGTGTACCGTGCTCGAAAGATTCAGCGATTCATGAGTCAGCCGTTCTCAGTAGCAGAAGTATTTACTGGTTCACCTGGAAAATACGTTAAGCTTGAAGATACTATCCGTGGCTTCGCTGAAATCCTCGATGGAAAACACGACGAAAAGAATGAGCAGGACTTTTACATGAAGGGAGGTATCGATGAAGTTGCATAAGTAAAGGAGCGTAGCGACTATTACGAATGTGTGTCCCGATTTGTCCCGTCCTAGGGCAAAACGTTGGACGCGAGTAGTATAAATAAATATAACTATGTCTAACAAAAACAACTTACTAAAACTAACGGTTACACGTGTGGATGGTCCCATCTTTGATGGTGAAGTTGTTGCTGTATCAGTACCTGGTATACAAGGCGACATGCAGATCCTTGCGGGGCATGAACCACTTATCTCTCCACTACAAAAAGGAACAGTTACTATTCACAAAGCAGACGATACAAAAGAATCACATTTGATTGAAGTTGGGACACTAGAAATCAGTAATAATCACGCAACTGTTCTTATTTAAACACGTGCTGTACACAGCAAAAATGCCCTCTAGAGGGCTTTTTTGGTACGATATAAGTATATGGAACTATATGTAATTTTATTGGTGATGCTGCAATCAATTGGCGTATCACTTGGAGTTGGGTCTTCAACGCTTGCTATTTGTAATTTTTTTGTTGCCATTGCTGATGGAAAAATAGATGAAGGTGAACGAAGAATGATGGGTATCGTGTACATCATATTACGTGTTGCTATGGTGTTAATACTCATTACTACAGGGATACTTACTAGCATTAACTACGGAGCAGGTACCTTTGTGTGGACACCATTCTTTGTAAGTATATGGACGCTTATTGTAGTGCTGTATGCAAATGCGCTGCTTATGACCATGCACGTGATGCCGAGTACTATTGGTCCAGCACTACAAGCAAGCACGTGGTACACCATGGGTGTTACCATGACTTTGTTTTCGCTCGGTATGAGCAATTACAAATTACTCCATTTTTACCTTGGGTACTTCGCTGCTTTTCTCCTTGCAATTGCAATCGTAAACGGTATTATGTCGGTTTTAAAATACAGAAGGGGAACCGCTTCAAAAGGTACATAGCAAAACAAAAAAACCGACGCGTATACGCGTCGGTTTTTTTGTTGTTTAGTGGCTCACTCTACCAGGTTTACGATCGTAGATAATTGGAATGAGTAGCAGAGTTATAAAGACTGAAAAGACAAGTCCAAACATAACGGCGTAGGCAAGTGGAGACCAGAGGTCACCAGCATAGGTGAGCGGAATCATACCTATTACGGTGGTCATAGTAGTAAGAAGAATTGGTCGCAGTCGACTTGAGGCTGCTTCTAGCACTACTTCACGTACTGGTCTTTCTGGGTTCTCACGGCGCATCTGATTCATCATGTCGATCAGCAGAATAGAGTTGTTTACCACGATACCTGATAGAGCAATGAATCCCATAATGGACGGGAAAGAGAGTGGGTTTTGCGTAAGTGCAAGACCAGCCATAATACCGATAAGTGAGTACGGTAAGATAGTAAGTACATAGCGAGTGTGCAGATATGAGTTGAACTGTAACGTAAGAATCCCTACCATAAGTACCACTCCAACTACAAGTGCAAGAAACATTTCAATAAATGCCTCATTTGACTCTTCGGTCTCGCCGCCCCCAGTACTGATTTCCACGTCAGCGGGGATTTCAATCTCATTCTGTACACGCTGGAGTGCAATAGTCTGTGCCTCACGAGCGTTTCCGGCTGCAGTGACGTCTCCTGTTACCATGACCATGCGCTTTCCATCCTCGTGATTTATTACTGAGCTTGATTCTCGTAGTTGCACAGTCACTAGCTCAGAAAGCAATACTGATGTTCCCGTTGGCGTAGGAATGTTTATGCGGGTAAGGTCATCAATCGACGCAACATTTGTTGCGTCGCTGGTGACCGTTGCGCCAGGATCGATACCAAGCTTCACGACAACATCGATGTCCTCCTGGAGCGTGGTAAGAGAAGTTGCATCGGTTCCGAAGACAGCTGTTCGTGCCAATTGTGAGACAGTGAGCGGGTCAAGTCCAACAGCGGTTGTTTTTGCACGATCAAGTTCAAGGACAAACTCAGTGTTGTTATTATTTGTACTCGCTGCAACATTTGTGGTGTTGGGTATGTCAGTAAGTATCTGGACTGTTTCATTGGCAATAGTAGTGATTTCTTGCAGATCATCACCAAGGAACTTAATGATAATAGCTGCTCCTGTCGGAGGTCCGTCACTGAGTTGTCCAACGGTAACCTTAACATCGCGGATCGGACTAAGTTTTTCACGCAATTCTTCAACAATCTCCGTACTTGTTTTTTCTCGGTCAGTGTTAAGGTTAACAAACATGTTGGCAAGTTTCTCTCCACTTCCGCCACCAGAAAACTCATTCCCCGCACCAACAGTGAGCGTGTATGAAGCAATGTCAGGGTGGGTGTAGAGAACGTCTTCAACTCGACGAGCTGCAAGATCAGTTATTTCTTTTGTTGTTCCTTCAGTTTCCTCGATGTTCACGATCAAGAAGTCAATGTCACTTTGCTCGAAGAAAATAACTTCAACTGGACTGTACGTAGGGAGTATGGTGCTCGCAAGTGCTAGAGCAACAGCAACACTTACTGCAGTACTTCCAAGCCAGAGCGCAATGTTGGTGTACCACGCCGTTTTGTTTTTGTAGACATAGTGGTAGCGCCACTTGTACGTAACGTAGATAAGTGCTGCACAAACAAGACCAGCCCATAGGTTGAAGGTCATGAAAAGTGCAAGGAAGAGTGCGGCATTGATTCCTGCGAGGAACACGTTTTCTCGTTTTTTGTCGGTTAAGAATGTATATAGCTTGTTTTGGTACCACGTTTCGAGCTTGTGTGCATATGCAACCTGCATCTGCTCAAGCTTTGTTGCACTTCGGCGTTTGAGAAAACTTGAAGCAAACAATGGAATAATAAAGAGAGACACGAATAGCGAAGCAAACAAGAGGAAGATAAGTGTGTACGGAATGCTCTTTATAAATTGTCCGATTACACCGCTAACAATTAATAACCCTGCAAACATCGCAACGGTGGTGAGTGTTCCTGAGAGAAGTGGTGACCAAAACTCTTTGATTGTTTTTATTGCAGCTTCACGTTTATCGATTGTTACATCATCTTTCATTCGACGGTTAATACCCTCAACCATCACAATCGCTGAATCAACTAAGATACCAATACCCAAAATAAGAGAGAATAAACTTAGGAAATTTATAGTGTTTCCAGAAAGGTAGAGACCAATGAACCCAAAGAGGAAAGAAAGCGGAATGGCAGTTCCGGCTAACAAACCTTCGCGCCAACCAATAGCAATGACAAGCAAAAGAACAACAAGCACAACGGTTTGAAGACCTGAGAGTGAAAGACGAGTAAGGTCGGTCAAGATATCCTTGCCAGAGTCATACACTGTAACAACAGTGACATCCGCAAGCATTTCTCCCTCCGCTTGTAGCTCTTTGAGCCGCTCATTCACCGCTCTGGTAACTTTTGTGATGTCACCACCTGATTGTTTGTATACTGCAAAACCAATTGATGCATCAGACGGCTTTCCATCCACACTGAGTCGCGAAAGCGTCGCTCCGGGTGCAAGACCGTCAACCACGCGTGCAACGTCACGAACAAACACTGGTTGTCCACCACGAGTTGTAATCCCGACATTTGCAACTGCTGCAGTATCAACAATGTCACCCTCAAAAGCTACGTTGTATGCAACGCCGTCGCTTTCAATTTGTCCAATAGGAAAGGTGATATTGGCGTTTCGTAGTGCAGTGATAATTTCGTTTAGAGAAAGTGAGTATCGCAATAGTGCAGCCTGATCAACGATAATCGTAACCTCACGATCACGTACACCACTAAAGACAATGCGTGAGACACCACTGATTGATTCAATTTCCTTTTCTAAGTCAAGTGCAAGTTGGTTGAAACCAAAATCACTTATATCACCAGAAAGCGCAACTTGTAGTACTGGCTGGTCAACGAAGTTTACTTCACTTACCACGGGGTCATTTGCGTCACTCGGCAGATCGGGAATGATGGTGTCAACTTCGTCCTTAAGATCGCTGATTGATTCATCTACGTCTGCATCGGCATCAAATTCCACAGTAACCACAGAGACACCTTCACGTGATGATGAAGTAATTTCCGCAACGTTGTCGAGTCCTGAGAGTCCTCGCTCAATCTCGTTGGTTACCAGTGACTCAATATCAGCAGCAGGAGCACCAGGGAGTGTAGTCATAACGATTCCAACGGGAATAACTACCTCAGGAGCTGACTCACGAGGGATTGAAATGATGGAGTATGAACCAATTCCAATAAGTGCAATCAGAAACAAGTACGCAAACTTGTTGTTGCGAATGAAGAATTCCCACATAGCTATTTTGTTTCTACCGCTTGTCCGCTTACTAGCCCACGAACATCACTAATAATTTCATCACTGAGTGTAAGATTTTCTTCAATGACCACTTGTGAACCTCGAATATCTCCAAGTACTACAGGCTCTGCGATAATGATTCCATCAACTACTTTGTAAACGAAAGCTTCCGTTGCCGTTAGTTTTACGGCAGTAAGCGGAATAACAACTTCTGTTTGTACTTGTGCGTTATTTGCATAGAGAATCTGGACAGTGTCCCCGTTGGTAAGCTCGTTCGATTCAATTGCAATCTTCACCTCTGTTTTCTTTGTTTGTGAATCAACAGACGGTGCTATAGTTGTTACGACACCGGTTATTGATCCATCGATGGTAACTTCGTTACCAACAGCAAGTCGATCTCGATCGGTATCACCGACGTACGTAGTTACGATCTGTGCTCCTTCACTAATTACCTTCCCAACGGGAGTAAATGCAGCAACATAATCACCTTGTTGCACAGACAGCTCATGCACAACCCCTGAAATAGGCGTGCGCAGTACTGTTTTTTCATAGTTTGCCTGCGCGCTTTTAAGTGCCCCAAGCGCTTGTTTAAGCTGAGCATTTGCTGCTGAAACAGTGCCTGAGGTACTGTTTATTACTGCTCGGTTGTATGACTCTTCTGCTGAGTTGAGTTGTGTAATAGACGTAGAGAGAGAACTCATAACACCATCAAGCTGTGCTCGTGCTGTAGTAAGCTCAGAACGATACGTATCTACATCTGCTCCACTGAGTGTAGTTTTATCAACATTTGAAAGCGCAAGAGAACGTTCATATATTTTGTCCATAAGTGTCATTACCGATTGCGTATATGCTCGAGAAGTCGCTTCCGCACTCAATACCGTGTCTTTAGACTGAAGTCCGGCAACTAATTGTGACCAACTTTGCATATCATCACGAAGGGCTTTTCGTGTTGCAACAATTTCATCATTGTAAACACCACCATTAAGCACAAAACTCACGTTATATGATTCAAGATTTCGAAATACATCATCGACAGTATTAATGATGACACCATTTACTGTGGTGTAGGCAGTTTGCTGTGCTGCAATAGCTGCAGTAAGCGCATTTCGTTTTGCATTTTCAGCTTCAGTTACTGAAATGTCGCTTTGGGCAGCTGCTGCAAGAGCAGACTCATATACACCTTCTGCTTGTAGCAAGGCGGCGTATTCTGAAGCATTTTCAAGCTGCGCAAGTATTGTCCCTGCTACGACTTTTTCACCCACAGCCGTGCGTACTGCAGTAACACGTCCGCCTGTTTCCGTCTCAATAGACGCTTCGTTTACTGACCGTACTGAGCCGATCAACTGCAAGTCACTTCCTGAACCTAAAGCGCGAACTGAGGAGACAGTTACAACAGGTAGTTGCGAAACTGTTTCAGTAGTTTCCTCATTTTTAGAGAGTGCAAGTGCTGCAATAATAAGTACTACAATAACTGCAGATACAGTAAGCACAGTGCGTTTTCCGTACCATGCATACAACGTTGTAATAAATTTCATATATCTTGAATGTTTAAATAGTGAGCATTTATAACATGTTAATATACTCGCGTCAAGATATATACTATAAAAATACAAGCTTTACCAATACTCTAAAGCTGATAGAATAGCGTTCATATGTTTGGAAAAGTAAAAGACTACGCAGTAAAAAAACTGCTTGAGAAACAATTAAAAAATGTTCCTGAAGATCAAAAAGAAATGATCATGGCGATGGTTGAAAAAGATCCTAAACTTTTTGAAAAAATTGCAAAGGAACTACAGGCTGAGATGAAAACCAACGGCAACAATCAGATGCAGGCAGCAATGAAAGTACTGCCAAAGTACCAAAAAGAAATCATGGCGTGCATGAGTCCTGAACAGCAACAAAAATTAATTCAGCAGCAAATGGGAACACAAGGGCAGTTTAATCCTAACGGTTCTATTAGAAAGTAGCAGAAAGTAAACTGCTTCGTTTATCAACAAAGACCGCACGTCAAAGGCGTGTGGCTTTTGTATACTATGTCTATGAGCAAAAAAATACTCGTTCTTTTAGGTAACTCCGACAAAGAAACATACAGTGGAGCGATGGCTGATCATTATCAAGCAGGTGCTGAAGATGCGGGACATGAAGTCCAGCGCGTAAATATTGGTGATATGCAATTTGACCCAATACTTCACAAAGGCTACAAAGAAATCCAAGAGCTCGAACCTGACCTTCTTGCGCTACAAGACGCTTTTCGTTGGGCGGATCACGTCGTTGTGGTGTATCCAAACTGGTGGTGCACCATGCCTGCAATACTCAAAGGACTCTTTGATCGTATGTGGATTCCAGGGTTTGCGTTTAATTTCAATAAAGAAACAAAGCAGTTGGAGCAACACTTAAAAGGAAAAACGGGACGCGTCATTATTGTGGCGGGAACACACAGTCCATTTAAAACATGGTGGAAATTTGGAGACTACACGAACGAAATCCAACACGGCATTTTGGGCTTTGCAGGTATTCACACCGCGGTAACCGCGTTTGGTCCATGTAATAAAGTTTCTGATGAGTGCAAAGAAAAGTGGCTGAAACAAGCTGAAAAACTAGGACGGCAGGGAAGATAATAATCTATTGACTTTTCCTTATAAGAAAGTATAGTCTAGATATGCCACTCACGGCGTGATCAGTCAGTTGAAGTTCCAAAAAGGATACATCCTGACTGGTCACACACCGTCCCGTACGAGGACGGTGTTTTTTATTGTAAATCTGGTATAGTAGCGCGTAATTAATTTATATTGTATATGGCACTTTCAGTCGGAATTGTTGGGCTTCCCAACGTAGGAAAATCAACTTTATTTAATGCACTTACTAAGAAAGAGGTACTTATGGCGAACTATCCGTTTGCTACCATCGACCCTTCAGTGGGTGTTGTTGCAGTGCCTGACAATCGTCTTAAAACGCTTTCAGACATTTCCGGTTCTACAGAAATTATCCCAGCTATTGTCGAGTTTGTTGATATTGCTGGACTGGTAAAAGGAGCTTCTGCTGGAGAGGGTCTTGGCAACAAGTTTCTTTCAAACATTCGAGAAACTGACATGATTGCTGAAGTGATTCGTATTTTTGAAGATGAAGACATCCATCACGTAGATGGTGCAATTGATCCCATGAGTGACATTGAGGTGATCAATCTTGAGCTCATCATGGCTGACGCTGAAACAGTGAGCAAACGAATGGGAACTATCGAGCGCGATGTGCGTGGAGGTGATAAAGACGCGATTGCATTAAAGGAACTCATGGAACGATTACTTCCACACCTAGAAGCAGGAAAACTAGCGAACCAACTTGAGATGACAGACGGAGAAATGAAAATTATAAAGGAGCTACACCTGCTCACTATGAAACCATTTCTCTACGTCTGCAACAAAAAAAATGGAGCATTCAACCTCGACGAAAACAACGACGAACGATGGCAAGAACTCACCGCATTTTTTGAGTCCACTGGTTCAGAGTATGTAGTGGTAGACGCAGGTGTTGAACACGAGTTAAAGGACCTCGACGAAGCAGAAAAAACTGAGTTCCGACGTGAATACGGCACACAAGACAGTGGTGTAGACGCACTTATTCGCGCAAGCTATCATCGGCTTGGTCTTATGAGTTACTTCACTACTGGTGAGAAAGAAACTCGCGCATGGACCGTCAAAATTGGCTCAACAGGACCTGAAGCGGGTGCTGCAATCCATACCGATTTCAAAGATAAATACATCCGCGCACAGGTTGTTACCTTTGAAGATTTGGTGACTGCTGGCTCACGTGCTGCAGCCAAGGAAGCAGGGAAGGTTCGTACTGAAGGAAAGGAGTATATTGTACAAGATGGGGATGTAATAGAATTCATGCACTCATAGGTCTTGTATACTTGGATTATATGAAACTACTCATTCTGTTTTTGGTAACGTGCGCATTGGTAAGCGGCTACATCTTTATGTATAACAAAGCAGAAACTTTGCCAACACAAGATAGTACCGAACAGCTACAGGAACCAACTGAGAGAGCTCCTGAAGGAGCATTTAGCTCTTGTATAGACAAAACCGAGGGTGACGCATGTATATTCATCATTGCAGAAGTTGCGTATGATGGCGTTTGTCAGGATATCATGGGTACGCTCACTTGCGGACCAACGTTCCCTGACGGAAGTTACTAAATAAAAAACCGAAGCAGAGTGCTTCGGTTTTTTATGCTAACTACCTTCTGAAGGTGGGTTTGCTCTTTGCACAGGACTGACCACATTTGGGTTCCATTCTGCGGTGATTTTGCCATGCTTTTCCTCGAAGTTTTTCAACTCGTGCTCGAGGTATTGTTTTAAACGCTTTGCGTGAGCTGGCGAAAGTGAATACACTTGTGCCTGTGAGCCAGAACTAACACCCATAACAAAATACTCTGGGGTATAGCCAACTTTTATATTTTCTGCAAAGAGTTTCGGTGCCTCTTTTAAATCATCTGCTTTCATATGCCTATTCTCTCACACTGAGCAATACTTGCAATTATTGGTATTACACGATAGATTTTTTGCAGAATCAAGATCTACGTAAACAAATATGGGGGGCAGAGAAAATGTCTTTAACCGTTGTTCATTTCAACACCTGGGGTGGTTGTCTTGCGCAGAAACAGCGCCCAGACTATTACGATTACATACGTACGCAAGCAGACACTGCAGACGTACTACATCTTTCAGAGGTGCATTCGTGTACTGATCCTGCAATGCCAGAGTTTATAACTCCTGAAGATGCAGGACATCGTGTAGGAGGGTTGCACGTTCGACAACTGCAAACTCTAAAAAAAGTTCTTGGCACAACACACGACGTGCATTTTGAGCCACAGATGAATGGCTTACACGACTTGGATATGTCGCACCCAACCGTTCAATACGGAAACGTAACTTGCGTCAAGAAGGGTCTTCCACAAAACATTCAATCTGGAATGATTTACCGTGAGTTTAATGACACAAACACACAAAGCGAAGGTGGTTTACCTGCTGGTAAAAGTGCACAATCAGTCATTATTCGTAAAAATGGAGCCTGGTATCAAAGTGTATCAACACATGGCCACTGGGATTATCGCAGCAAAATCGATACTCCCGAACGATGGGTGCAATTCTCAAACATGATGTCTTTTGCTCATGCACACAAAATGAGCAAGGGCTTTGTAGTTCCAGAAGACGTTAAGCTGATTGTTGGTGGCGACTTCAATCTCACTTCACGGTGCAAAGTGCTTGAAGGTATTCGTAAGTCGATGCAGTTTGGCGAAGATGGAGGTATCATCCTCAATCACAAATATCATGAAGTATTGAAGTCTCTATCGACACGTACAAAGTGGTATCCACGAGATAAGTCGTATCGTGAAGCGAACTTCGTTATTGTAGGTCAAAACGTTCATGAACTTGATTTTGAAATTGATTACGAAGCTCCGTCTGATCATTGTAGGATCAGAACTGTGCTTCAGTAACACAAAAGCCGTCGCAATTGCGACGGCTTTTTCTTTTGACGTAAGAAGCGTATACTGCAAGTATATCCTTTACTCGTTAATTGTAGTTATACTTTTTTATGAATACACATACACCAAAACATTTTGTCATACAGCTTGGCTCTCTTGCAGCACTGTATGTTTCTATAGCTTCATTACTCGTCCTGCTTTTTGCAACAATAAACATACAGTTTCCAGACACTGCATGGAACTATTGGGAAGGAGAAAATGGACGAGAAGCAATCAGAACAAGTATTGCGGTATTGGTTGTCTTTTTTCCGGCGTATCTTGTCCTTACACGCATCAGCAACCAACATCGTCGCACTGAGGCTGGAGGGAAGTACACCGTTCTGACTCGATGGCTTGTCTTTCTCTCACTTCTTGTAGCTGGTGCTGCAATGCTTGTTGACCTAGTAGTACTTATTAACTATGCACTTGAAGGTGAACTTACCAAGCGATTCCTCCTTAAAGTGTTTGCACTTCTTGCAGTTGTTGGACTTGCATTTCACTACTATATTCTTGACGTACGCGGCTACTTTACCAAGCGAAAGGATAAAGCACTCTATTTTGCAATGGGAGCTGTGGTAATTGTGGTAAGCTCGGTACTTTTTGGGTTTGCACACATTGAAACACCTGCAAAAGTACGTGAAATAAAAATTGACCAAACACAAGTAGAAAACTTGCGTGATATACAATGGACACTTGAATCATACGTGCAAAAGCATGACACTCTACCAACCTCGCTTGAAGAAGTATATGGGGCTGACGACATACCAGCTGCACCAGAAGGACGCGCTGCATACACATACAATATGCTTGAAGAAAGAAAATATGAACTTTGTGCAACCTTTGCGTACGAGAGTGAAAACAATGATTCACGACCGCATATGGTTGACGCAAACTACAATTGGGAACATAGTAGTGGACAGGAGTGCTTTGTACGCACGATTGAATCAACACAACCGTTGAAATTCTAAAGATACATTAGGAGATTAATATACTTATCATGAAAAAAATTACATTTTTACTTACGCTTATTCTTGTTGCAGCAGGAGTAACCGTTGTTACACCGCAACAAGCTGATGCTGCTTGCTACGTTGATGGCAATACACAGTACTGCACAACATACACTGCAAACAGAGGCAACGGATATTACTTTACAAATCAAAATCGATACTACACCAATGGACGAGACTTCCAAATTGCACAACTGCAAGCGTATGTAGATCAGCTACAAGCACTCATTGACCAGCTGCGCGAACTACAGTCAAATCAAGGCACCTACCCAACATACCCCCGACCGAGCTATGGAAATAGTGACGTTGACGTAACCACACGTTCTGCAACTGATATCGACGACGAAGAGGTGACTCTACGGGGAGAAGTTGACTTCAACAACGAAGACGAAGCAACGGTCTACTTCCAGTATGGAAAATCATCATCAAACCTAAAGTACGAAACGACACACTGGGTACTCGACGAAGATGACGATGATGAAGATTTTGAACAGGGACTTACTGACTTAGAAGAAGATACAAAATACTACTACCGCGCAGTCGCGGAAGATGAACGAGGACGTGAAGACTACGGTCAGATTTACTCATTTACTACTGATGACGATGATCGAGATTCAGACGATGACTATCCTGAAGTTGAAGTAGAAGATGCTGATGATGTTGACGAAAATTCTGCTGAACTTGAAGGAGAGATCGACATGAACGACTTCAAGAACGGAATTGCGTTCTTTGTATATGGTGAAGATGAGGATCAGGTAGATGATATTGAAGATGACTACGATACATACTCTGACATAGACGAAGACGGTGACGATCTGCAAAAGATTAAAGTAGATAGCGATGTAGATAACAAGATTACTGCATACGCAACAATTGGTGGCTTAGATGAAGACACTGACATCTACTTCACACTTTGTGTAGAGTTTGAGGATGAAGACGATGATGATCGAATCATCTGTGCAGGTACAGAAGAGTTCACTACAGACGAAGACTAACTTTGCTGACCAAGGGTAGCCCTTGGCAATGCACGAGACAATATAAAAAGCGCGACCGAAATTCGCGCTTTTTGTATACTATGTGTCTATGAAAAAATATCTTATCTTCGACTTTGATGGAGTACTTGCAGACACGAAAGAAACAAACATTCGCGCATTGTACGAGTCGGGCTATCAGCCGTCCATGGAGGCTGCACGGGAGTTTGAAGAAACCTACGCCAACAGCAAACCCATGCATGGTCGCAACCACACCATGACCGACGAAGAACTGCATGCTATGTATGAAGAAATGGCTGCGTTTGGAAAGAAAGTGCACGAAATTGGTTTTTCGATGTTTGATGAGTTTATTGACGAAGTGCTCAAGCTCGAAGACACGAAGATAGCGATTGTCTCCAGTGGTTCACAGCAGTACGTCATACCTGCTATTGCAGACTCAAAACTGGAACCAACGCACATTCTTGCGTTTGAAAACCATCACTCGAAAGAAGAGAAAGTGGAGATTGTCTGCAAAGACTGGGGTATCGACCCCAAAGACGCATACTATTTTACCGATACACTTGTGGACGTCTATGAACTACAAAACATGATCTCTGAAGACAAGCTCATTGGAGTTTCTTGGGGGTATTGCGCAAAGGAAAGTCTCAGAAAGGAGTTAAAACGAGAATATGTGCTCAATAATCCTAGCGATTTTACCCAGTTCTTCCTCTAGAGGAGCAAAAGCATCATCAAACCCTTATTTTATCATTAATGATAAAATAAGGCTTTGAATCTTAGTTGCCTTTATATTTAAAACTAGACATATTGTTAAATAGAGGCATAATAACCTTTGTATTACTTAGGGATAATAAGACGGAGTTTTTATGCATAAACGATTCGACAATCAGGCTATTGAAAAAAAGTGGCAAGAGAAATGGAAGGAGAGCGGTATCTACAACGTAGGTGAGCGCGATGAGTCTAAAGAAAAAGAATACGTTCTGGCTGAACTGCCGTATCCGTCTGGAAATCTTCATATCGGTCACTGGCATGCATTTGCCGTACCTGACATCTACGTGCGGTATGGACGCATGACAGGCAAGCAGGTCATCTACCCAATGGGGTTTGATGCTTTTGGTTTGCCTGCTGAAAATGCTGCAATTAAACACGACAAAGACCCTAAGAAGTGGACTGAAGGAAACATCGAATACATGAAGGAGCAGCTTGGGAGTATGGGAGCTGCCTTTTCGTGGGATAAAACTGCAGCAACAACTGACCAAGACTATTACAAATGGACCCAGTGGATGTTTACTGAATTTTTCAAGAACGACATTGCGTACCGAGGGACCGGAAAGGTGAACTGGTGTCCAAAGTGCAACACCGTAATTGCAAACGAACAAGTGCTTTCAGACGATACCTGCGAGCGTTGTGGCACTGAAGTTGAAAAGAAGGAAATGCCGCAATGGATGTTGAAGATTACCAACTACGCTGACCGACTTGTTGATGACTTAGAGACTGTGAACTGGCCAGAGCATATCAAAGAAGCACAACGACGTTGGATTGGTCGTTCTGAAGGAGCTGAGATACCTTTCGTCTTAAACTGTCCGACATCCGATGTCGGACAGTTACAAAAGTTTACAGTGACGGTGTTCACTACACGTCCCGATACGCTCTTTGGCGCAACGTACATGGTACTCGCTCCGGAGCACGAACTTGTGCAGCAGAATAAAGATAAGATTGAGAACTGGGACGAGGTAGTTCGATATATCGAACTAAGTAGAAAGAAATCCGAACAGGATCGACTTGATGACACGAAGGAAAAGACAGGGGTAAAGCTGGAAGGCATCACCGCAACAAACCCCGCAAACGGCGAAGAGATTTCGGTCTTTATCGCTGACTATGTACTTGCGGGGTACGGTACTGGGGCAATCATGGCTGTACCAGCGCACGATGAGCGTGATTATGCATTTGCACGCAAGTTTGGTATTGAGATTAAGCAAGTTGTGAGAAAAGTGTTTGGTGAACCATTGCCAAACCCTGTGCCGCGAATTGCAGCTGGAGCTATCGTGTACGATCCGAAGAATGATAAGTATCTAGTTTCATATAGTCACGAATTCAAAAAACATACGCCTTGGTTTGGTGGACTTGAAGAAGGTGAATCATATGCTGATGCAGCAATCCGAGAAACATATGAAGAAAGTGGATACAAAACTAATTTTGTTAAATATATTGGCGACGAAGTTGAATCACATTTCTATCATCCTGGCAAAAAACTAAATCGATCCCTCGTTAGTCGTGTATGTTTACTACAGTGGACAGGTGAAGATCCGACTCCTATTTCCGAAGAAGAGCTTGCAAAACAAGAGCCGGTGTGGCTTACAAAAGATGAACTTCAGAAGCAGCTTGTAGATGAACGAGATGTGTACGATGTTGCAATACTGTTTAATGAGCAGCTATATACCGGTTCAGGAAACCTTTGCAACTCAGGAGAGTTTGACGGCATGAACTCGGAGGAGGCTAAAGCAGTTATTACACAAAAGGTAGGCGGGAAGATGACCAACACCTACCGTCTGCGTGACTGGTCAGTTGGTCGACAGCGGTACTGGGGTGTGCCAATTCCTATCGTGTACGATCCAGAAGGCAACGCACACCCGGTGCCTAAGGAGCATCTTCCTTGGCTCTTGCCTGAAGACGTAGACTTCCGACCAACTGGGGTACCTCCACTTGCAAAAAGTGAAGAGCTTAAGAAGCGAACTGAAGATATCTTTGGTAAAGGCTGGACGCCTGAAGTAGAGACACTCGATACATTCGTGGACTCTTCATGGTACTTTATGCGGTACATCGACAACCAAAACGACGATATGTTTGCGTCGCTTGAAGCGCAAAAAGACTGGATGCCAATCGATCTGTATTTTGGAGGAGCTGAACACACCACTATGCACCTCTTGTACTCACGCTTTTGGCAGAAAGCACTCTTGGACCTTGGGTATGTGACTGAAAACGAACCATACACACGGCGTATCAACCGCGGGCTTATTCTTGGACCTGATGGCAACAAGATGAGTAAGTCTAAAGGAAACGTCATTGACCCTGATGATCACGTGAAGACTGTCGGTGCTGACTCCGTGAAAATGTACTTGGCGTTTATGGGACCATACGGGGAAACTGCAAACTACCCATGGGACATGGGAGGAATCGCTGGTATTCGTCGCTTCTTAGAACGCGTCTACGGTCTCTCTGAGCACGTAGCCGACACAGAACCCGAAGCAGTCACCAAACAGCTTCACAAGACCATTTTGAAGCTCTCAAAGGACATTCCTGAGTTTAAGTTCAACACTGCAATCTCAGCACTGATGGTTTTCGTGAATCTTGTAGAAAAAAACACACTTACACAAGAAAGTTATGAGCTCTTCTTGCGAGCTTTAGCACCATTTGCTCCACACTTGACCGAGGAACTCTGGGAGACGGCAGGGAAGACACAGTCGATCCACCTGGAGATGTTCCCGGAAGCAGACCAAGAGCTTGCACGAGATACAGAAGTAACCATTGGTGTACAGATAAACGGCAAAATGCGTGGAAGTATTACTATTGCTCCCGATGCTTTAGAAGAAGTTGCGCTGGAAGCAGTG
>JAUIFS010000012.1 GCA_030430425.1 bacterium | reverse complement strand
GTCTTATCGGGGTGGGGTATAAGCGGGTGGGGTACGACGACATCCCTGAAACAGAACCGACACTGCTTGATGACCTCGTGCTGTGCGGAGTTTTGGTTATTGATGATCCGGTGCGTGAAGATGTATCTCAGGCAATCAAAGGGGTGCAATCGGCTGGTGCGCGCGTGGTGCTTATTACAGGAGATAATCCGCAGACCGCATTATCTATTGCAACACAGGTAGGTATAACTGATGAGGATGGTGTGGTACTTACGGGGGATGATCTCACCGATCTTTCAGATGAAGAATTGCTTATTGCGTTACGTGACATCTCGGTGTATGCGCGTGTGTTGCCAAAACAAAAAATGCGGATTGCGTCAGTATTGCAGCAAAAAGGAGAGATTGTTGCAATGACGGGAGATGGTATTAACGATGCGCCAGCGTTACGTAGGGCGAACATTGGAGTGGCGATTGGTTCAGGTACAGAGGTTGCAAAAGAGGCGTCTGATCTGGTCTTGGTAAATGACACGTTTGAAACTATTTATGCAGCAATTGAAGAGGGGAGACGTATTACTGCAAACTTGCGGAAGATTGTTGGCTACTTGCTTTCAACAAGTCTCAGTGAAGTGGTGCTTATCGGAACTGCACTTATGCTTGGTGCTGCGGTACCGATTCTGCCTGCGCAGATCTTATGGGCAAATGTTATTGAAGAAGGGCTTATGAGTGTTGCGTTTGCGTTTGAGAAGGGAGAGAAGGGGGCAATGCAACGGAAACCACAAGATATTCACGAAGAGGGGCTCCTGTCAGTGCAGATGCTGTGGTTTACCGGCTTTGTGGTATCGGTTTTAGGGATGATTATTGTCTTGCTATACCTTTATGTGCGTTCGCTTGGTCTACCACTTGAGCAGCTGCGAAGCGTCATGTTCTTGGCAGTGTCGATTGATTCATTGTTTATTGCATTTGCATTTCGCTCACTTACCGTACCGTTGTGGCGTATTTCTTTAAAAACAAACCCGTTCTTTATTGGGTCGTTTGTTCTCAGCGCGGGACTCTTTGCAGTTGTGCTCACGGTTCCATTTTTCCAGTACATGCTTTCGTACACACCGCTCCCGTGGGATTTAATTCTTACCGCAGCAGCAGCAAGTTTTGCTTCTTTGGTTACCGTAGAGCTTGGGAAGCTGCTCTTCTTTGAAAAATCAGAGTAGATTATTTCATGATACAATCATTTCACTATGGAATTGATTCAGATTGCAGTGGTGGTGTTGCTTGTGGCGGTGCTCGCCATACAGGTATATAACGCTTTTTTGAAAAAAGAAGAGAAGGAGGATGATAAAAGTATGTTGCTTATGCAGCAGCAGCTACAAGAACTTACTCGGACAATGGATACGAGGCTTTCTGAGAACTCAAAAGCAATGCAGGAAGGTTCGCGGATACAGTTCCGTGAGAGTAAAGAATTGATTCAAGACATTAACAAAGAGATGAATGAACAACTCCGCGGGGTGATCAAGGGAGTTACTGAAGTAGGGGAGAGTTCAAAACAGGTGTTTCAAGTGGCTGATCAGCTTCGTGAGCTGCAGGATATTCTGAAAAACCCAAAACAGCGTGGTATTCTCGGTGAGTATTACCTCGAAACTGTGTTGCAGAATGTACTCCCACCCGAGAGTTTCAAGATGCAGTATGCCTTTGAAGACGGGGAGATTGTTGATGCTGCGGTATTTGTGAAAGGGAAGGTGATTCCAGTCGACTCAAAGTTTTCACTTGATAACTACAACCGGTATATAGCTGCTACAGACCCGGTAGAAAAAGCACAGTTCGAGAAAACATTCATCAATGACTTGAAGCTGCGTATCACTGAAACTGCAAAGTATATCCGACCAAGTGAAAAAACAACTGACTTTGCGTTTATGTTTATCCCGCATGAAGGAATCTACTACGATCTGCTTTCAAATAAAGTGGGGTCAGGTGAGGAAAATCTCATTCAGCGATCTGCAGGGAAGTATAAAGTAATCATTGTTTCGCCCACCTCATTCTTGGCATACCTACAGACAGTGCTTCAAGGTCTTAAGGCGCTGGAGATCGAGGAGAAAGCACAGGACATTATTAAAAATGTTGAGAAGCTTTCTGGACACATAACACGCTACGAAGAGTATTATCAAAAACTTGGCAATACGTTGAGTACCACGGTCAATCATTACAACGCAGGATATAAGGAGCTTAACAAGATAGATAAAGATGTGACGCGTATCACCGGTGAATCAACAGGAATAGAAGTGATGGAGCTTGATAAGCCAGCGAAGAAAGAAACATAGAAAATGCACCCTCATGAGGGTGCATTTTGTGTTGCGCATCGTGTGATTCCTTGTTGCATCAGATTAACACCTGTCATGCTGTAACGATACCATAGACGATTTTTTGAAAGCTCTTTTCCGAGCCTGTTCGTCATACGGGGTGAAAGGCTGATTGCAGGGAAAAACAATTCAGGAGCACAATGTTTTGTGATGAGCCTGAGATGCGACTGACGGAGGAAAACAACTTTGATTCGTTGTTTCTTGTAGTCAGACATTTTAACGGGATAGATAAGCTGCGTACCATCGTCCGAAAAATAGTTCATTGGCAGCAGAAACTTAGGACCTATCCAGCGATGTGTTTCAAGGCAGAGAATTATTTTTGTTCTGTCCATTATGTTCTCCGATTTGTACTGGCTTTTTCCACCATAACACCACACATATATTCTGACAAGAAAAACCACACCCTGTTGGGTGCGGTTTTAGATATTTCATCCATCTAGGTATTATAGACAATGCATTGTGTTGGGCTACATGCGCGAAGTGCGCATGTAAACACTTTCATGTAATTGATGTACCACAAGCCACTGATTTCAATGTCGTTACCAACCTCGTCATGCAATTGCTTACACAGTTTAGAAATATCATCAGTATCCGGAAGTGAGTAGCGTCGTGCTTCTGCCTGGTTTTTGACCTTTTGGATTAGTCTTGAGTAATCTCGAGGTTGCTCAAGCACTACTTCGTAAAAGTCTGTGATAAAACGTTCGTGCTGATGTTCCGGCAGATTAGCTCTGCAGTGTGTGCGTACTTGGCAAAATTCACTCTCTGCCGTAGGTACGTAGCGATTTGGGTGAAGTGGTACAGGTTCGTACCCTCGTGATCCGAAAGTCATTTTATTTCTCCTTTAGAACATGAAAGCTATTGCAAACATACCGAACTCTATTGCAAAAAGCAAGGTTTTCTTGTACTATAGCGCGCATCATGACAACAGAAGCAAAAACAGATAAGTTCTCAGTGATCGAAACTGGCGGAAAACAATACATGGTTTCCGTAGGTGACGTTCTTGACGTAGAGCTACTTGGTGAGCACGAAGAAGGGGCGAAGATTGAGTTTGATAAAGTGCTCATGACTGCCGACAAAGTTGGTGCTCCATACGTGGAAGGTGCAAAAGTAACCGCAACTTTCATGGAAATGAAGAAGGGAAAGAAGATTTCAATCCTTCGATACAAAGCAAAGAGTAACCGAGACCGAAAACTTGGTCATCGACAGAAGTACTCACGAGTGAAGATCGAAACAGTTTAATTCAACAGTTACACAAAAAATTCTCCCTAGGGAGTTTTTTTGTTGCCCGTTGTCCAGCCTTGCATACAATCACCTTATTTTATCATTAATGATAAAATAAGGTGATTGCGCAAAGAGTTTTAATACAGTTTTTGGTATACTTTTTTTATGCATTTTGAAACAAATGAAGATTCTCAACCTTCCAATGAGCTGCAGAGCAGAATTGATGATCTTTACAACTTGGTTGGGAATTCAGAAGTTCGCAACAATTTTCTAAGTGAACATATCGCATTATTTTTACGGAAACTTAAAAAGCAGTATCCAGACGTAGATTTTAAAAATGTCCCTGTTTTGGAGAAGCTTCGTGGAGGGAGTGAGGTTTCTGATGAGATAGACAAAGAGTTATTGCGAGAGATCGAATCGGAAGCAAAGAATTTTATCGATAGACTTGAGATAATGTTACAAAAATTGTAACAAATTCTCAGGTCTAGGGCTGGATTGGCTTTGTTATGAGGTACGATTGCGCAGGGCATTTTTTATTGTCTCAGGGTCAGCATACTCCAATTCGCTGCCAGTAGAGAGTCCGCGACCAAGTTGGGTGACCTGCAGTGAATGCGCTTCTATTTTTTCTTTCAGAAGTGATTCAACATAGCGTCCTGTGTTTTCTCCGTCTGGATTGACTGAAAAGGCAAGAATAATTTCTGACAGACCTTCAGTAAGCTGTGTGTCGAGAGTTGCTTTTAGCGCTGCGCTACGCAGTTTGTTGTCTGTGTCGGTCAGGAGAGGCAGTGTACCACCAAGTACAAAGTAAAGGCCGTCATAGACGCCTGAGCGCTCAATTGATTGTACGTCAGTATCACGCTCAAGCACCATAAGTTTGCTACGGTCACGATTACCATCGAGGCAGATAGAACACATTTCCGATTGAGATCCATTTTGTGCAAAAAAGCGATGGCACCGTGCGCATTCGGTGACTGTATCTTGGAGGTTTGTTATAAGCTTCGCGAGATCATCAACATCTGATTGCTCCATGGTAAGTACATGAAATGCAAAACGCCGGGCTTGTCGCGCACCGATCCCAGGAAATTTTTCAAAGTAGGTGATAAGTTTATCTAAATGAGTCATAGTATTGGTAATGTCCTATCTTAGGGATCCGATCCCTAAGATTAAAAGTCATCGTCTGCTGCGGCTGAGGCAGCCATAGAAGCGTGGTTGGTGTCGAGGTTAAGGAACCGGACATGCTGACCGTCGAAGTAGAGCTCTGCTGCTCCTACTGCACCGTTACGGTGCTTTTCAACCATGATCTCTGCAATGTTTGGTCGGTCAGACTCTTTGTTGATCTTATCTTCGCGGTGGATGAACATCACCACATCGGCATCTTGCTCAATAGAACCAGAGTCACGAAGGTCAGACAGCCGCGGTTTTCCACCACGCTGTTCAACCGCACGCGAAAGCTGTGAAAGTGCAAGTACGGGCACATCGAGCTCGCGTGCAAGCAGCTTCAGCGAGCGGGAAATCTCTGTTACTTGTTGGGTCATGGAGTCACTTGCTTTTGCACTGGTCGGATTCATTAGCTGCAGGTAGTCCACGATCAAGAGATCAAGCCCGTGTTCGTTTTTTAAACGTCGTGCAGAAGAGCGCATCTTAAGAATGTTTGTTCCTGGTTGGTCGTCAATGTGGATTTGTGCCTCAGAGAGTTTTGCCATAGATGCTTGTACTGCTTCAAACTCAGCATCAGTGCTGAGTTTACCGGTACGAAGTTTCCATGAGTCAACTCCTGCGTCTGCAGCAAGCATACGATCAACCAGCTGCTGGTCACTCATTTCCAAAGAAAAGATTCCTACTGACTGTTTGTACTGCAGTGCTGCGTTACGTGCAAGATCCAACGCAAAGGTTGTCTTTCCCATAGAGGGACGCGCTGCAAGAATAATAAGGTCGGACTTTTGAAAACCGGCAAGGATGTTATCGAGTGCATGAAAGCCGCTGGGGACACCACGTACTTCGTTTTGGTTGGCACTGAGATACTCAAAACGTTCCCATGCTTCGGTGAGAGAATTACCAATAGTTTTAAACTTAGCAGTAGCAGTTGCATTGGTTACTCCGTACACCTTCTTCTCCGCTTGGTCGAGTGTTTCGTCGAGGTTTTCAGGGTCAGCGTAGCCCATTTCCGCAATATCTTCTGCAGCATGAATAAGTCCACGAAGCGTTGCTTTGTTGGTGACCAGTTCCGCGTAGTAGTGTGCATTTCCTGCAGCCGGCACAGTTTCAGTGAGGTCAGTGATATAGCTTGCGCCCCCGATACTCTCAAGAAGCCCATCATTTTTTAAGCGTGTCGTTACAGAGAGAAGATCGATTGGGTCTCCTTTGGTGAAGATGGTGAGGATTGCTTGGTAGATTTTTCGGTGTTTTTCAGCATAAAAGCTTTCGGGGTAGACCGTTGCTGAGAGGTCGTGCATCACATCAGGCTTGAGCATGATCGCACCAATAAGTGCGCGCTCTGCTTCGGTATTTTGTGGGGGAGTTCGAAGGTTTTTATTAAGTTGAGGAGATTGTGCGGCCATGGTTGTTGTTTGTTAGAAGCATTTTACCACGGATTTCATTTTGTAGGGCTTTTTCGATTTCTGTGGATTCTGTGTACATACTGTGTATTATGTACAACGAAACAGTTCGCAAGGAGTGACAAAGATGTCTCAGATGAAAAAGTTTCTTTTTGGATTGTGGTTGTGTGCATTTCCGTTGCTGGTTATGTTCTCTTTTTTGGACATGAGAGGATTGGCAGTTATTGCAGAAATTGCTGCAGTGCCGGGGTGGTGGATTTGTATACATGAGTTTCAGCAACGCAAACACGAAAAGACATGGGAGACTCGCAATGAGCTTCCAAGAATATAAAGTAAAGCCGTCGTGATAACGACGGCTTTTTTCTTTTGCTATTTTTCTAGACTTGTAACCTGTGTTCCTTCCGGAGCATCGGTTATTTCGTATCCTGCAAGACGCAGCGCATCGCGTAAGCGGTCAGCTTCCTGCCAGTTCTGTGCGACTCGTGCAGCTTCGCGTTGGGTGATGAGTTCCTGTACGTTTTGTGGAAGGTTTTCAAATGCAACGTGACCAAGTGCTTTCAGTCCTTCTTCAGGATCATCAGAAAGACCAAGTCCAAGTAGAGCGTCACACTCAAGTACCAGCTCCTTTCGTTCGCCAGTGCTGAGCGACTCGTCTTTGATCATGTCATGCATCCATGCAATGAGTTTTGGTGTGTCGAGATCATTGTTGATGATTTCAACGAGTTCGAGTTGTTTTTCAGTACTGAGTTTTCCTCGCTCATCCTTCCAGTCAATGAACATCATGCGCTTCAGGCGTGTAAGTGCCTGTTTTGACGCATCGAGCGCTTCGTAGCTGAAGTTTGCCTTTGTACGGTAGTGACTTTGCAGCAACCAGTACCTGTAGTCATCTCCAGAGTATCCCTTATCGATCAAGTCTTTAAGGATAAGTCCGTTTCCTTCAGACTTGGCAATTTTTTCGTTGGCAATCTGAATGTGTTCGCTATGCATCCAATACTTTGAGAACTCTTTTCCGGTTGCGCTTTCGCATTGTGCGATCTCTCCATTGTGGTGTGTTGGCATGTTGTCTACGCCACCAGTATGAATGTCAATTTGTTTTCCAAGAGTAGAAAATGCCATTGCTGAACATTCGATATGCCACCCCGGGAAACCTTTGCCCCAACGGCTATCCCAGCCAAGCTCTCCATTTTTCCAAACTGCAAAATCGGCAGGATGACGTTTTTCGGTGTTGGTTTCAACACGTGCACCGTCTTTCAGCGCATCAATGTCAATGTTGCCGAGGCGTCCATATGTAGGGAACTTAGAAATGTCAAAATAGACACCATCAGAAGTTTGATAGAGGTATCCTTTTTCATCAAGTGTCTGAATGAGATTGATCTGTTCTTTTACATACTCACTTGCACGCGCAAATTGTGTCGGTGGAAGTATATTAAGTGCCTCAATATCAGCTTCAAAGGCTGCAATAAACCGATCGGAAAGTAGTCGCATTGACTCGAGTGAGACATCCATACCTTCGCGTTTTAGACCCTTCATCATCTTGTCTTCGCCACTGTCAGCATCAGAGGTGAGGTGTCCGAAGTCAGTGTAGTTGATGGTGTGATTTACCGTATATCCATTGTAGATAAGCGCCCGCTTTAGCGTATCTGCAAAAACATATGCACGGAGATTCCCAATGTGTGCATAGTCGTACACGGTAGGACCACAACTATAGATGCGAACTTCTTTTTCTGAGAGTGGTGAAAATTCTTCATCAATGCGTGACTCACTGTTAAAAAGGTGGACAGGAGGAAAGGATGCTGTTTGGGACTTTTGTGTAAAGAGATTGAACATAGTGCTGTTGATTGTACCACTAGAAAAAAAGACGGCAAACACTAGTGAAAAAGCCTGGGAGGCTTTTTTAAGAGGTCAACAAATATTTTGACGAAGGAAAAATATTGATAATCTAAACAGCTTCTGTAAGAAGTGTGCTGTCTTTTTTAGATCCAACGTTTGTATTTAAAGTAGACAAAGAAGAAAATGGTTACAATAACCATCACACTTAGAATAATCCAAAAGTCACCCTCTTGACCAATGATTGGTGTGGTAACAGTATTCATACCAAATAAAGAAGTAAACAGCGTCAGTGGGAAGGTGATGAATGCGAGAATCGTAAAGATCTTCATAGTTTCATTTTGTTTGGTGGACAGGAGTGCGTAGTTTGTCTCTCGAAGGTCATTCAGTGTGTGATTGAGCGTGAAAATCTGTCGGGTAAGGTGACGATAATGATGCTCAAGAAGATCTACGTGGTGTTCATGTGCTTTCCCAAACGCAACACCAAGTCCTGTGCGGAGACGCACCAGGGCGTTCTCGTGTGCTGCTATGGTTTGTTTAAATGCAATAAGTCGTCTGCTTATCTGGGAAAGTTCGAACACCATTTCCTTTTCATGTTCATTGAAGATTTCTTCTTCAACATCTTTGAGCTTTGTTTCAAGGTAGTCGAGTTTGATGTACATTGCGTCGTACATAAAGTTGAGCATGGTAATGAAAAGTGAAACAGTAGAAGCTTGCTTTCCATTTTTGAGCACACAGAGTATTTCAAACTCTTTTGCAAAACGATGCAGTGCTTCGATTTCTTCAAATCGAATGGTGACAAGGTGTGTTTTGGTAACAATAAACTTTACCTCATGAGGATGATTAATGTCGGTACGTCGTACAATAGGGAAATCAAGTGTGATTTTTAATGTTCCTTTTCTATATTGAACCTCGTTGTGAGGAATCATGACAGTGAGGTCGTTGATAAAATCGGTAGGAATAGATGCTTCCGTCATTATTTCTCGTATTTCTTCAGAAGTAGGGTTCACTACATCTAACCACGTACGATTTTTTTGTGCATAGCGCTCTATCATGGAACTTTGTATTTGATTCATTCTACCATGTTGTTTTTTTGAATTGTGTTGTTTATGTGCAATAATTGACGAAATATGAATGAACAATATCAGTCGAAATCTTCTCCTGGAAGACAAAAAACACAGCCTAATTTCTTAGGGATCGGTCTTGCGCTGTTACTTGCTGCAGGGGCTTTTTTCTCAGGTGTGCATCTTGGAAATTTACAAACACAGGACGTACAAATGGAGGCAAATCTCTTTTCTTTCTTAAAGCGTACACCACAGCCCGACGCTGAAGCGGACCTTTCTGAGTTTTGGCGTGTGTGGCACATGATGGATGAGAAGTTTGTGTCTGCAAGTTCAACAGAAGTTGTCTCTGATGAGAAAAAACTCCATGGTGCGATTCAGGGGATGGTGCAAAGCTTTGGAGATCCCTACACGGTGTTTTTGCCACCTTCTGATGCTGAGAAGTTTGACGAAGAGATTTCTGGGAACTTCGGTGGTGTAGGAATGGAGGTAGGTATTCGTAATGGGGTAATCACAGTGATCGCACCATTGCCTGACACTCCCGCAGAACGTGCAGGAATCACCGCTGCTGATGTGATCACAAAAATTGATGGTGTTTCTACTGAAAATATGACCATCAACGAAGCAATCAGTCGCATTCGTGGAGAAGAAGGTACCGAGGTGGTGCTGACTGTTTATCGTGCAGGCGAAACTGAATTTTTAGAAATTCCGGTAGTGCGCGACGTTATCACAATTCCAACGATAAAGACTGAACAACGAGATGATGTCTTTATTATTGCGCTGTACAGCTTTAACGCACTTGCAGAAATGAAAATGCAGGAAGCACTGCGTGAGTACGTACAAAGTGGTGCAGCAAAGCTTGTGCTTGACCTTCGGGGCAACCCTGGTGGGTTCTTGCAGAGTGCGGTAGCTATTGCGTCGTACTTTGTGCCAGCAGGAGAGGTGGTGGTGCGTGAAAACTTCGGTGATGGTTCAGCAGAGGAGCTATATCGTTCAAGCGGAAAGTCACTGCGAGGGGCTGCGCCTGAAGAAATGGTCGTGCTTATAAACGGTGGTTCTGCTTCTGCTTCGGAGATTCTCGCGGGAGCACTCTCACAACACGATGTTGCAACCCTTATGGGAGATACCACTTTTGGAAAGGGGTCTGTGCAGGAGCTTGTTGATCTACCAGAAGGTTCTTCACTAAAAGTGACCATTGCACGCTGGTTTACACCAGACGGCACATCAATTTCAGAAGGCGGACTAAAGCCCGATATATTTGTTGAACGAACAGCAGCGCAAGTTATGGCACAGGAGGATCCACAATTGGATGCTGCAGTTGCATGGCTCAATGGAGATAAGACGGTAGGTACGACAACAAAACAAGTTGCAGTTGAGTCAGAGGAAATAGAAGAATAAAGAAAACGCGCCCGTTGGGCGCGTTTTTTAGTCTTTTTTTTGAAACTCTATTACATGTTTCAAAAATTCAGCTGACGGTCCGGTCGGAGACGGTCCCATTTTAAGTGTGGGCCATATCAGAAAATCCTTGTCATGAATATCATTTTTTGGCTGGTACATACCTTTTTCACCTTCATTGATGAATGTGAAATAAAGTCTGTGTCGTCCTTTCATTTCAATATCGGTTGCTTCAGGGTATTTTGCAAGAATTTTCGTTGTTGCGATTCCAATCGGGCATGTTTCTGGTGCTGTGTTGTAGTGCCAGAGGGCAGGTTCATACGGATGTTTCAGCCCAATATGACCTGGATACAGCATGTCCAGGGCAGCAACTCCATAACATTCGTTATGTTTAAACTGCACATAGTTCCATTTGCTGCCTGTGTCCGCAAACATGTCTATAAATGCAATCTCAGTAGCTCCTGGTTTGAGTGCTAAGATGTGCAATGTTGCACGACGAAGATTTTCTCGCGCAACACGCGGCAGTGGTCCATGGGTCATGAGTACCTCCTTTGGTGAACGATTCACTCTCAACCTACCACCTATAGCTCAAAAATGCTATAGTTACCCAACTTAAACGTAAGAAATTGAAAAAACATGAAAGTAATTCTGCTACAGGATGTTGCGAAAATTGGACGTCGTTTCGACGTGGTAACTGTTCCAGACGGGTATGGTTTGAATAAACTAATCCCACAAGGAATGGCAAAGCCAGCAACTCCAGAAAATTTAAAAGCAATCGAAGCACAGTCAGCAACAAATGAAGCTGCTAAGGCGCAGGCTGATGAAGCATTTGCAGCGATGTTGGAAAAGCTTGGCGATCAGACACTTGAAATCGGTGTTGAGGCAAGTGAAGAAGGACGTATGTTCCAAGCATTGAAAGCTGAAGCTGTTGTTGAAGCGGTACAGGCTGCAGCAGGTACTGAGGTACGTGCTGATCAAGTGGTGATCAAATCACCTATTAAAGAAGTGGGGGAGTATACGGTCGAGCTTGTCTCAGGAGATACCCATAAGCAGGTACCGGTTGTTATTGTTGCAAAATAAGCACCATGGCAAACATCAAGCAAATTATTATGGTGCTTGTGGGGTGCGCACTTCTTGTGGTGGGGTTGCTGTATATGGCAAACATGCAAACAGCTTCTCCGGAACTGTTGCTCTCAGAGGACGGCACGCCACTTGAGTTTGAAGCACCGCTTGCACCAGACGTTTTAGAAGACAAAGCCAAGATGGCACCGACAAACACTATGAACCCAGTAGCAGTATTTAACACAAACAAAGGAACATTTGAGATGGAGCTTTTCGCTGATCAAATGCCTATTACAACCGGAAACTTTATCGCGCTTGCAGAAGATGGATACTATGACGGTATCAAGTTCCACCGAATTATCGATGGCTTTATGATTCAGGGTGGTGATCCAAATACAAAGACTGAAAACACCGCTTCGTATGGAACTGGTGGACCAGGATATACTATTCAAGACGAGTTCGTTGCAGGTGCAAACCTCTCGAACGTTCGAGGGACTATCTCTATGGCGAACACAGGACAGCCAAACTCAGGTGGGAGTCAATTTTTCATTAACACCGTTGATAACTTGGCGCTCGACTTTGACAAGCAGCCGTTTAGCTCTAAGCACCCTGTGTTTGGAAAGGTGGTCAAGGGGATGGAGGTAGTTGATGCTATTTCTTCAGTAGAGACAGGACCGCGAGACCTTCCGCTTGAGCCGGTGGTGATTGAGTCACTAACTATCCGAGCTGAAGGATAAACACTCCTGTTGAAACGGAATAAAAAACCGCACCGTACGTGTAAGTGAATGTTTTTCAAAATCCCACAGATCGGTCCTGTGGGATTTTCTTGTTCTTGAGTATGCGTTACAAACAAAAAACCACCCAAAGGGTGGTTTTTTGTTTGCAATTACAGCTTACGCTGTTACTACGTCCGCTACCTTCTTGATCTTTGTTTGACCATTGAAGTTAGTCTTTCGCATACTTCGGAACGCAACCTTTCCTTCACATGCTGCGAAAAGAGTGTGATCTTTTCCTACTTTCACGTTTTTACCTGCTTCGATCTTGGTACCACGCTGTCGAACGATGATTTGGCCGGTCTTTACAGACTGCCCATCAGCGCTTTTGACACCGAGATACTTTGGCTGCGAATCGCGCAGGTTCTTGGCTGTTCCGCCGGCTTTCTTTGTTGACATACAAGTAAGGTATAATCAGTTAATAACGGGGGCAAGTATACAAGATATGTACCAAAAACTCAAGGACTTTATTGCTACAGATGTATATTTTTTCTCCTTTCTTATTGTATTAGTTTCGGTGCTTTCTTTTGGTTTAGGGAGGCTTTCTATGCAAGAGCATATAGGAACGCAATCTGCAACGGTGGCGCTCACAAGTCAGCCTGAAAAAGAGGCTGTCGCAAACACACCTGCGACACACACAGAAACAGAGAATCAATTCGTTGGTTCAAAGAATGGAACGAAATACCATGCGCTATGGTGTCCAGGAGCGAAACAAATAAAAGAAACAAATAAAGTATATTTTGCATCGCCTGAAGAGGCGCAAGCTAAGGGGTATACACCTGCAGCAAACTGTAAAGGAATATAGTGTTACCACACAATGGGTGCTTGATTGTATTTTTCCAAATATCTATTTGCTTTACTAAAATGTCTGCAGCCAAAAAAACCAGTATGTGCAGCAAAAGGAGAAGGGTGAGGCGCCTGCAGCACAAGGTGCTTGGTGTAGTCAATGTTTTTACCTTTTTCCTGCGCAAACTTTCCCCAGAGCATGAACACGATATGTTCCTTTTCGTCTGATAACTTCTGTATCACAGCGTTGGTAAACTGTTCCCAGCCGAGTCCTTGGTGCGATCCCGCGTTAGCTTTTCGTACTGTGAGAGTGCTGTTAAGCAGTAAGACTCCTTGATCAGCCCATCGCTCGAGGTTCCCACTGCGTGGAGGTTTAGTGCCGATGTCACTTTGGATTTCTTTGTATATATTTTGAAGTGAGGGAGGGATTCGTACGCCGTCTTGTACCGAAAAAGACAGACCATGTGCTTGTCCACGACCATGATAGGGGTCTTGCCCGAGTATCACTACTTTTACTGCATCGAAGTGACAACGGTTGAAAGCATTAAAAACCAGCTTTGGAGGAGGGAAGACAGTCTGGGAAAGGTATTCTGCACGAACTTGTTTGGTGAGATCTGTAAAGTAGTCAGCTGTAAATTCATCAGCAAGCACCTTTTTCCAAGAGTTGTGTATTTGGACATCCATAGGGAGTATTGTATCGAAAAAATGATAGCTGTGCATGATGAACGCAGTTTTGCCTGTGCTCATGGTACTATCGAGCGTATGCATACATTCCTCACAACCGCACGTGCAGCTGCACGGCTGTGGTACGACACTGATGCTGATCATAAGGCTGCAACTGTTTCGTATTATATGATCTTCGCCCTTGTGCCGTTGCTCTTACTTTCAGTTGCAATTCATAGTGTTGTGTTTGGAAAAGATTTTATTATTCGCTCACTCTACCAGTGGGGAAATATTCTCGGGCAAGATGTGTTGGCTTTTCTTACTGAAGCTGTCGGGAACCTTGAGTCGATTTCTATAGGGATTGGTATTCCTGTATTTGGTGTGTTGTTTTTTACCATGATGGTTATTATGATGTTCAACACCTTTACTACGGGAATACATGGCATTTGGGGCATGCGTCACAGAGGTTTCCGTGGCTGGCTGCGGAAGTGTAAGCACTCCGTAGCCTTCATCGTCGTTTTTGAAATGTATCTCTTTTGCATGCTTCTACTGAACATGACGGTGCCGTTTATTGCTGAAAAGCTCCCACTACTTGCAGTGGTACTCTTCGATGCAGTTATTTTTTTGGTTATGACCTCAGTGTTGTTTAGTCTGACCTTTAAGATACTTCCATGGCAGTCTCCTGCGTTTAGGAGTCGATTATACGGGAGTTTTGTAGCAAGTGTGTTGCTGTACGTAGCGCGGTCTTTGGTTGCATTGTATGTATCAATCACCCCCGTGCCGAGCCTTTTTGGGGTTGCAGGGCTCCTCGTTGTGCTACTCATTTGGACATTTGTTTCAACGGCGATTATTTACTATGGAGCTGCGTTTGCATACGTACACGGTGGAAGACAGCTGCAGTAACGTCTGTACGTAATGCTACAATATTTTTATGATTATTCTTGACGTTGAAGCTTCTGGTACAAACTATGATAAACACTCTATTGTTTCTATCGGAGCGGTTGATTTTGATAACCCAGAAAACCGTTTTTATGAGGAATGTTGCATTTGGGAAGCTTCAGACTTACGGGGTAAGTCTGAAGAAGCTTTTGAGACAGTTTGTGAGCAGTGCGGAGCAAAATGTCCAAAAGGTGTACAGCCGCAGTTGCGGGCGCACATAATGGACGGAGCTCTCGAAGTAAATGGCTTCACCAAAGAACAAATAACCGACCGCAAGAAACAAACTGAGGCGGAAGCGGTGCAGAAGTTCATCGAGTGGTCACAGCATATGGCTGACCGTACGCTTACCGGACAAAACGTTTCTTTTGATCGTGATTTTTTACGTGCTGCAGCACAGCGAGCAAAGCTTTCGTGGAACTTTGCCTACAGAACGATAGATACACATTCACTCTGCTGGATGCATATCATCAAAAGAGGGAATAAACCTCCTGTAGATGCACAGCATAAGCGATCAAGCCTCGACCTGGACGCTGTGCTGCAGTACTGTGGTATTCCTGAAGAACCACACCCACATAATGCGCTCACTGGTGCTCTATGTCATGCAGAAGTGACTTCGCGTTTGCTGTTTGACCGGAAGCTGTTGTCAGAGTTTGAAGCGTTTGATATCCCGTGGTTGTAATCATTGTATAGGGTAGTACATTTAAAATAATGCAACTCTATAGTAAGTTCAAAATTAAAAAACAAAAAACACCCGAACGAGTGTCGGGCGTCTGCTTGAGCGAATGCTCAGTGTACTAAAGGGGATTCGTGCGGAGGCCAGCATTACCTGGTACCTCCATCATCTCACGAATTATGTCAGGCGAAGCGTCATGAGCATGTTCAATGCTCATCAAAATGGATGATTCGGCGAGTCTTCGGCGTCATAAAAGTTCTCCTTTGTTGAAAACCGAGATCGGGTTATGGACGGTTCGTTAGATGCATGGTGCCCCAGTCGATACCGCGTCCATGGTGTGGTTCGTGGTGGGCGTCGCCGAGCATTTCGGTGTCACCATCGGAGTGGTCCTTGCCGTAGATAGCGGGGTCATCCTCCGCAGCTCCGTCGAGGTACCAGTCGGGATACCCGGGAATCATTCCTTTTGCTTCTTGGGCAGCGTCAGCCATTTTTCCTGCCCCTCTTTATAATGAACAATATTCATACTATACATGAAAATACTATTTTGTCAAGCATTTACGATGTAAGTTGTTCAGAGATGTGACAATTTTCCCTTTGGTACACGTTTGTTCTTTAAAATTATGTTTGCACTTGGAGCGTGGGCTCAGGAGAGTTGAATGTAAAGGTTTCTACGGTAACTGCCTATCCTAAAACAGTGCAACTCCCACAAGTACAAAAATAAGAAAGAAGCCAGCAGTTAATACTGCGCCAGCTGCCATGTCTTTACTGCGACCGATTTTATGATGAAGTTCAGGATGCATATGATCAAGTGCTTCTTCAAGAGATGAGTTCTGAAGCTCCGTTATAAGAATGAGTGTATAGGCGAGGATGATAAAGAACAATTCTGTTTGAGAAATTGAGTCGAAATAGTAGATAAACAAACCAACAACTGCCCCAATACCGTAAAACTGTTGTCGGTAACTTACGTCATGTTTTAGTGCGTAAAAAATACCTGCAAAGGCAAACTTCATTCTACGCAGGTGTCGATGAATCATACTCTTAGGGTACTAAAAAGTGGGAGCAACTGCCATGATGAGCTGGGGACGCATGATATTATTATGCGTATATGGTACAAAAAAAGTCGAGCAAAAAGAAAGCTAAAAGTTCTCAGAAAAAAGTAGAAAATTGTCGGATAGTAACTGACTTACTAGATGTGAATGGCGATGCGGTTGAGTCATGGCGTGTGTTCCGCATCATGTCCGAGTTTGTAACAGGTTTTGAGCTGCTTCGAAACTATGGCTTGGCAGTGTCTATCTTTGGTAGTGCACGAACCAGTCCCGGTGACCCATACTACAAACAGGCAGAGGAACTTGCTGCAAAACTGGCTAAGAAGAAGTTTGCTGTAATCACCGGAGGTGGTCCTGGAATCATGGAGGCAGGTAATGTTGGCGCATTTAAGGTGGGTGGTGAGTCTGTGGGGCTGAACATTGAGCTACCATTTGAACAAAAACTTAACCCATACACAACTGAATCACTCGACTTTGATTTCTTCTTCTCACGGAAGGTTATGCTCGCATTCGCCTCAGAGGTGTATATTTATTTCCCTGGTGGCTTTGGAACAATGGATGAATTTTTTGAGTTGGTGACGCTTATCCAAACCAAGAAGATTGAACCAATTCCGATTGTACTTTATGGAAAAGACTTCTGGACGCCACTCGTAAAATTCTTTGAGACAAGTATGCTTAAGGAGTATAAAACGATTAGCAAGAAAGATCTCGATCTCTTCCATGTGGTTGATTCAGTAGATGAAGCAGTGAAGTACATCACGAAAGTTACCAAAGGTAAAAAAGCACGACAGATATAAGTATGATTGATTATCGCGCCACACTACGTGTTTTTGACTTAGAATCCATTCCGAGTCTGAGTACCGTTGTTATGGGTGCGTTGCAGTTGATCGAAGAAGAACGAATTGCGTCACTTGACTTTTCTCACTTGCAAAAACCGTTGGTGCTGGGGAGTGGGAATGCCTTTTTTGCCGCGCAGATCGTGCTCCAAGGCACCGTTGCAGTGTTTGGCGACGAGTCAACATACAAAACACAGCTCTTAAGCTCCTCTGAATTTGATGGTGTGGTGATCTTCAGTGCATCGGGTAAAAAGCATGCTATCAGTATGGTGGCAGAAGCTCAAAAAGCACATCTCGATGTCTATCTCGTTACAAACACTTCAGACGCAGAAGCAGCAAAAGAACTTGCTGATGATCATCTATTTGTTTTTCCAAAGAATCGTGAGCCGTACACCTACAATACGTCAACATACTTCAGTCCTATTTTTGGAATGACAGGGGAGAGCGCAAAAGAAATTCGTTCGTTTATTGAACATGAGGTTACAAAGTGTCTTTTGCGTAATTTTGATGATTACGATTCGTATACACTTATCATCCCGTCAAAGTTTAAGTACGCACGTGCAATGCTGCGCACCAAGTTTGATGAACTGTTTGGCCCTATGATTACAGGACGTGTGTTTACCGATGAGGAAATAAAACACGCAAAGACGGTAGTTGAGTCGGGTAATGAGTTATTTATAAGCTTTGGTGTTGCAAACGAACAGTATGGACTCGTTAAAAA
>JAUIFS010000047.1 GCA_030430425.1 bacterium | reverse complement strand
TTTTCAAGTGTCGGGGCACCATGTGTCGCCCAGCGTGTATGTGCAATGCCAGAAGTACCACTGATCGTTTCGGTTATTTTTTCTGCAAGATTATCAATAGGTCCCACTGCTTTGACCGCACCGTAGCCAGGTACAAAAATCCCCGCTGAGTCGTACCCACGATACTCAAGTGTTCGCAATCCCTCAACTAGGAGCGGTTCTGCGGTTCTGCTTCCTACATATCCAAATATTCCGCACATATAATTATCGAAACTAGCTTATTACTCTTTATGATACTATGAGAATCTTATCGAAGTTACTTAATCTATCTACTATGGCTCACATACATGAACTCATCGATTGGACAGCGGGTGTTTACATCGTCCATAAGAATAAAGTGCTTATCCGAAAGCATGAAAAGTATGGATTCTGGATTCACGTGGGTGGACATGTCGAGCTCGATGAAGATCCTGTTGCCGCTGCCATCCGAGAATGCAAAGAGGAAGTTGGTCTCGACGTCACCATCTATGACCAGAATCCAAACCCTCCCGAAATGCTCCCCAGCGAACGACATCTTCCTTCCCCTGCTCATATGAACATTCACTATGTCGGTGGCGGTGAAAGCGATCACCAGCACATCGATCTTCTCTACTACGCAACAGCCGGAACAGACTCTGTTGTACCCGAAAATGAAGATGATCAGTGGCTCTGGATGAGCAAAGAAGACATCGAAGCTAATACTGAAATGAAGCCAAATATTAAGTACTACGCGCTGCAGGCATTAGAAACACTCGGTACATAAGAAAAACCGACGCAATTGTGCAAAAAACGTAGAAAAAGGCATCCTTGCGTATGCCTTTTTAGTTTTTTGAGCCGGAGCGATGTTTTTTGCTATTCTTAGCGCAGAAAACAACTGAGGCCGGGGAGAAAGTTCTTAGCGAAGATAGTGAGCTTAGAAACTTGACCGGGTTTTTAATACTTAGTCTTTAAGGAAACCGCCTGCCTGATGCTCCCACAGCGACTGGTACGTACCGCCGGCTTGCGCAAGTTCTGCATGCGAGCCATCCTCAATAATTTCCCCCCGCTCAAGGACCAAGATACGATCCATTTCACGGAGTGTTGAGAGTCGGTGTGCAACCGCAATCACCGTCTTTCCTTCCATAAGCGTATGAAGAGCCTTTTGGATCTCCACCTCGCTTTCAGAGTCGAGTGCCGAGGTTGCTTCGTCAAGCACCAGGATCGGTGCGTCTTTAAGCATTGCACGCGCAATTGCAACACGCTGCTTCTGTCCTCCTGAGAGCTTCACCCCTCGCTCCCCTACAAGAGTTTCATACCCATCTTCAAGCTCCATAATGAAGTCGTGCGCTTGTGCTTTCTTTGCGACTTCCACAATTTCTGCATCGGTTGCTTCTGGTTTGCCATAGGCGATATTTTCACGAATTGTTCTATGGAACAGTAGTGGTTCCTGAGGAACTACCGCGATATGTTCTCGCAGTGAGTCTTGTGTAACTGTGGCGATATCTTGCCGATCAATCTCAATAGCACCATCGTGCAGATCATGCTGCCGCAACAAGAGTGACACAAATGTCGTCTTCCCTGCTCCTGAATGACCGACCAGACCGACACGCTGCCCTGGTTCAATAATGAGATTAAAGTTCTCAAACACTGCATTTTCTCCAAACTCAAACGTAACGTTCTTCCAGACAATATCTGCCGTACGGGTTTCAAGTGCGCGAGCATCAGGCATGTCGACGATTTCGTGATCAATCAAAATACCATCGAGCCCCTCTGAAGTTTCTCCGTAATAACGCATGAGTCGATTAAAGATTTCTCCAATAGAAAGCATTGAGTACGAACTTGTAAACGACGCCATCATTACCAAGATCACATTACCTGGTGTCACCATTCCCGCTTGCAGCAACTGATACGTCGCCGTCATCACTGATGCGGTAAGCAGTAGTGCGAGAATGTTGTTCACAACGTTAATGTGCTGTGCAAAGTGCCACTGTCGCGCATCTTTCCCTGCTCGATCAGTAATATGACTGAAGATGTTTTTCTGTTCTTGTGGAAAGTTTGCATACTGTCGCGTTGCTTGGATGTTTGTCAACACATCAATAACCTCCCCTTTTAGTTTCGTCGAAGCTTCAGAATACGCAACCACCAACGGTCGACGTTTCTGCACTAAGAAATAGTTTACGACAATGCTAAACGCAATCACACCGAAGAAGCCGATAGCGAGGTATATGTTTACAATTGCCAGTAGTATTCCGGAAACGATAATGCTCGTTGCATGCCGAAACACATCAAACATCACCTGCATGATCATTTGCGCGCTTCCGTCAGACGCATGCGCAATCTTGTTTGAAACAGAACCTGCGAAGTTGTCTGAGAAGTATGTATGCGAGTGCTTTACTGTGTAGTCATAGAGCACTTCTGTAGCACGGGCGTGCTGCTTGATAATAAACGCAGCACCTGCATAGCCGGCTGTTCGCCACCCAATGTATATACAGCTTAAGAGTCCCAAGAAAATGAAACTCCAGGTATACACCACAGCAAGTTGTGCTTCAGTATTTTCAGCAGCAAGAAGTGTGTCTACAAATGTTCCCATGAGGAACGATTGCATAGAGCCGGACACTTGTGCAACGATAACGCCAAGAGTCGCCAAAATACCCATCCACGCAAATGGTTTTGCAGTCCGCAGCGAAAAAGCTATAGGCGATTTCGGCAATGATCCAGTATATGCCGCCTTTGTGGCGGTTGTGTTTGTTTTTTTCATATCAGTAATAGCCTTAGCTAATAATTATAGACGACAAGGTTTAGGTTATGACGTATCAACACGGGAAATCTTTCAAAAACCTTTATTTTAAAGTATTTTTCTTATCTCTTGTTCAGAAATCACCCCTTCCCGGAGCACTGTTACAGAGTCACCCACAACACGCACCACCGTAGATGCAAGTCCTTTTCGAGAACCGTCATCGTGTATCTCATCAATCATTTGTGCTTTTTCTCCAAATTGCTGCAGAATCTCCCCTGGAGTAGCAAACGTAGGTGCGCCGCTGACATTCGCACTGGTGCACGTTAGTGGTGCATCATACTCTTCCATAAACGCTTCGATTATCTTTTCAGTCATCGGATCGGTAGAAATACGGAAGCCGATCGTTCTATCAGGCGCTACAACTTTGTCGGATATATCATCTCGTACTTTGAGCACAAGTGTGAGCGAACCAGGTAAAAAGTGTTCTGCAATCTTCACTGCTTTCTCTGAAAGCTCTGCATAATGAGAAATATCTGAAATACTTCGTACGAGCCAACTTGCCA
>JAUIFS010000011.1 GCA_030430425.1 bacterium | reverse complement strand
TGGGTGTCTACGAACGAGTCTTTTCGTTTGCAACCGCTTTCCGCGCAGAAAAAAGTGCCACAAGTCGACACCTGAGCGAATACACTTCACTCGATATGGAAATGGGCTTCATCAAAGACCATACTGATATTATGCGTGTTGAAACTGCGCTCATGAAGCATATCGTTGCACACTTAAAGGAGCATGCTGCAGACGCATTGAAGACCCTAGAGGTTGCACTACCCGCAATTCCTGAAGGAGACTGCTTCCCGCACATGAAGCTCAACGAAGCACTCGAGCTCATCAAAGAAAAAACAGGTGAAGACAAGACTGGCGCACCTGACCTAGAGCCAGAAGACGAACGATGGCTCTGCGAGTATGCAAAAGAAGAGCTTGGGAGTGACTTTATCTTTATCACGCACTATCCCGTTGCAAAGCGCCCCTTCTACACCTACGAAGATGAGAGCGATCCTGGATATACAAAAAGCTTCGACCTACTCTTTAGAGGAGTAGAGATCACCACCGGAGGTCAACGTGTTCATGACATTGAAGTTATGAAAGAAAAAATGAAAGCAAAAGGACTGAAGCCTGAAGCATTCTCATTTTACCTGCAAGCATTCCAGTACGGCATTCCGCCACACGGCGGATGGGGAATGGGGCTTGAACGACTCACTGCAAAATTCTGTGGCGTAAAGAATGTAAAAGAAGCAACACTCTTCCCACGAGATATCAATCGAATCGACACACTCCTCTCAGCAGACGCTGACACCGGCGAGACTGAGTAACTTTCAAAAACACGGGAACCTTGGTTGCCGTGTTTTTTCCTTGTGTCTCTTATCATACGATTAATCGTATGATAAGAGATTGTTTTGCTTTTTTTGGATCTGCACGTACCGTCGCTTCTGTAGTTGTTGCATACATGCGTTTTTATCCATGACTCTTATGAAGATACGTACGCTTACATAATCACTACCTGAGAAAACATTAATTCTGATACAATACTCTGACTATGACTAAAATCACCCACACACAAAAAGACATTACTGCAGCAGCCACAAAATACTGCCGATTAGTAATTACTGAAGATACACCCTCATGGCATCGACTTGTTGAATGTCCAGACGGGACACTTGAGTACCGCATCGGCGCAGGAAAATGGAAGAACATGACTGCACGTAAGTTCATTACGTTTGTGCGCACGGTGGTACAAGCAGCTAAAAGCCATCAAATCGAATACCTTGCAATCCAGGCGCCAGTTGCAATGCTTCCCGCGATACTCAAAGAACACGACAGTCAATGGATTCTTTCTACACTCGCAGAAAACCTTACACTCGCTGCGTACGATTTCAAGAAGTATAAGACCACAACAAACAAACGAAAAGAACTTAAAGAAATACTTGTATGTGGCAAACTAACTCCACCTGAAAAGAAAGCGTTTACCCGCGGGTGTATTGTGGGGAATGCTGCAAATTTCACACGAGACATTGCAAACACTACTGCAACAGACATGACGCCCACAAAGCTTGGAAACGCAGCAAAAAAGGCTGTTTCAGGCACACAGGCATCAGTTAAAGTATTGGGAGAAAAAGAGCTGCAGAAGCTCAAAATGGGTCTTCTGCTGGCTGTTGGAGCAGGAACCAAGAACGAAACAAAGCTTATTGTCATGGAGTATTGGGGAGCTGGTAAACCGAAAAGAAATAAAGCTAGTAATGGATCTAAAGGTGCTCGCGGCGCGGACAAAAACGACCCCATCATTTTTGTCGGAAAAGGGGTAACCTATGACACAGGTGGTCTGAACGTAAAACCATCAGGAGCAATGCACGACATGCACATGGATATGACGGGAGGTGCAACCGTCATTGGTGCAGTTGCTGCGGCAGCAAAGCTTGGTTTAAAGAAAAACATCATCGGCATTATTCCTGCTGCAGAAAATGCAGTCTCTGATCGCTCGATGCGCGCAGGAGACATTGTTACCGCAATGAACGGCAAAACAGTGGAGGTACTTCACACTGACGCTGAAGGTCGCATGGTACTGGCCGACGCGCTCACGTACAGCGAACGATACAATCCTAAAGTGGTACTCGACATTGCAACACTCACCGGTGCATCACTGGTAGCACTTGGACAGCATGCATCAGCAATCATGACCAAGAACAAAAAACTACAAGAGCAATTACAGGAACTTGGGGAAGTTTCAGGAGACTACATATGGCCACTACCGCTCTGGGACGAGTATCAGCAACATATAAAATCGACACGAGCAGATATTGCTAATATTGCCACAAATTTCTCACGCTTTGGTGGCACCATTGAAGGTGGTGCATTCTTGCAAAACTTTGCACCCAAGAAAACTCCGTGGGCGCACATCGACATCGCGCCACGCATGGAAGCGATTGCGGGCGATAAACTTGCCAAAGGTGCAACAGGGGAGCCGGTGCGCATGCTCACACGCTTTGCTGAAGAATATTAAAATAAGCATAAAAGGCGGAAAACTAAAAGTTTTCCGCTCTTTTTACATGCTAAAATAATGGCACATGGATGAAGAGACTACAGTTGCTCCTGTAGAGCATTTTGAAATCAAAACCGATGCGTTTGAGGGACCATTGGACCTGCTTTTAGACTTGGTTGAAAAACGAAAGTTGCTGATTAACGACATCTCTCTTGCAGAAGTGACCGACGAGTACATGCAACACGTGTCCGTCATGCAGGAGCTCTCACTGCCAAACACTGCTGCCTTTGTACAACTTGCAGCAACACTACTGCTGATCAAGTCGAAGTCACTCTTACCGATCCTTGAGCTCACCGCAGAAGAGGAGGAGGGGATTGATGACCTCGAGCTACGCCTCCGACGCTATGCACTCTATCGAGATATTGGGCTAGAAGTTGGTGAGCTTTTTGGAAAGACCGTAACTCACGAACGCCAGTTTGTAAAAAGCGACCAACCGCTTTTTGTAACCGACAAGTACACCACTGTTGCAGCACTCGAGGCAGCCATTGGCGACGTGCTCGTAAACCTGCCTAAAAAGGAAATAAAACCAAAGGTGAAAGTACGAAAAGTCATTTCTCTTGAGGAAATGATGGGGCGTTTACAAAAAAGAATCGAATCACAGATGAGGCTACGCTTTAGTGAACTCCTCGAAGACAATCGAGAAAAAACACATGTCATCGTAGGCTTCCTTGCGGTACTTGAGTCGGTCAAACAGGGAAATGTGCTTGTTGCACAACTCAATCGCTTTGAAGATATTGAAATAGAACAAGAGCATACAAAAATACCGCGGTATATGTAAAATGTAAAAGGCGCACCCGATTGGATGCGCCCAGAGTCACATGACTCCCCATACGTTCTTTTGGAGCTGGGTATGGCCAGCTCGTCGGTCGGCGCCCGGATCAGATGATGGCGGCCAGGCCAGCGGTGTCGATCAGCATGGTTTCTTTTTTGCTCCGGGAAGCCGAAGCAGTGGGTCCACGAATGTGCATGGAGATCCTCTCATTTTGTATACACCAAAATGCCGTTGGTGTAGTCGAATGTTGCTTTTTTCCACTTGGGTGCAACGTGCTTCCAAGAAACCTCATTGTGAGGATGTCAGACTGCCATGTGGCACCACAGTAGCAAGCGCAAGTCGCTCACTCTTGGTTCAACCGCCACCCAAGCTCGGGGCTGCCTTTTCAATCCTCTGTGGATGTGGCATGCCCGAACTATACCGCGGCAGTCTGACAAAGAGTATGTTAGCACAGATCGAGTTTTTGTCAACCCCTTTATAAGTCAAAATGTTAAATTTCTTATAAATTGGTACAATACAGAGAATATATACAACGGTATGGAGCTTTCGAAACAAATCGAAGGGTTGTTGTTCTATAAAGCAACACCTGTAAAATTAACCCAGCTGCAAAAGCTTTTTGATGTGAATGAAGCGCAACTTACTGCCGCACTTGATACGCTTGCGCAAGAGCTCAAAGACCGGGCGGTTCGTCTTACACGAACAGAACGTGAGGTACAACTTACCACCACACCTACACTCGACGAGCTTATTGAGTCGGTTCGCAAGGATGAGCTGAAGCGCGACATCGGGAAGGCAGGAGCAGAAACACTTGCAATCATTCTGTACAAAGAACCGATCAGTCGTGTCGAGATTGATCGTATCCGTGGCGTGAACTCTGCTTTTATTTTGCGCCACCTGATGGTGCGTGGCTTAATCGAACGAAACACCGAAGGAAAGCGGCATACGTTTGGCATTACACCGGCACTTCTTGCGCACCTTGGCGTAACTCACAAAACTGAACTACCGAACCATGCTGCAGTACTTGACCAACTTGAGAAATTTGAGCACGATGCAACAGACGAAAATACATAACCATGACTGAATACACTGAAACAGAAGTTGCATACACACCAAAAGAAGAAGAGCTGCAAACCGATGCAGAGCATCTGTTTGTCACTGCAGAAACAGAAAGTATCGACTCGGGGAAAATTCCCATTGTGCAGCAGCTTTCACTATTGGCTGCACTACTCTTTTTACTGCTTGGAGGAGTGATTACGCCAAAAATCATTGCATTTTTTCAAGACGAGTCAGATACCGTACCTGCTGCAGTTCCCATACATACAAATCAAACTGACGACACAATATCTTTAGAAGACCACGATACGCGGCAACCGTTTACCGATATTTCTATTGCTGCAGAATCCGCATACGTTTGGGACGTACGCAACCAGCGTGCGCTCTATAAGAAGAATGAACAAAAAACACTACCACTTGCTTCAGTCACAAAACTCATGACCGCACTGGTTGCGCACGAGCTCCTTACAGAAAAAACAAAAGTTGCTATTGCCGCTGATGCTGTACGGCAATACGGCAACAGTGGTCTCCTTGAAGGAGAAGTGTTCGGCAGGCAAACACTGAGCGACCTTATGCTTATGTCCTCTTCAAATGACGGGGCATACGCCCTTGCTGCTGCTGCTGGAGAAACACTCGACGAACAAAACAGTGCACATGCCTTTGTATACGCAATGAACATTCGTGCAGAAGAACTCGGACTACATAACACTTCCTTTAAAAATCCAACTGGTCTAGACACCTCAGAAACTGAGAGTGGTGCAGACGGCTCTGCTAAAGACGTAGCGTTTCTTATGGAATATATCATTGAAAATGAGCCTGATATCCTGGAATTTACCACTGAAGAACAAGCACGCGTATATAGCGAAAGCGGTATATATCATGATGCAGAAAATACGAACTACTACGTCGACAAGATCCCTGGACTTATCGGCTCAAAAACTGGCTATACTGACTTAGCAGGTGGCAACCTTGTTGTTGCTTTTAATGCAGGACTGAATCGACCCATCATTATTTCGGTTCTTGGATCAACACGACACGAACGCTTTACCGACGTAGTACGTCTTGTAGAAGAAACACAACACTACATCACACAAGAATAGCTCTATGGAAACTTCACTTATTAAAATTCTCATACCTGCAGTATCAGCCTTTGTAATAGGTCTTGCGATCACTCCTTTGATTACTCACCAACTCTATAAGCACAAGGTTTGGAAAAAGAACGGTGGCAAACAAACAATGCACGGCACGGAAGCTACAGAGTTTAATAAGCTAAAAGCTGCTGATGAAACAAAGACACCACGCATGGGAGGAATTGTTATCTGGGGGAGTGTGCTTATAACTGCTGCAATGCTCTGGATGCTCGGCTCAATTTTTGAACATTCTATTTTTGCAGAACTGAACTTTTTCAGTCGATCACAAACATGGATACCGATAACCACGCTTGTTATTGGTGCAGCACTAGGTTTTGTCAACGACTTTTACGATGTAACACATAAACGAGATGGTGTAAGCATTAAAGTTCGCCTTATGCTTATTTCGCTTCTTTCGGGGCTCATCGGCTGGTGGTTCTACACAAAACTTGGTGTAGACAGTATTGGTGTTCCTTTTGACGGTGCACTTTTTGTGGGTTGGTTCATCATTCCATTCTTTATACTGATGACCATCGCAATCTACGCAAGTGGTGTCATTGACGGAATTGACGGTCTGTCCGGTGGCGTCTTTGCTTCTATTTTTGTTGCGTATGCAGGAATCGCAGTGGTCCAGCTACAGTTTGATATTGCAGCACTTTGTGCAACGATTGCCGGAGGCATCATGGCATTTCTTTGGTTTAACATTCCTCCCGCACGTTTCTGGATGACCGAAACAGGTAGCATGGCACTGACGCTCACGCTTGCGGTAATAGTACTTACCACTGATAGCCTTGGGGACGGTCACGGCATTTCGCTGTTTCCTGTTGTGGGGCTATTGCTTATAGCTACTGTTGGCTCAAACGTGTTGCAAGTACTATACAGAAAAACAACGAAGAAAAAGCTTTTTCGCATTGCGCCGCTGCATCACCACTTTGAAGCCATTGGCTGGCCATCATACAAAGTAACTATGCGCTACTGGATTATTAGCATTTTCTGTGCAATTTTTGGCATCATACTTGCCGCAATCGTATAATTATGATTAAAAGCGTCGACCGAACCCTTCTTATAATCATCTTCACCCTAGTAACGCTTGGATTTTTTATATTTTCTTCTGCCTCTTTAGGGCTTCTCGCGCGAGAAGGCGCACGATTTTCTTCTGTTGCATTTAGTCAGATACTCTTTGGCATAGTCGGCGGGGGAATCGGTATGTTTTTAACAAGCCAGATCTACTACCGAAACTGGCGCAAATACGCGTTCTATATTTTCATTGCAGCAGGACTTCTTACACTTGGTGTTTTTATTCCTGGACTCGGATTTGAACACGGAGGTGCACGTCGCTGGATAGCAATTGCAGGCTTCACCTTTCAGCCCGCGGAATTTCTCAAACTTGCATTTATTATTTACATGGCAACATTTCTTTCTGGTATCAACAAGCATATCCAAAACTTCAAGCAGGGAACACTCCCATTTCTACTCATAACCGGAGCAGTTGGGTTTATACTACTCCTGCAGCCGGACACGGACACCTTTTTACTCATGGGGGTGGCAGCACTCTCTATGTTTATCGTTGCGGGTGGCTCATGGCGCGACGTAGGACTCATGCTTCTTTCGGGCGTACTTTTGTTGGGGATACTTGCCATGACACGCCCATACATTATGGATCGCTTCACAACCTTTTTAGACCCCACAGACGATCCACAGGGGAAAAGTTATCAAATACAGCAATCATTAATTGCTATTGGGTCAGGAGGTTTTGCTGGACGCGGATTTGGGCAAAGCATCCAGAAGTTTGAATACCTCCCTGAACCAATTGGCGACTCAGTTTTTGCAGTATATGCTGAAGAATTTGGATTTTTAGGAAGCGTCTTTCTTGTTGGTCTTCTTTCCTTCTTTACGTTCAGAGGATACAAAATCGCAAGTCACGCAAAAGACCTGTTTGGCATGTTGCTTGTGGTGGGGATCATGACGCTCATTGTAATACAGGCTTTTTTAAACATTGCTGCCATGCTCTCGCTTGCACCATTGATGGGACTTCCACTCCCGTTTGTCAGCCACGGGGGTACTGCGCTTTTGACCACACTCACTGCAGTGGGCATTGTACTCAATGTGTCTAAATACCAGAAGAAACTAAAGTAGCACATGCTACACTTGAGATACTCATATGAAGCGGATTGTGTTAGTAGGAGGGGGGAGTGGCGGACATTTTTATCCGCTTATTGCTACTGCACAACGACTTACACAACGGAACACACCAACTTTTCCTATAGAACTCTACTACTTCGGTCCTGAACCGTATAACGAAACTGCACTTACAGAAAACAATATTACGTTTGTAAAAATACCTACTGGAAAACGACGTAAATACTTTTCATTTTTCAATTTTCTGGATGTATTCAAAGTATTTTTTGGAATTTTCTTTGCAGTGTGGCAACTATATAAAATTTATCCTGATGTAGTGTTTAGTAAAGGAGGGTATACCAGTGTGCCCGTTGTGATTGCAGCTTGGCTTTTGCGTATTCCAATTATGATTCACGAATCCGACACAAAACCAGGAACTGCAAACAAACTTGGTGCAAAGTTTGCACGATATATTGCTATTGCTTTTGACGACGTTGCTCCGTATTTTCCAGCAGAGAAAACTGCACTGGTGGGTATTCCTTTACGTACATCATTCTTAGAGACAGTAGAAAGCCCTAAGCAAAAGTTGGGCATACCTCAAGAGCGACCACTCATTCTTGTTACCGGAGGATCTTTAGGTGCACAACGGATCAACAGACTCATCCTTGAATCACTCGACGAACTGCTTCCTGAATATACCATTCTGCACCAAACAGGTGAGAAAAATGAAGACACTATTCAGCAAACCTCGGGAGAGCTAATCACAAACACTGACTTGCTTACACGATATTTTGTAAAAGGAACGCTCAGTGCGCAAGAGATGCATCTCGCATTGAGTGCTGCTGATCTTGTCATTTCACGGGCGGGTACGGGCACCATATTTGAAATTGCGCAAAAGGGTGTCCCTTCGATCCTGATTCCAATTCCTGAAGATATCAGTCACGATCAACGTACAAACGCATATGCATATGCACGCTCTGGGGCTGCGTCAGTTATGGAAGAAGGGAACCTCACCGATGGTTTGCTAACTGCAGAAATAAGCCGTATTATGGGCAACGCAGCGGTATACAAGCAAATGGCTGCAGCGGCACACAGTTTTTCAAATACTGACGCAGCAGAAACAATTGCAAATACACTTATTGAAATTACCCAAGAACACGTCTAGACTATGAAAAATCCCGTTACAACGTACGGGTATGCATTTGCACACAACAATACTATGAACGAAAGCACCGATACAAACCCGACTTCTAGTGGAACAAGAGTAGTTACACGTTTTGCTCCGTCACCGACAGGGTTTATGCACATTGGCGGCGTCCGCACCGCTCTTTTTGCATACCTGTATGCAAAAAAGATGGGAGGAGAGTTTATTCTTCGCATTGAAGACACGGACAAGGCACGTGAAGTAGAAGGGTCAATTGAGCATATACAAGAATCACTTCGCTGGATTGGTATTGAATGGGATTATGGTCCCGATAAACCAGGGATACACGGCTCATGCCTCCAATCAGAACGATTGGATCTCTACAAAAAATATGCGCAAAAACTTATCGATAAAGGATTGGCATACCCTGACCCCTACACAACTGATGAAGTTGCTCAGTTTCGTGAAAAAGCACAAGAAGAAAAGCGACCGTTTCTGTTTCGCGAGCATCGACCAGAAACATTTGACACATGGGATGGCACGAAGCCACTCCGTTTTAAAGTCCCTGAAGTTAAACGCTACCACTGGCACGACGAGGTGCGCGGTGCACTAGAAGCAGGGGAGGAGATGCTTGACGACGTTATTCTTATAAAAGCAGACGGGTTCCCCACATACAACTTTGCGCACATTGTAGACGATCACGAAATGGGTGTTACCCATGTTATGCGTGGTGAAGAGTTTATCTCAAGCACTCCTAAGTTCTTAAGTCTCTACGATGCACTTGAAATACCGTATCCAAAGTTTGTGACCATGCCGCCAATCATGGCAGCTGACGGTAAGAAGAAGCTTGGGAAGCGTGATGGTGCTAAGGACATACTCGCATACAAGAACGATGGGTATCTTCCTGAAACGATGCTGAACTTCCTTGCACTCATCGGCTGGAACCCAGGTACTGAACAAGAACTTTTTTCTAAAGAAGAACTTATTGAAGCATTTACACTTGAAAAGATTCAACGTTCGGGTGGTGCATTCAACGAGGAGAAGTTACTTTGGATGAACAAAGAATACCTGCAAAAGATCGACACCAGCGCGTATGTTGCATATGCACAAGCTGCGTTCCCTGAAAGTATCACAGGGTTGCCAAACTTTTCTGAAGAAACACTTACAAAACTCGTTCCGACCATTCAAGAGCGTGTGCATGTACGAAGTGAAATAACTGAAGCTGCCGAAACAGGTGAGTACTCGTGGGCGTTTACTACTCCAGAAGTCCCCAAAGAACTTCTTAAATGGAAAAAAGACGACTCTGCACACGATGCAGTGCCGCGACTACACAAAGTTCACGAATTGCTTTCAACAGCCGATTTTAGCACTCCTGAGAGCATCAAAGCAGCCGTCTGGGACTATGCTGAAGAGGTCGGGAGAGGGGAGTTACTCTGGCCATTGCGCGTCGCACTTTCAGGAAGAGAGCGTTCGCCTGATCCATTTACTTGTGCATACATTGTAGGGAAAGATGAAACCTTGCTACGTATCCGTAACGCATCTGAAACGCTTGCATAAACACATACTCATGGTATAAGTGTGGGAAATAATCACAAGCAAAACAGGCACGCAAGGTGCATGAGACGCTTGATCACTATCTAATTCTTGCAAAACGTCATGGCATACTCGTATATGAGCTCCTTGCTGCATGTGATGCAGTTCTTAAAACACACAAAAAGTAAACAAGCAGGCCATTCTGGCCTGCTTTTTCATATGGTAAAATATACGGTAATGACAAAGCGTAGAGTCATAGCTTTTTTATGCGGTATTATCTGTGCACCTTTTTTACTCTCTGGTGTAGAGTTTGTGCATGCACAAACTGAAGTACAGCGACTGCAAAGCCAGATCGAAGACAAGAACGATCGGCTCTCTGACATCGAAAAAGAAATTGCCCAGTACGAAGCAGCACTCCGTGAAGTAGGTGCAGAAAAAAGTACGCTGCAAAGTGCCATTAACCGTCTGGAAACCGAGCGGCGCAAAGTACAAGCAGACATCAGCTACACTGAAAACAAGATCAGTTCTACTGACTTAAAGATAGACAAGCTTACCCTCGAGATTGAAAATACAGAATCAGACATAGCAGACAACGAGGACGCTATCCGTGCAGTACTCCGAAAAATGAATACCGCTGACAACGAATCACTTGTAGAAGTGCTGTTACGACAAGAAACCATCTCAACGTTTTGGAATGAGTATGAAGAGCTCACCCAAATAAAACACGGTATGATGGCAAAAATAGCTGCACTAGATGCATTGAAAAGCACCTACGAAGAAAAGCGCTCTGAGAGTGCGAGTTTCAAAGAGGAACTGCTGAGTCTTAAAGATCAGTACTCGGACCAAAATTGGGTACTTGCAAACACTAAAGAAAGTAAAGCGCAACTCCTTTCTGCAACAAAAAATGAAGAAGCAAACTATCAGTCACTTCTGAGTCAAAAAAAGGCTGCTCGAGACAAACTTCTTGCAGAAGTGCGCGACATTGAATCACAAATTCAGTTTATTCTTGATCCGAACACTATTCCTACACCAGGAACTGCAGTATTCCGTTGGCCACTGGATAACCCATACATCACACAATACTTTGGCTATACTAAATTTGCTGCTTCTGGAGCATATGGTGGAAGTCAACACAACGGTATGGACCTCGGTGCACCTGTAGGCACAAAACTCTACGCACCGCTTACGGGAACAGTGCGCAATATCGGAAACACCGATGCGGTCCCAGGTTGCTATTCATGGGGTAAGTGGATACTTATTGATCACCCAAATGGGCTTTCTTCTATGTTTGCACACCTAAGTCATATTTCAGTGTCTCCAGGACAGAAGGTAACAACGGGTGACATCGTAGGGTACGTAGGAAACACAGGATACTCAACAGGTCCACACTTGCACTACACTGTCTACGTAACAGACGGGGTGGAAGTAAAGCAGTTTAATCAATTCAAGAAAGTGACCGGCTGTGGTGCAGCTCTTTCGCCATTCGCTGCTATTGAGGCGTACATGGACCCACTGGACTTTTTGCCACCTTTATAACAACTGTGGATAACTAGTGTATAAACAGGGGAGAGAGTAGGGGATAATATAAGTGCAATGGTGACATTGTAGGAACTTACCCGGTTGTAAGCCCGCCCTCCACGGCGGGTTTGCGGGCTTCCACGATTTATCTCGTGGTTTTTATTTATCCCAATGTTTACAACACTAAATAATCACCAGACGGTACAATAGGAACATGTCACACCCAAAACAAATAACCCTCGTTGGGCTCGGACGAATGGGCTCAGCAATTGGTAGCCATCTAGTGGAGCTGGGGTATACCGTTCATGGATACGACACAAGTACCGATACGCGAAACTCAGCAGCAGGCACAGGAATACTTGTGCACAGCACACTAGAAGATGCAATCACTGCAGTCATGGGCAAAAAACTCCTATTTATAGTAGTCCCATCAGCAAGCACCGATGCAGTCATCTCAAAAGCAAGAAAGCAAATGCAAGAGGGTGACACCATTATTGACGGTGCAAATAGTTTTTTTCACGACACGGTTCATAGACACAATGACCTTATGAACGACGGCATTCATCTTATTGATTGTGGCACTTCCGGTGGTGTTTCCGGAGCTCGCTTTGGCATGTCTCTTATGGTTGGTGGTGACAAAAAAGTAGTCGACGAACATGCCGAACTTTTTGTAGATCTTGCTGTTGAAGACGGCTATGGTTACGTAGGAGGACCAGGAGCAGGACATTTTGTAAAAATGGTACACGACGCCATTGAATACGGCATGATGGGTGCTATAGCTGAAGGTATTAATATACTTCATGAGCATAAAGACGGACTTGACCTAGACATCAATGAAGCACTAAAGCCGTATCAACACGGAAGCATCATTGAGAGTAGTTTAATAAACTGGATTGCTAATGCATACCAGCAAGAAGGATATCTTGAAAAAATAGCAGGAGAGGTGCCCTTAGGCAAAACTGAGATGGATATGGAATATCTTATAGAACACGAGAATGTTCGTATTCTTGATGCAGCAGTGCTACAACGAAAACTGACGCGTCTTGAGCCTTCTTTCGTAGGAACGCTTATCGCTGCTATGCGCAACCAGTTTGGAGGACATACGGTGATACCAAAAAAAAGACATGGGCAGTGATTGTTAATTTTCTGTATACTACTTTAATGAAAAGCATTATTGCAGGAGTAGCTGTTGTTGTATTTGCACTAGTTACTTTTTCTCAACTATCTGACAAAAACTTATTAGCAAGTGTGATCACCAGTGATTCATTAGAAAAAAGTTGTGTCGACGCAATTAATGAGCGAGATAGCTTACATACCACTATTCATGAGTACGAGATTCGTCATGAACGAATCAACGCCGACCGGACCAATGACGTAGTCCTCAAAGGAACCCAAGGTGGTCAATGCGGTTCAGCAGGGTGTGTATATGAACTCTGTCTAAACATTAAAAATAAGGCAAAGCTTATAAGCTTTGGATACGCAGGGCAGGGGCTTATTGTGAAAAATGTACTCACTAATGGTATGCACGATATTAGCATCGGACAAGCAAATGCAGTTGTGTTTATATGGGATGGCACACGCTACATTTTCGAAAACACTTCAATTAACTAGTGCTCACACAGGCTGCACAAGAATGATGCCAACATGCGTACATGTGTGAAGGGTCGCACAATATTATACTAGGGAAGCAGCCGTATGGTTGGGGACAGAAGTCACAAGTTTGGCTTTTGTAGACATTGCTCAGTACATACTTTTTTGCTTTCAGTATTGAGAATAAAAATAGGTATCAGTGTATGCATAAAATCTAACACAAGTTGGTTTACGCGATTAAAATAAAATATTTCTTGCTCAAGAATTCATTTACAGGATACTGAGTACCTTCAAAAATTTAAAAAGTCTTAAAATTGATTACAGAGTCTCATAAAAGAAGTTTTAAAGCAGCCAGCTTAAAAACCACAACATGTGCAAAATGTTAAATATGCTATTAAACATTATTATGGGTACCTATGTATCTAGATATACGTCACAGAAGCCGATATACAGGATGTATCTAGATATAGTAAGTATCTTTATAGATACACGTAGCGCCTCATTACATGAGTCGCAAAAGATATATTGTGCGACGCTTATGAATAAAGAAAGAAAGCGGTCTATATAAACCGCCCTTCCAATAGAGTCTGCAGATACTGATCATAATCTTCCCTATGTTCAGTTAAGAACACATTACGTTTCATATCTGTATCAAGCTCCTCTTCTATCTCTGCATGTTTTTCTAAGTACTCTTGTAGTTTTTCCGGAATAATTTCTGTTTGGGAAAATATTTTGATTTTTGTGCTATAAATCTTTCGCAATGGTTCAGCTAATACCGTGTAGTGCGTACATCCCAATATAAGACCGTCCACCCCTACCCCCTTCTCCAGACGCTCATCTATAAGTGTCTGTGCGATTGCGTTTGCAGCTGTTATGTTCCCATTTTCGATTAGTGGCACGAGGTCAGGAGTTGCGACCGCTTCAATCTTAGTCTCAAGTTCGTTGCGTTTACCGAGCTCGAGATGATACTTTCCTGAGCTGACTGTTCGTTGTGTTGCAAACATGAGCACTCGTTTACAATGACTTGCTACCACCTCCTCTACCACTGGTATGATGACACCAAGAATTTTTCTCTCTGGGTAGTGTACCGGCAAAAACTCATCTTGTAGCCGGCGCAACGTTTCAGCTGAGGCTGTATTACAAGCGATTACTACCAATGCACAATCTTTCTCAAAGAGATGCTCCACCCCAGCTTTCGTAAACGCATATATCTCTTCTTCAGTCTTCTCTCCATACGGAAGATGTTTTGTGTCTCCATAGTATTCATAGTCATACGCAGGTATATGTTTAACCACCGCTTTCATGATAAGCAGCCCTCCAAGTCCTGAATCGAAAAAACCAATTTTCATATGTTGTATACGGGCTACTATACCAATAAAGAAACGAAAGAAACAGTGTCATTACAATACTTTGCCTATGAACATAAGTGGATCGATTGTCTTCCAGCATTTTAAGAAAGCTAACGCACTCTCTCACTCGTACATGCTATATACTCAAAACTATGAAAATAGTTTCTTAAGATCTTCTATTGAATGTAGTTCTGGATCGCTACTTACCACGCCGTACGCAGGCACAGAAACAACCGTCTTTTTTTCAGATTTACTATCATGCATATTATAAATGTAGTTAGTACTTACGAATCACTCCTCGTACAATTGCTGCTACGCGCAATTCATATTCTGGATGAATAGGTTTAAGCATTTTGTTTGCAGGCTCGAGCCACACTTTCTGTCCATCTGTTTTAAAGTACTTTAGTGTCCACCCTCCATCTACTTCAGCAACAACAATATCACCATCGCGTGCAACTTGAGAACGTTCAGCAATTACGAGGTCTCCTTCATCAATATGTGCCTCAATCATCGAGTCTCCTTTCACTTCAAGAATAAAAGTCTTCTCTTTTTTGGGAATAAGATACTCTTCAATACTCAATGAGTCTAATGTCTGTGAGTCAGCGGTGCTTGGGATACCTGCCTCAACAAGCCCCAGAAGTGGCACCTCACCAGCACCCATCGCAGGAATAATTTTCCCTTGTGCGTCTTTTTCAAGTACACCAGCATCAATAAGTTTATGTACAAGTTTTGAAACTGCATTTTTAGATTTGAATCCAACCAGCTCCATAATTTCCGCATAACTTGGCATACGCTTATGCTGGTTATAGAACTGAAATATTTTTTCTTGGTGCTCCATAGATTGTAACTATATACCTATTGTAGCCTATGCTCGACTAAAGAAATTTAGCGATAGTGGACTAAGGATTGATCTTCCTCGCTCCTCCTTTCGTATTGCTCGCAGAAGCTCCTTATGACGTCGCGCTTCCCGCTTGTAATCATAGTGATGCAGAATCTTGTGGTCGATGATTCCGTTAAGTTTTTGAATCTCTTTGTTAAGTGCCTTGATGTATTGTTGCTTGCTCATAGAACTATTTCCTATTTATTAACGTAGGTATAGTATAGGTGAACGATCGTTCACCGTCAAGTATTTAGCTTCACTTTCTACTGTGCAGCTGAAAAAAGCTTTATTTTTAGGTAACTGCAGAAAATCTATGCACCAGTTTTCCAGATACGTCAATATGCTCTTCAAACATTTCTCTTGGTCGTATAAATACTGGATTGTCTCCTAGCTCAGCATCACTGTACTCAGCTCTGTACACTACACACACCATAAGTGGATCAGACTCAGTAAAATACCCAATAGCAATAACGGTATATCGTTTTTTGTTTTTATAGTGTATGTACTGTTTTCCTATTTCTGCTTTCATATTATGTCTGATGCGCACGATATATTGCGTTCACCGCAAGCGACGCAACAACACCAATAACAAATGTAATCTCTATCGGAAAAACAAAAGCTACTCCAATCATAACCCCCAAAGCCAATGCACGCCCAATATGCGACGACATCTCCCGCATGACGGTAAATTCGTCCACGTATCTCCCCTGCTCTCCTGACATATCGTAGAGAATAGCGCTGTACGGTGTTTTTAAGAAAATTTTAGTGACGTTGTGGTACAACCCTACAAAGAATATTTGTGTAGCAGAAAGAACAAACATCTTTAAAATCCAACCAGCAGCATAAAGTAAACTTCCTCGCTTTAAAGTCTTTATTTTATTATCATTTTTTCCATCCAAATACTTTCCGACAAACAGCTGTACGACAATTGTAACGGCGACAATAACCGTTGAAAGCATCCCGATTTCTAACACATTTCCTTCCAAAACTTCATAGAGGAAAATTGGCCATGCCACCAAAGACACAATAACCTCAGCACCATTTGCCATCTCCCCTACTAACACGTTGCGAAAGTTGGGTGAGAACATATGTTGTACTGTTTCCTTGTATGTCCATGAAAAATGCTCATCAACTGCAGGTACAAATAAGTACGAAACACCCGCAAGCGCAAGTAGTAGCACACCAACACCAAAAAGAGCTTCGTACCCACTGTGTTCAATAATATACCCCGCCAAAACCGGACCAAGCATCCCCATAAATGCAATAGTCGCAAACATAAGTGAAACGTCTCTGCCTCGTTCTCCGCCTTTGGTAAAAGCCGTAAAGTCAACATGATATGGCACCCAATGAAATACACGGAACCCAATCATGGCTATAACTAACGGTGCCATAAGGTGCCATATGTTGAACTCGTCTGTATAAAAAAGTATGACAAATTGCACCACCGAAAAAACTGCACCTAACGCCAAAGCTTTACTAAAGCCAATTCTATTGGTCAGCGACATGCCTGGTATCAAAAAAAGTGCGTACCCAACTGAAACGCAAGCATAAAAAAGTCCAACTACCCAAAACTGCATACCCGTCACTTCATACAAGAAAATGGGGACAAACATCCCCATAAGTGCTGTTGCAAGACCTTGTATCAAGCGTTTTGAAATAAACAGTTGCAAGAAACCTTCTTGACGGTGTGAGCCTCTTTTTACCAAGCGACCTAAGACAATAGTTATTCTTTCCATTTGCTTATTGTATCAGTGTCCACCAAGACAAAATGATGTTTTCCAGTTTATCCCTTTGCACGTGCAACTATTTTCTCATAGTGCTTTTTCTTAATAGGCATCACCGAAAGTCTATTGCCTTTCTGGACGACAGTCATATCTTTAAAAAAAGGGTCCTGCTTGAGCTCCTGCAATGTAACCGGCTGAGCAAACTTGTGAGTAAACTGAACATCTACACATAACCAGCGCGGATTTTCTGGGTCACTTTTAGGGTCTGGATGCTCACTGTTTGGATCAAACTGTGTCGGGTCAGGGTATGCTTCTTTTACAATCTTCATAGTGCCAACCACTCCCGTTTTTGTGCCTGCATTCGAATGATAAAAAAGACAAAGATCTCCTTTTTTCATTTGATCACGCATCATGTTACGCACTTGATAATTTCTTGTACCGTCCCACATTTCTACCTTATCTCGCTTCAGGTCATCAATTGAATAGCATTCTGGTTCACTTTTTAAAAGCCAGTAGTGTGTGCTTCTTGTCTTTTTTGTGCTCATACATGCAGTATACTGTATACAGATCTTTATTACACAATATCCTTATTATATGAACACATATTTAAAAAAATGTGAAAAATACTATGTCCCTACAGGGCGCATCATTGTGGGTGCCTATTTTGTACTCGCAGGAGTACCCAAACTTTTCAACCTAGAAGCAACCGCAGGAATGATTGAAGGAGTTAATTTTCCTCTCCCTATGCTTTTTGCTATCGCAGCAGCAATACTTGAAGTTGGTGCAGGACTTGCGCTTATAGTGAACAAATATGCAGCACACGCAGCACTGCTTCTTGCTGGTTTTGTGCTCATCATCACCTTCCCTTTTCACGGTCCGCACCTTTGGGAAGAAAACATCATGCAGCACTATACTTTTATGAAAAACATTGCACTTATGGGAGCATTGCTCTTCATGGCAGCAAATATTGATCGACCTTGTTGCAACTCAACTCAGCAATAAGTGCGTATACGCATGAAAAAACCGCCAGAGGCGGTTTTTTCATGCGTGATACCATACATTACAACCTTACAGAGTCGGTGTCCCAGGGATGGTTGGAGGTGTCGTTGTTCCAAACAAGCCTGTTGCGATAACATTAACAATTCCCCAAATAGAAACCATCAGCACGAAGCCGAGAATAGCCCACAAGATATATTTTCTTCCCGTATCACGTGCGGTGTCGCTATCTCCTTGTACAAAGAAGTATTTGAACACGCCGTAAATGAACATGAGTAATGCAAGTGTAAAAATAAGTGGAATAAGCACATTGTCAATGAATCCACCAATTCTTGTGAAAAAAGTATCCACCTGTCCAAAGTATTGCTGTGCAGACGCAACAACAGGTACAGATAAAAACGAGAGTGATGCTGTGGTAAATAGTTCTTTTTTATTTTTCATACGCAATGTTGTTAGCTGGCACTCCCACCAATGTCAGGTCCAACGGGAAGTCGAAGTCGAGCCCCGCACCGCCATCCGGATCGCTGCCGATGTCGGGGACACCGTCGTTGTCGTGGTCCGTGTAGGCGTGGACGTTGTTACCGCGCGTCGTCGTGAAATCGGGTGTGGCCGTCGCCGTCGTGTCGTGCCATCCGAACGGGGACGCCATCGCATCGGCCGGCTCGATCACCACGGCGCGGTCGCCGTCGTTCGGGGATTCCAGAGGAATCGGGTAGACGTTGTACGACGAGCCGTCGGCGATGCCGAGGGCAGCAGCGGCGACACTGGTCGCACCAGC
>JAUIFS010000046.1 GCA_030430425.1 bacterium | reverse complement strand
AGATGACAAAGAAAAGCAATGCAATCCCTATCTCATCAAGAGGAGGGACAGTAAACGTCGAAAGATACTCTTGCCACACCACAGCAAGCGTCAAAAGCAATGGTCACAGCGTATACATCCAAAAACGCGGACGAGAAACAGCGAAAAAATCCATACATCAAAAAAAAGCAAAGAATTGTCTGACACTAGTGTTTTTAGGTGTCTTTTGCAAGATGAGTGATTGTTTTGTATATGAGAGAGTGGTTCTATGTGTGTTTTGAATTGCTTGATTTTGAGGTTTTGGAGAGTGTTATTTTAGGAATAGATAGAATGAAAATAATAGATAATATGAAAATTGAAACTATATATTGACTTATATGTCAGTTTTGTATATATAAATTATAATATAAAAATAAAATTTTATATAAAAAAAACCGATTAGTCAGGCGGATCCTGACGTTTGTTCAAAATAACTAAGTTTAAAATTATGCCGAAAAAGACTATTAAGGATGATGCTCCAACTCCAGAAAATCGTATTGTACCGCAAAGTATCACGGAAGAAATGCGTACAGCGTATCTCGACTATGCGATGTCGGTTATTACATCTCGCGCATTGCCAGACGTGCGTGACGGCTTGAAGCCAGTGCACCGACGCATTTTGTACTCGATGCGGCTTAATGGTCTCACATCAACTGCAAAGTTTAAAAAGTCTGCGACGGTAGTAGGGGACGTGCTTGGTAGTTTCCACCCACATGGTGATGCTGCAGTGTATGAAGCAATGGTAAAACTTGCGCAAGACTTCTCTACACGGTACCCACTAGTGATTGGGCAAGGTAACTTTGGTTCTATTGACGGTGACTCTGCTGCTGCATACCGATACACCGAAGCAAAGATGTCTAAGGTTTCAGAAGAAATGCTTCGTGACCTCGAGAAAGACACGGTAAACTGGCGCCCAAACTTTGACGGGACAAAGAAGGAGCCTGAGGTGTTGCCTGCAGGTTTGCCAAACCTACTCCTTATGGGTACGTTGGGTATTGCGGTAGGTATGGCAACAAACATCCCACCACACAACCTGCGTGAGCTTGCAGAAGCAGTTGCGCACCTTATCGACAATCCTGAAGCATCGACTGACGACCTGCTGAAGTTTGTAAAAGGTCCTGACTTTCCGATGGGAGGTATCGCGTTTGATCAAAAAGCAATCAAGCAAGCCTACGCAAACGGTAAGGGTGGTGTGGTGGTACGTGGTGAAGCTGAAATCATGGAAGACAAGAAGGGTAACTTCTCAATTGTGATCACCTCAATTCCGTTCCGTGTAAATAAGGCAGACATGCAAGAGAAGATTGCAAATCATGTACGCGATAAAAAGATCGAAGGCATTAAAGAGATGCGTGATGAGTCGACTGACGACATCCGCGTGGTGATCGAGTTGAAGTCAGGTGCGAACCCACAGACCGTTTTAAATAAACTGTACAAACTCACCCAGCTTGAGGATACGTTCCACTTCAACATGGTTGCATTGGTTGATGGCGTGCCGCAGACACTTTCATTGAAGGTAATTCTTGAAGAATATATCAAGCATCGTGCCGAAGTGATCAAGCGTCGCACACAGTATGATCTCACCAAAGCAAAAGATCGCGAGCACATTCTCTTAGGCTTAAAGAAAGCACTTGATCATATTGATAAAATCATCAAGCTTATTCGTGCCGCAAAAGATGTACCGACCGCACATGCTGGGTTGATGAAAACATTTAAGTTTTCTGAGGTTCAGGCACAGGCAATTCTCGATATGCGTCTGCAGAAACTTGCAGGTCTTGAGCGAAAGAAGATCGAAGATGAACTGAAAGAAGTGCAAGCCTTGATCAAGGAGCTCGAGTCTATTCTCAAGAGCAAGAAGAAGATGATGGGTATTGTGAAAAAGGAGCTTGCTGAAGCTGCGGAGAAGTTTGGTGATGATCGACGCACAAAGATTGTGAAGGGTGGGGTAAAAAACCTTTCTGCTGAAGATTTAGTTGCGGACGAAGAGTCAGTATTGGTACTGACAAAAGGTGGCTATGTAAAACGAACAAATCCTTCTGAGTACAAGGTGCAGAAGCGAGGAGGTGTTGGTGTGGTTGACCTCAATACTAAAGAGGAAGATGTCGTTACGACACTGCTCACCACTTCTACACACAGTGACCTGCTCTTCTTTACCGATAAGGGAAAGGTGTATCAGAGCAAGATGTTTGAAATTCCTGAAGGGCGTCGTGCAACCAAGGGTAAATCGATCATGAACTTCCTCTCAATGAGTAGTGACGAGCATGTTACATCAGTACTTCCTGTGCGAAAGGGTGCGTGGGACGAGGGTGACTGGAGTCTGCTTATGGTGACACGTAATGGGGTGATTAAAAAGTCTGATGCAACCGCATTTAAGGATGTACGACGGAGTGGCTTGATTGCGCTTAATCTTAAAGAAGAGGATAAATTGAGAAATGCACTGTTTGTTGCTCCAGGTGACGAAATTTCTCTGATCACCTATAACGGACAAGCAATTCGTTTCAAGGAAGAAGATGTGCGACAAATGGGACGTACTGCAGCAGGTGTCACAGCAATGAAACTCAAGGGTGACGATTATATTGTAGCTGCAGATGTACTGAAAAAAGGAGAGGCAGACCGAGAGATTCTCGTGGTAATGGAAAATGGTTTTGGTAAAGCAACTCCCGCGAAAGAATACAAAACGCAAAACCGAGGAGGAAGTGGTATTAAGACCGCAAAGGTAACCACTAAGACCGGAAAGGTGGTTGGTGCTGCTGCTCTCACACCAGAAGACCGAAAAGAGGGAGAGTTGGTAGTGATGAGCAAGAATGGACAGGTGATAAAGCTGCCATTGAAGGATGTGCCAACACTGGGGCGAGATACACAGGGAGTGAAGGTGATGAAGATGAAATCTGGCGACAGTATCGCCACAATAGTGTATTTCTAGCAAAATGAAGCATCTGCTTTGTCAGATTGCGAAAAAAGACTCTCGCTGGGCACTTGCCCCACTTGAGTCTTTTTTCTTATCTTCCTCGCATCTATCTTCATTTTGTTAGAAATACATACAACAGTCATTCATCTCAATTTTGAGTAAAAGTAAATAACTAGTTCGTGACATTTCTTTAGAAATAGGTAAGGGGTGGAGTGTATAAAAAAGAAACCCCGCCAGTATCCCTGGCGGGGGTTTTATTTCTTAGCATCAGAGTTCGAATGTCTGACCGCGCTGTACAAAGCCAGCAAAACCATCTTCTTTGGCATTTAGATGTACTGCAGAAGTTGCTTCGTAGTGATAGAGCCACATTTTCGACTTGATGTCCGGAGACAGCGTCCTCAGTTCGTCATAATGCGCATGCACGCCGGTTTTGAAACCGGTCTCACAGTCGTGGAAGATGAAATCTGGCTGCCAGAAATCAAACAGTTCTTCGATATTCGGGTTGAAAACCGTATCACTGCTGACCCAAACAGTGTTACGACCAGTTCGGAACATAAGCCCATAGCTATTCATGGGGTGCAGTTCGCCTGCAACATGTGTTGCTGGAATGCGCCAGAAACGTGTGCCATTCCAAAGAAATGCATGCTCATGCTCGCTGCCTTGAACATCGAAATAGCTGTCGAATGACTGCACACCTTTGGTTGTCACCTCCAGGCCAGGAATCACCATGGTCCTGAGATTGTTTTCCACAGTCGGGTCGCAGTAGAGCTTCGGTCGATCAGCGTTCGGATTGAAGAATCGGCTGAGCGCCAACCACTCAAGTCCACCAGCGTGGTCAGCATGTTCGTGCGAGATGTACACCGCGTCGAAGTCTGCGGCGGTAAAACCTTGTGCGGCTGCCGAGAGGGGAACATAGCTCCCACAATCAATCAGCATTTTTGATCCGTTATGGTGTGTAAGTACCATGTTCGACTGCATCAGGCAGGTGTT
>JAUIFS010000010.1 GCA_030430425.1 bacterium | reverse complement strand
GAGATCTTTGGGTTCTGCTGTAACCTCCTCTCCTGCATTATCGTCCATTGCTTCATCGGTTGCATCTGCAGTCATAACGCGACCACCTTCTGGTTCATTAATCTTCAGGTTTACCCGAGCATCATGCTTCATACCAACTACACGCAAGAGTGTACGAATAGCCTTTGCGGTGTTTCCGCTTCGTCCGATAATTTTTCCCATATCTTCTGCGTGCACATCAAGAGTAAGGAGCACACCCATTTCGTCTACCGTTCGGTCAATCTTAACACTGTCAGGGTTATCTACGAGAGATGTAACCACTGTTTCTAGAAATTGCTGATCTTCATGCATAAGCGTTTATGTGAGAACTGTTATTTGGTAAGCCACATTACAATGTGGTACTCACTATATAGTACGTACGATATGCAGACACGTCAACAGCCGGATATGCATTACCATGCATATCCGGCTGTCGTCAAACGAGTGTACGTATTACGCTTCGTCTTTCTTTTCTTCCGTTTCAGCTTCATCAGCTGGAGTTTCCTCCGCTGCCTCTTCAGCCTTTTCTTCTTCTGATGATGCTTCTTCAGTAGTTTCTTCTGTAGACTCAGCCTCTGTGGCTTCAGCTGCTTCTGCTTCTGCCTTTGCGGCTTCTTCAGCTGCCGCCTTCTCTTCTGCCTCTCGGGCAAGGGCTTCTTCGTCTACAATAGGTGATTTTTTTGGAAGCGGATTAACTTTCTTCGCATCAATCACTTTTTGTCCGACGAGAATATTGTGCACGGTATCTGAAGGCTGCACACCCTTTGAAAGCCAATCTTTAGCCGCATCCACATCAAGCTGAATGTGATCCATCTTTGGGTTGTATGAACCTAAGATAGCCACGTGCTTGTTGCTCTTTGGGCCAGTTCGCTTATCAGTCACCACAATACGATAGCTGGGATCGTTTTTGCGGCCGACTCGTTGTAATCTCATCATTAACATATAAATTTTTGAATTTATACAAATTTCGCTCGCTCGATTATACAAGAGTAAACTCTTGTGCAATTCTCGCTCGCTCATTTGTAACGTCGCGCAAGAATACTACATATGTATAGATAAGGCAAGGTTACCAAAAGAAAAACACCGCGAGACTCTCGCGGTGTTTAAGCTATGCTAAGTTCATATTATTCAAACTCAACATATTAAGAACTTGCGGCAATGAAACAGTATCCGTAGTCACCATTAGGATCGGTGTATCTGCATGAGCATCAACAATCTTCCGCAAAAATGTTGCGCACTTGAAACCACTTGCACAAAGCACATCCTGACTTGGCTCACCAGACTCTCCAACGACTGTAAAACCGTCTGGTACATTTGGCGTCACATAAACACCTACTGATGGTATTCCTTGAACAGAAATTTCCGCATCAGAAGCACACACAGCTATTTTAGTCATAAGACTCTCCTCTCAACTTACGTTGCATAACCAAACATATCAAAACACATTCCTTTTGCAAGAAGCAAGACGCTAACGCATTTTCTCCTTAGGAAGAGTCGAAAATACTGAGCGTTCGCATAAAGAAAATATATTTTCTGTTTTGCAGCTTATTATTTTCTTAAAAAACACCGCGAGAGTCTCGCGGTGTTTTGGAGTCATTGTGTCTCATCATAAATGATATGAAAAAACTTAAACTCTCGACTTTCTAGGCTCAACAAGCTGCCAAATTACAGAAAGTATATGATCCTCCAATGAATCAAACGCACGCTTCTTAAAAAAAACTTTTGGTAAAACCATGGCATTTTCACTGACGAGCGTCAAACCAATGCATCCATCTTTCTTGAGAGCTTCTGCTTTAAGCATGCGCCATGCAATATCACTAGCTTCATTTACTGACTGAGCAATAACAGTGCCGTGTATCATCACTTCATATTCGAGAGTCTCTTCATCTTCTCGCATTAGACACATCATCTCTGCGAAAACAGAATACACATCAGTTTCCGGAAATACATCTAAAACAGGTGCCATTTTACTTCCTTTCATTTATACAAACTTATCGAAACATACTATAGCTTTTAGGCTATGTAAAGAGACTGCTCTATGGTAGTATGCGAACCAATATATGACTGAAAATAAAAACATTTTTGAAGGACCGGTAATGATCCGCGGTAAAGGCACTGGTTTTTTCAAAGTGCCTGATGCACCTGACGATGCAGAAGACATTGTAATTGACAATGCAAACCTTAACTTTGCGCTTGATGGTGACCTCGTAAAAGTTGAAGTATTTCCCAAGGTCGGCGGTAAGCGACAGGAAGGAAAAGTACTTGCAGTGCTCGAGCCAACACATAAGGAATTTGTCGGGACCGTACGCCCCGCAAAAGCTGGTCGCCCGCAGCGATACTTCCAGCCTGACAATCACCGCATCCACGTGCGCCCTATTCTTCCCAACGCAACCGAACTAGACGACGGCATGAAGGTGGTTATAGAAATCGAGTCATGGAAATCACCGCACGTTGATCCTGTCGGAAAAATTACCGAAGTGCTTGGAAAAGCTGGAGACCATGAAACAGAAATGCAGGCAATTATTCGCTCTGGTGGTTTTTCTGAAAACTTCCCCGAAGAAATCGCGCAAGCGGGACAAGAACTGTACGAACAAAAAGAAGAAATTTTTGCTGCAGCAATTGCAGATACGCAAGGCGAAAACGCAATACGTCGCGATATGCGCGATACACTCACTATGACCATCGACCCTGCTGACGCAAAGGACTTTGACGATGCACTTTCATACAAGCTTCTTGAAAACGGCAACTACGAAATCGGTATTCATATTGCTGACGTATCGCATTACGTACGTGAGGGTGACACTATCGACAAAGAAGCACGAGAACGAGGAACATCTATCTATCTGGTAGACCGTGTGATTCCTATGCTTCCTGAGGTACTGAGTAACGACCTTTGCTCCTTGCGTCCACACGAAGATCGTCTTGCGTTTTCCGCAGTTTTTGAAATCGACCATCAGGCTGGCGTAGTTTCTGAATGGTATGGGCAAACCATCATCCATTCTGACCGTCGCTTTAGCTATGAAGAAGCACAAGAAGTGCTCGATACCGAGTCTGGAGACTACTGTGAAGAATTGCAGATGATGATGCATCTTGCGCGAATCATGCGTGCACGACGACACAAAGATGGTGCTATTGCCTTTGAACAGCCAGAGGTGAAGTTTGTGCTTGATGAAAACGGCAAACCAATCGATGTTGTTACAAAGATTCGCACCGAAACCATGATGATGATCGAAGACTACATGCTTCTTGCAAACATGAAAGTTTCTGAACACATCAACAAACTCTGCAAAGATGCGGGAAATGAAACAAACTTTATCTATCGTATTCACGACGTCCCTGATCCAGAACGAATCGAAGAGTTAGCCATTTTTATTCACGCACTCGGGTATGAGTTCAATACAAAAGATGGCGTGGACGCTAAAGCAATCAATAAGCTCCTTAAAGAGATCGAGGGTTCCCCGGAAGAAAACCTTATTAAAGTTGCGACCATTCGCTCCATGGCAAAGGCGGTGTATTCAACCAAAAACATCGGGCACTTTGGTCTTGCATTTAAACATTACACGCACTTTACCTCCCCCATTCGTCGCTACCCTGACCTCATGGCACACCGCATGCTTCGCAAACACCTCGACGGCTCGCGTATTGGACCGATAGAAATTGCAAAACATGAAGGAACTGCGCTGCATGCATCAGAACGTGAAATGTATGCAGTAAAAGCTGAGCGTGAGTCAGTTAAGTATAAACAAGTTGAATACATGCTCGATAAGATTGGACAAGAGTTTGACGGCATTATCACTGGCGTGACCGACTGGGGTATTTACGTAGAAGAAAAGAACTCAAAGGCTGAAGGAATGATCCGTCTTGGAAGCCTGAAGGGTGATTACTTCACACACGAAGCAAGTAAGTATCGGGTAAAAGGAGACAAAACAGGAACTGTCTATTCACTTGGTCAAGAAATCCGCATAAAACTTATGCGTGCTGATCTCGAAGAGAAACAGATTGACTGGGCACTGGTGAACTAAAAAACGCGAGCAATTGCTCGCGTTTTTTATTGGTTCATAGCGTACAACTTCCCTTCATTTTGAGCACGTTCTTTCAATGCTTCAGTCACTCCTGCGATAGAAATAAAGTATGCCTGTGCATCTTCACCATAATTTGCAGTGTATTTATTTGCAGTATTTTCTTTCGCAAAGTGCGTAAACTTTTGAAAGAGATCGTAGCCTGGGGCGTCTCCCGTCATTTCCTGAAGCTTCTCAAGACTGTAACCCGCAACAAACTCATGCAGGCATGCACCTATTGTCCATGAGCCCGCGTTGTATGCATTGATCATACAAGGAACCAAAAAATACTTCTCCCACGCCTGATCGCCATCGCGTCCTTCCGGGAAAAGCCCACGAAGAACATCAAAGGTATCTTTCTTGACTCGCTTTCCTTCCGCATCTTTTGCAATTTCGTGCTGCATCCAAAAACGAAGGCGTTTATAAATATTGGAAAAATGCTTGCCTGCAACATCAACTTCTTCAACAAATGAAAGTCTCTTCTCAGGGTCATAACCTTGTTCTTCACGAACCGCATCAACCAGCTGTAAAATACCCTCTGCTGTGGCGCTATTTTTAGGTAGACCAGCATTAAAGCGTGATTCTTGTGCAGCAAGTCCGATAATAAAACCTCGTAACTCATCTTGCACACCTTGTGGCAGCCGGTTATGGAACGAAATTTCTTGTTCTAAGTATACAGCGCGTGTACGCTCTTTCACATCACCACGCACTGTCTTTTCAGGATTCATACCATAGTAGTGAACGAGATCTACCATAGTGTCAATACCATTGCCACCATGCACCGCGTCAAGGATTTTCTCACGAAGTTCTGGCTCATCTGTACGACGTGAAGCTTTTTCGAATTCCTCAGTAATATTGCGCTGCTGGATTTCTTCTGTAGAAACATCATTATCGCGGGCACACTGTGCCTGTGCATAGCGAAGCCACTTTGGATCGAAGTTATCGGCAAGCATGCCACTCTCATCAAGTTTTCCCGGCTTTAGTGCATACGGTTTTTCAACTGGCTGACCATTCTCATGTGTCACTGTCCGGGTTGTATTAAAGGTCTGAAAATCAACCGGATGCCCCACTGGTGCACCATTTTTGTCTACAAACAGCACTTGATCATACTGCAGCTCCCACCACTTCTGCCACCCAAGTCGCTCAGTTTCAAATACTTCACTGTTTGGTGGTATTTCAGCTGACTCTGTTGATTCAGTCGTTTCTGTAACATTCTCTTCAGCAGGCAGCTTCTCTTGTGGAGACATAAGAGCACGACCACCCGCAATAGCAGCCCCTGTCCCCATGACTCCGCGCAAAAAAGCTCGGCGAGACATTGTGTGCCGACCTTTGTTTTCAGGCTGCCCTTGAGTTTCTCCAGACACAGACGAATGTTCTCGGCGTATTCCACCATATCCATTACTCTCTTCTTTTGGTATTGGTTGCCACCCTTCTTTCATACACAACACTATGAGGTTAGTTGTGAGAGCAAATCTCTAAGCCCTTTTTGCTGTTCAGCAGTAAGGTGATTTCCTGCAGCATCAGGAAATTCTGGCTCTTTCTTTTTTTCAGTTGCTACCATTTTTGGCTCCCACGATTCTTTCATATTGGTTAAGTATACCGTGTATGTATTTCTAAAAATATGCATACACACAGTGGTTCAACAACACTCGTATTCAGCTCGGAGTATATTGACTTTTTCACAAAACACTGCATTATGTAAATACCACAGAAAGAAAGGAGCAGACCGATGCTGGAGACCGTTCTTCACAAACCAACACCTCCCCCAGACAGTGACCGGTGGCACATTGTGCTCCAAGGTCATCCTGATGAACTTTTGGATGCACTTGAAATAGTCGCTCACGACCAAGCTGACGTGATTCAATCAGCTGAATGGACTGCAACTGACGAACTTCTTATCTGCCTATGTTGGATTGATGACGTCATTGCGAGACTTGTCTTAGAAGATATCGAGACCGTTAGTTTTGATATCAAAATAATCTACAATGGGAGGACAGCATGTCATGGACATAATCTATCGACATAACTAAAACCCCGCATACACATGTACGCGGGGTTTCTTTTATGTTGCTACGGAGCGTGCGCAACTATGTTTTTGATACACAGAGTGAGTCTTAGGACATCTACCACTTCCCGATACCAGTTTGGTAAAACATCGCTAGGTCCTCGGTTTTATCTAAACTGTCCTGTGAAAGTTCGCAATAGTCGCTCTGCTCCTTTGCTCACTTTATTTAGCAACTGCAGCAGCTTCGTCGAACTTTACTGAAAGTAACTTACTGACTCCATCACCTCCCATAGTTACTCCATAGAGAATCCCAGCACGACTCATGGTTTCCCGGTTGTGTGTAATAAGAATAAGTTGCGACTTCTGTGCCAACGCTTCGATCATGTCACCATAGCGGCGTGAGTTCGCTTCATCGAGTGCAGCATCTGTTTCGTCGAGGATAATAAATAGTGGCGGGTTGATCTGACTCATAGCAAAGATAAGCGCAATCGACGTAAGTGCTCGCTCCCCGCCTGAAAGCATGTCCAAGCCGGTCACTTTCTTATTGGGCAGCTTTACAGAAAGCTCAATCCCCTCCTGAGCCTCTTCGTCTTCCACTTCTTCATCAATTTCAATCTCTTCACCAAACTCATCTTCACCTTTTTTCTTTCGCTTGATCTTTGGCTTCACACGCATCAACTTCGCTTCACCCCCACCAAACATAAGTGCAAAGAATCGATTAAACTCAGCACCAATTTTATCAATACCCGCTACAAACTGTTCATTGAGCTGGTCGGTCAATTCTTTGATAAGCGCTTCCAACTTTTCGATTGATGTCTCCAGATCTGCAATTTCGTGCACTAAAAATTCATCACGTTCTTTCACTTCCTTGTACTCCTTTTCAATATCTTCGTTAGCACCTCCCAGCTCTTCAAGTCGAATTTTCATCTTCTCAAGTTCTCGTCGTCGCTCACGTTGTACGCTACGCTCTTCAGCAACAATCACTTCATTAGAAACAACCTCTCCATCAGTAACGATTTCAAAACCAAAATACTGCGATGCACCACTACCAATAAGTGTCACTGCTTCCTGCAATTCACGCTTAAATTCATTGCGGTCGCGCTCAAGCACAGAAAGCTCACTATCGATACGACTTATCAGGTTTTCGCATTCCCGCTGTTCACCTACTATACGAAATACTTCACGTTCAGCCTCGCGGCTTTCTTGACTCTCTGCTTCGATCGACGTTTTCAAAGCTTCGTATTGTCCTGACAATTTTTCTTCTTTCACTGAAAGGTCAACAATATCTTTTTCGTTTTCCTGAAGCTCCTTAGCAATTTCCTTGAGTTCTTTTTCTTCTGTATCAGTACTGATCACAACAACCCCAGAAGCATTTTGCACAAACTTCTTGAACGTATGCACCACATCAGAGAGCGCCCGCTGCAACAAAGACGCATCGCTACTTTGTACCGCCTTATCAACCTGTCGCTCTATTTCAGAAAGGACTTTTTTCACTTCACCGATAGGAATTGGCGCTTCGCTTTCAGAAGTGCTTTTTTCTTGTGCTTGGCGAATACGTCGTTCAAGGAATCCAACCTGTCCTTCCAGCTGACCACTTTTTCGAAGCAGGGTTTGGCGTTCAGCGCGCACTGCAGAAATCTGCTCCTCTAAAGAAACAAGTTCTCCACTCTTTTCATCATTTTCACTCTCTGAAAGAACCTCCTTTGCTCGAGTAAGTTGCACTTTTAAATCTTCAAGTTTCTGTGATGGCTCAGTACGTTCAAGTTTCAAACGATCACTATGATGTGCGATGTACGTATCTTCACGTTTTAGATACTCACTGTATACCGTAGTTAGTTCACCACGTAGTGCAATAGATCGCTCGATCTTTTTCACCTGACGCTCAAGAAACCGTAAGTGTGGCGCAACTTCACGTCGAAGTGATTGTACTTTTTCTACGTTTTCGGATGTTTTTTTAAGCTTCTTTTCCGCTTCGATTTTTTTATACTGAAATACTTTCAGCCCAAGAGCATCCTCGATCATTTCCCGTCGTTCTTTTGCAGACGCAGAAAGAATACGATCAGCTTCTCCTTGCGAAATGATATGGTGACCAGTCGGACCTATGTTCGCTGCCGATAAGAGTTCCTGCACATCTTTTAGGCGTACTTTTGAATTATTTATCAAATACTCATTTTGCCCATCACGATGTACTGTTCGTTCAAGTACAATTTCATCAAAATCAACTGGAAAGACACGTTGTGTGTTATCGAGCACAACTGAAACTGATGCTTTGTTCCCTCGTGAGGTACTATCCGAACCGTTAAAGATAAGATCAGCTCCTTTCTTTGCACGCATGCCCTTAACTGATTGTTCTCCTAAAACAAAACGGAACGACTCCGCGACATTGCTTTTTCCAGAGCCGTTTGGACCAACAATGGCAGTAATAGGCGCACTGAACTCAAGCTCGCCTTTTTTTGCAAATGATTTAAAGCCACCAATTGTTAAATGCTTAAGATACATTTTGTGTTAATTTTGTCGTGTAAAATCAAGCTGCACCACATACGGTTCGTATGCAACATCATCTAGTTTACCATCGCTACCACTTCGGTGTTCACATACGTCTAGTATGTTCGTTTCAATATTTTCCATATGGAGCGCAAACAGAAGTGGTCGTGTTCCTGGAATAGCACTAGTGAGACAGTCATGATTATTGTCAAAATAGTAATACGCGTCGGGGTTATCAGGACCAAGTGGATCGTGTGGTATCTCTCCCATATGGGATTCAATGAATGACAGTATCTGTGCCGCATCAGTACATGCACCGGTAGAAAGTGAGCCGCTTAAACCGCTTGTGCTTCCATCAATATACACCCCGTTTTCACAATCAATATCTGAACCATACTGTTCAACATATAAACGCATAGTCAGTTGCAATTGTTGAATAGTACTTATACGTATGTTGTCTCGTGCAGCATTACGACTACCTGAAAGACTCACGAGCGTTATACCAGACAGGAGACTAATTATCGCAACAACGACAAGCATTTCTACCAATGTAAAACCTTTTGCAAAATGAGGCAGCGTAATTTTTTTCATATAACAATTCTATCATTACTACCGCACATAAAACGTCTCTCTCCTACGTAGCGTGTACATAAAAGGTGCGAGCAGTATTATATTTCATCAGTAAAATCTATTTTTCTTACATAGACGTTACTTGTCCCTTCATCGTAATACCCTCCATCGTCGTTTGCTGAGCTTGCAGGACATTGTGCTTCTTCATCATTAGGAGTGGATGTCTCGGTACGAACCGCAAATACGATGGCACCATCCACATACGGAGCACAGGTGTGATCGTTATCAAAATAATAATAGTATTCAGCATTTCCGGGACCTTTTGGATCATGAGGGACTGCATTTAGGAATGAATCAAGGAACGCAAGTATTTGTGGACCATCATTACATGCATCTGACTCACTTGGGATAGAAACCACTGTGGTATCACCGTCAATTTTGAGCCCTCGCTGGCAATCAATACTTTCACCATACTGTGCAGTATATAAACGCATCGCAAGTTCAATCTGCGCAAGATCAGCTACCCGTTGTTTGTCTCGTGCACCTGCTCTGGCTTGTGAAAAAGAAGCCATTGCAATTGCCGAGATAATGCTCACAATAGCAACTGCCACCAGTACCTCAATGAGCGTAAAACCACTTTTTGTATTTTTTATTTTAGTAATTATCATAGTTTGATTTTACCATGCACAAAGAGCACAAAAGCAAAGCTTTTGCGCTCTTTGTGCATTGAAAACCCTACTACCAATTTTTAGCTGCCAATGCTGCTTCAGCAGCTGCCTGCTCAGCCTCTTGCTTGGCACGACCATTTCCCTCTGCAACCTTTTCGTCTTTAAGGAAAACACCTACGGTAAACACACGATCATGGTCAGGACCAACTTGTGCAAGTGTTTCGTATGATGGTGTCACGCTCACATGCTCCTGCGCCAGTTCTTGGAATCGACTTTTCGGATCTTGCCAAAGTCGATTCTGCACAATAGTGTCTGTTTTTTCAAACAAATGAGCCCCGATAAATTCTTTTGCAGTTTCATACCCCTTGTCCATATACAGAGCGCCAATCAGAGCCTCGAACACATTCGCAAGAATATACTGTCGAGCACGTCCCGTATCCTTTGCCTCCCCTTTAGACATCAAGAGATAATCATTGACCCCCAGTTTTGTAGACGCATCAGCAAGTGAAACCGTATTCACTAGCGCTGCACGCACTGCCGTAAGCTCTCCTTCTGGCTTATCAGGATATTTATTAAAGAGAAAATCGGTAATCACCAGCTCAAGTACTGCATCCCCCAAAAACTCTAGTCGCTCATTATGATCCTGTTTCGCATCACGGTTTTCATTAAGATAGGAGCGATGTGTAATCGCCGTTAAGAGATGCATTTTATCCGTAAATACACACCCAATAATTGATTCCACTTTCTGTAGATCAATTTCAACATTTTGTTCAATAGCCATACATAACAATTACTATACTTATAGTACGTAGTGCGCGGAATACATTACAGGCGACGTTCATACGTCATCTGTCATCTATCAACGAATTACGTAATTCCACTATACAGGGAATTTATAAAAAAGACAGCAGTTAGCCTTTTGCCACGAGCATAGTGACCGCTTTGGTCACAATAGGAAGAATGTCTTCGTAGAAGTTAAGGTCTAATATGTCGGCAACTTTAAACCACTGTGCATCATCAAGACCACCTTTCTTTTCGAGCACCAACTCTGCGTATGCTGAACTTGCTAGGAAGTACGTCACTTGCTTTCGTACCTTTCCGAGTTCTGGATGTGATGCGACGTATTCGTTGTGACCAAGTTCAGCCTCAATGCTTACCGTAAGACCAATCTCTTCTTTAAGTGCCCGCGTTGCACCAGCCTCAAGTTCTTCATCTTCTGCAATCTTAGACTTCGAGAGTGTCCAGTGTCCGAAAATATCATGTACAAGAGCTAAGTACATATCGTCACCCTCCTTTGCGTACACGACTGCTCCCGCAAGACGTTGAATGGGCATTTGGTCAAACGGTACTGCCTTCTTTCGCTTACTCTGCTCATCCTTTCCCGGTTCACCAATTTCTTTATATACAGCCCCAAGCACTCCGTTCACAAAACGAGAGCTATTTTCACCACCAAACTGTTTAGCTAGTTCAATAGCTTCATTGATTGCAACTTTTGCAGGGACTTCTTTACGGTCGGCAAACAAAAGTTCATAAAGTCCAAGCCGGAGAATGTTTCGATCCACCGGTGAGATGCGATCGATAGGCCACTCAGGTGCAGCCTTTTCAATAACCTGATCAAGTTCAGGCTGTTTACTCATAACCCCATCAAGAAGCTTCTCAATAAATGGGTTGTCTGTTTTGTTTGGTGCAAACTCCTCTACGTTTCTTTGTAAAACTTCTTCTACACCTTTTTTGTCTATATCATTTAAATCCCACTCGAAGAGGGTTTGAAGAACAATTGATCGCGATAAATGTCGATTTGCCATAAAATAATGAACTTACGTAACTACCCATAGTGTAGCATGAGTACAGTGCGTAAAAGTCCGGCACATGCCGGACTTTTGTGGACAAAAAGTGCCCTACGGCACTTTTTGTCTGCTTCTTGTCCGTGACAAGAAATGTCGATGTGCGCTCGCGAACGAGACTTAAGTGGATAAATATCGACTATTTCTTCTCATCCGTAGTTTCTGGAACTTCTGCTTCAGAAACTGCCTCAGCTTCAGTTGGAGCGATTGATTCAGCTTGTGCTGAAATAGCATCCTTCTTTGCTTGCATACGTGCTTCCCGCTTTGCTTTCTGACCCGCAAGATCCATCACCTGACGTCCTTTGTAGAACCCACAGTCTAGACACATGTGGTGTGGTCGGTGTTGTGCCCCACAGTTTGAACAGACAGCTAAAGTCGGCGCCTTGAGCGCGTGATGTGAACGACGGTTCTTTGTGTGAGACCGCGTATGTCGCATTCGAATAACCATAGTGCGCAGAACTATAGCAGATACACATAAAAATGCAATAGTTTTCTCTGATGTAAAAAGAGACTTGTTGAATCTAATCAACAAGTCTCAAAATTGGTCCTGCAGGAACAATTATTCTGTCCGTATCACAGACAGATACTCTGAAAGCTTTTCTCTAAACTCACCAATACTCGGAGATTCTAAACCAAAAGCTTCCATTGCTACACCAACCAAATTGCCACAAACACCGATGTCTGTGAACAATAACTCTTTACTGTCACCAACGTCATCCAGAGCGTTCATCATCTGTTCTGCTGATTCACGATCTAGTGCTGGCAAAGGGTTCAATTTCCAGGGATTTTTTACCTGGTTGTGCTGGAGATCAAATGCACTTTGTGATGCATTTTCTTCGTCCAAAAAGTCACTTACGTAGCTCATCTCTGTCCTCATGTTAATTTTTCGATAGCTGTACAAAGATGGTGCCTTAAATAATACAATAAAAATATTTTTTTGCAACAAAAAACCCGCCAATATTGGCGGGCTTAAAGCATTCTCAGAATACTTCTTATTTTTTGTTTGTGAGTGCAGTACTCAAGACCCTGTTCCAGAAGATCAAAGCTGCAAAAGGATTCATCAGAATCAATGCAGGCGATATTCCAGAATAATTGCTGACACGATCAGCATGCTCCTCCATCTGTTTCAGGTCTTCTTCGCTCATTCTTTCTCTCCCAAAAAAACTATCTTCGTTAGACAAAACACCTAACGTGACGAGCAATACTACAACACTTTAATATTTTTGCAATAGCTTGTACGATGCTCTGTAGATAAGCCATGTTGAGCGATACATTCACGGTGTTTTTTGGTTCCGTACCCTTTATGAATCGCTAAATCATAAGCTGCAAAAGCAGTCTTTTTTGCAATACGTTTCATATATCGATCCCGCGTTACCTTCGCCATAATAGACGCCAAACCAATCACCTTTTCTTTGCTATCACCTTTTACAATCGTCTCCTGCCACACATATTCTTCCGGTGCCTTCAGTCCCCCATCAAGCTGTACCAAACATTGCGTCATATCACGAAGAGTATCTGAACCAGTTTTGCTTTTTTTAGTTCGATATATCGAACTATTTTGCACCACTCTTCGCAAAGCTCGTTTCATAGCGAGATTTATCGCAGGAACAATACCAATTTTATCGATCACTTTTGCAGAGACCATCGATACTGCAAACTGCAGTTTCCCTTCTTTTTGCAATTTCTTTGCACGGAGAAAAATCGCTTCGCGATTTTTCTCCGTCAATTTCTTACTATCGTTCACTCCAGGAATCTGTCCCCAGTCAAAATCACTCGACACACACGCAACACCAACAGAAACCGGTCCTGCAAGTGGCCCTCGTCCTGCTTCGTCTATTCCTATAATATCTTTTTGTTGCATGTAATTACCTGCTAGTGTACATTAATTTATGAAACTAATTAATTCAGGAGAAAGAGATGGAAATTGTTTTCACACTGATGATTGTGGGTATTACATTAGTTTGGTATTTCACCACTCTCAAAAGCCAAGAACTGGAAGAAAGATGTACTTCTATAGATATAAAGCAGCTTGAGGGCAAGTACGAGAAGTACACGAGTACCTTTTTGTTGTCGAGAGTCGCACCTATCTTGCTCTGCGTTGTGGCAATTACCGGGATTTGGGCTACATAAAAAACTCTTCTTGACGAAGCACTAGACCTACACGAATCCGTGTGGGTCATTTTTTATGTACAGCCTATATTGGCGTGATTTTGGTATACTTACCTCATCATGGCAGACCAAGAGAACACCAAGATGAAAAAGGCAGCATTTGTACACCTCCATGTGCACTCTATGTATTCTCTTTTAAATGCCGTCCCGACTCCAAAAGAACTTGCAATAGCTGCAAAAGAAGATGGGCAGCATGCAATGGCGATCACTGACGCTGGTGCACTCTACGGTGCAATTGACTTCTATACAAACTGTGAGAAAGTCGGTATTAAGCCTATCATTGGTCTCGATGCATTTCTTGCACCAAGAACTCGATTTGATAAAGAAATGATCGATAAGCCAAGTGCACGACTCGTACTCCTCGCAAAAAATGAGGCGGGCTACAAAAACCTCATCAAAATGGTCACCATTTCAAATGTAGAAGGTTTCTACTACCGACCGCGTCTTGATCATGAATTACTCTCAGAAAACAGCGAGGGGCTTATCTGCATCATTCCTTCTTTTGCTGGTGAGACCGTGCAACACCTCAAAAATGGCGACACCGAAAAGGCTGCTGCTTCTCTCTCTTGGTATAAAGACGTGTACGGAGAGAACCTCTACCACGAGATCAGTCATCACCCAGAAATACTTGATCACCAAGAACGACAAGAAGACATCAAAAAACTCACACAAGAAGGAAGGGTGCCACTTGTTGCTGCACAAGATATCTACTACATGCACAAAGATGATGCTGTTGTGCGTGAAATGATGCATAAAATTCAAAGTGGTGGCGTGGTAGACCCAGACGAAGAACGTTCGGAAGACTTTTCATTTAAAACACAAGAGGAGATGCAGGCAGCTTTTGCGGACATACCTGAAGCCATTGCCAATACTGTAAAAATTGCTGACCTGTGTGATGTACACATCACACTCGGACAAGAAGCTTGGCAATTCCCTAATTACCAGATTGAAAGTGGCAAAACACCTGATGATGAGTTGAAAGACATGGCGTACAAAGGTGTCGCGTGGCGCGGACACAGTCTTAATGACCCGATTGTGAAAGAACGACTTGACTATGAGCTTGAGGTCATCCGCACCAAAGGCTATGCCACCTATTTCCTTACGGTAGGTGACCTACTTCGTGAAGCGCGGGAGCGCGGTATTCTTACCACCATTCGTGGTTCTGTTGCGGGTTCGTATGCGACCTATGTACTTGGAATTACCAACGTAGACCCGCTTGAATACAAACTTCCCTTTGAACGTTTCCTCAACCCACAGCGACCTTCTGCACCTGATATCGACATGGACTATGCCGATAACCGCCGCGACGAGATCATCACCTATGCAAAAGCAAAATATGGTGAAGACCATGTAGCCCAGATTGGAACCTTTGGAACCATGATGGCACGTGCAGCAGTAAAAGACGTAGCGCGAGCACTTGGGCATCCATACACCACAGGAGACCGTATCTCGAAGCTTATCCCTATGGGTTCACAAGGATTTGCCATGACTATTGACCGTGCGCTCGATATGGAGCCTGAACTTGCAACGCTCTATAAAAAAGACAGTGAATCGACACAGGTAATAGACCTCGCAAAACGTATTGAAGGACGTGTGCGACACATGGGTGTTCACGCAGCCGGTGTGGTGATTGCCCCAAAACCACTACATAACTATGTACCCATCCAGATTGATTCGAAAACCGGAAAGCAAGTGACACAGTACGAAATGCACTCGGTAGGTGAAGATGGAGTTGGTCTTTTGAAATTCGATTTCCTTGGAATCAAAAACCTTGCAATTCTTGCCGATGCAGTAAAACGTGTGAAGAAAATACACGACATCGAGGTAGACATTGAAAATGTTCCGCTCGACGACCAGAAAACTTTTGACATGCTTGCCCGCGGAGAGACCATGGGACTCTTTCAACTCAATGGTACGGGGATGACGTCTTTCCTAAAGCAACTGATGCCCTCAACCATCCACGACATCAACGCGATGGTTGCACTCTATCGACCAGGACCAATGGAAATGATTCCAACGTATATTGAACGTAAGCACAATCCTTCGTTGGTAACCTATCTTGATCCCCGCCTCGAGCAAATTCTTGATCGTTCGTATGGAGTTATCACCTACCAAGACGACGTGATGATGATCTCCATCGAGCTTGCGGGCTACTCATGGCTCGATGCTGACAAACTCCGTAAAGCAATGGGTAAGAAGATTCCTGAAGTTATGGAAGCTGAGAAAGCAAAGCTTATGGACGGTTTTCGTGACCATGGAAAGCTCTCACAACAAGTTGCAGATAAGCTCTGGGAACAGATTGAGCCGTTTGCCGCCTACGGATTTAATAAAGCACACGCGGCGAGCTATGGTCGGGTTGCCTACCAGACTGCGTATATGAAAGCTAACTATCCGCACGAATACATGGCTGCAGTGCTCACTGCTGACTCAGGAGATACAGAAAAAATATCTGAAATCATTCATGAGTGTGAACGTATGCAGATTGAAGTACTTCCGCCAGACATCAATGAATCTTTTGCTCCCTTCTCAGTAGTACCTGAAAAGGATGGCGAGGAGGCAAAAATCCGTTTTGGACTAACCACTATTAAAAACTTTGGTGAAGGTATCGCTGAAGCGATTATTGATGAACGAAAGCGCGGTGGTGACTTTACCTCCCTTACCAACTTTCTTTCACGAATACACGACAAGAACCTCAACAAAAAGTCTCTTGAGGCACTGGTTATGACTGGTGCACTCGACCGATTTGATGAACGCGGCAAAATGTACGCAAATATCGACAACATGCTCGCCTTCAACAAAGAGCATGTTGCAGGGAAAGAAGCAAATCAAGATTCACTCTTCGGTGGACTCGACACTGCCATAAACGAACTAACACTTACGGAAACAGAACCAGCAAGCAAAGACCAAAAACTCATATGGGAAAAAGAGCTCCTTGGTGTCTATGTATCAGGTCATCCACTTGATACATTCCATGCAGACATTGCAAAACGAACTCGTGTCGAGCAGATCAAACAAGCAGTGGTAGACGAGGATAAGATGGCAATTGTACAGATGAAAGGATCGGTCGTCACCGCCGGTATGATTGAAGCGGTTAACGAGTTTCTTACACAAAACGGTGCTCACATGGCTTTTGTAAAACTTGCAGGACTGACTGACTCTATTGAAATGGTCGCCTTTCCCGAATGCTATGCAACCTTTAAAGATCTTTTTGTGCCTGGTACCTGTGTAGCCATTAAAGGCAAGCTCAACATCCGTAACGATGAGCCGTCGATCCTCATTGATAAAGTGAAATCACTTGCTCCAAAGGAAGAGTCGTCAGAACCACTTGCTAGTGAAGTTGCTGCAACGTAGTCTGATCTCCTATGCAGCTGAAGCTGCATAATACAAAAAAACCACGCCGAGGGTTCGGCGTGGTTTTTATGTGTTCAAAATGATATATACAAAAAATCTGTTATTTTATCATTAATGATAAAATAACGATTATTGTGGTAAGCGTGAAATATGGAGACTGCTATTTCAATACGGATGCTTCGATATGAATGCGCTTGCCTTCCCTCCTATATTGCCCATAGTTTTATTGACACTATCAAGCCCTAGCGCTACTATAAGAATCAATCAGAGATTGCCCGGGCTACCAACCCAGGACGTACTCGTGCGAAAGCCTAATCTGATGTCAAAAGAGCTGCACAGCATACTGTGCAGAATACCCGGTGGAACCGCGGTCATCAAACATGATGATACGTCCGAGTAAAAATTCGACTTCGTCGTATTTTTACTCGGACGTTTTTATTTATCAAATCTGTGTAATTGTGAGGGTCGGACCCTGCAATTACTAACGTTAACATTAGTAATCATGAGTGAAGAAAACAAAAACTTAGAATACAAGCGACATACTTTGGCACACCTACTGGCCGCAGCGGTTTTAGTCGATTACCCACATGCAAAACTAACCCTTGGTCCTGCTATTGACCACGGCTTCTACTACGACATAGACTTCTCTGCCGGCGACGCACCAGGAGACGATGACCTGAAGAAGATTCAGAAGCATATGAAAAAAATGCTCGGACAGTGGAAGAGCTTCGAACACGAAGAAGTGTCAGCAGAGAAAGCGCGTGAAGTTTTTGCAGGAAACGAGTTTAAACTTGAACTTATCGATGAAATCGAAAGTAAGGGTGAGACGATTACTCTCTACACAGCAGGAAAAGACACGAAAGCAGAATTTACCGACCTGTGTCGCGGCAGACACTCTGAGAACCCTGCAGAAGAAATCGCGGCTGATGCATTTAAGCTCGATAAGATTGCTGGTGCATACTGGCGTGGTGACGAGAAGAATCCAATGCTCACCCGCATCTACGGTCTTGCGTTTGATACAAAAGATGAGCTTGATGCATACCTTCAACAACTAGAAGAAGCAAAAAAGCGGGATCATCGCAAACTTGGAAAAGAACTTGGTCTCTTCTCTTTTTCTGAACTTGTAGGACCAGGACTGCCACTCTGGTCAGCAAAAGGAACCACCTTTCGACGAGAGATTGATCGTTTTGTCACTGAGCTCCGAAAAGAAAAAGGATACGAACTGGTAACCATCCCACATATAGCAAAGAAAGCACTCTACGAAACATCAGGACACTGGCAAAAATACAGTGAGGACCTTTTCAAAGTACGTGCTAAAGAAGGTGACGATCACGATGAATACGTCCTGAAGCCGATGAATTGTCCGTGTCACACACAGATTTTTGACTCTGAACCACGGTCGTATAAAGAACTTCCACAACGCTACGCTGAAACTACTATGGTATACCGTGCAGAACAATCAGGAGAGCTCTCTGGTCTCACCCGAGTACTTTCTATCACCCAAGACGACGCACACGTATTCTGTCGAGAATCTCAACTGCGTGAAGAAATTGAAGCCATCTGTGACATTGTCGATAGCTTCTACAGCAAGTTTGGCTTTAATCTTAAGCTCCGTCTCTCGTTCCGCGATCCAGAAAATGCTGAAAAATACCTCGGTGAAAACTCTGTATGGGAAGAAACTGAAGGAATGCTTAAGGCAATCGCTGAAGACCGACGAATTGAGTACTTTATTGGTATCGGCGAAGCTGCATTCTATGCACCAAAACTTGACTTTATGGCAAATGATTCAATCGGTCGTGTACATCAGGTAGCAACCATTCAGCTCGATCGTATGCTCCCTGACCGGTTTGACCTAACTTGTGTAAACGAACAGGGAGAAAAGGAACGTATCGTGATGATCCATGCAGCGATTGCTGGATCACTTGAACGTTTTGCTGCCGTGCTTATCGAGCACCTTGCAGGCAACTTCCCACTTCGTTTTGCACCTGTACAGCTTGCGGTGATTCCCGTTGCTGACGCACACAATGACTACGCAACAGACATATACAATCAACTAAAAGATGCGGGCTTCCGTGTAGAGATTGATACTTCTAATGAAAGTATGGGTAAAAAAATTCGTGCTGCCAAGAAGAATAAGCTCCCTTACTTTATCGTCATCGGTGACCAGGAAGTAGAAAACAAAACTATCACACTCGAGTCTCGTGACACTGAGAGTAATGAATCGCTCTCTCTAGAGGAGATGATAATCAAACTACAGACAGAAGCTGCGTAATAGATATCTAAACGCAGCATGCTTGATAAAAAAGGTCGCGCCCATGGGCGCGACCTTTTTTATCCCCATTTTTGCTTTTAGAAAAACTTGTGTTATAGTGCGCAGCGGAAGGGTTTTATATCTCACAAAATAAGGGAAGAAACCATGCTATTTACACTACACAGGAAAAAACCGCTAAGGAAACCCCGAAACATACGCACTATCGAAGTAGACCGTGTTGACTGGAAGGCTCTTAAAGCAGGGAAATCAACACGTAAACTACCTCAGAAAGATGTCGAAGGTATCACCGATGGTGCAATCGTTCGAGTGCAGCCGCGTTTTGAAACATCAAAACAGTGGACACTTGCGATATTGCATCGTGGACCGATGAAAGGTCCAAGTCTGTCAAAATGACAAGACACGTACAGCTCAATACCACACAGGTATTGAGCTGTTCTTTTATATACCGTACGTGTAAAAATATAAAAACTCCCCTTTCGGGGAGTTTTATATTTTGGGCAAACTATGCAACTGCCGTAACAGCTTTCATAATAGCCACCTTGACTGCAGACGCTTCATCAGTATAGGTGCCATCGACTGCACTGGTGAGTGCAGTGATAACCTTCTGAAGCACTTCGTCAGTGAGATCTTGTGTGTCTTCCATAAGCTTATCAGACACTGCCACCGATTCGCCTTTTCGGCTTCGGTATACCGCATCAAGGTCTGCTGCTGCATCTGCAAGTGCGATCATAGGACGATGCGCAATCATTTCATATGCAGCTATGATGTTTCCATCAATAATTGCTTCTGCAAGTGAGCCAGCAGTCGTTGGCTTCATGTCTTTTACCACATCTGCCGTTGCAACTACCGTCTCATCAGAAGAGAGTGACTCAATGCGTGCGAGGTTGATTACAACCCAACCACCTTCACTTGGAAATGATTCTTTTGCTTGTTCAATAACCGCGTCAAGTTTTTCATTCCGTTCATCTACGTTTGTAGCGCGCATGAAGAATCGCATTGCGTCTGATGACATGAGCACCTTCTGTGCATGAGCTCGGTTTTCAAGCTCTGTCATTTCGATCGATTGATCTACTTCGTCATCGTTTTTTTTTCAACGTATGCGTCATACCCAACAACTGTGTCCAGTGGTTGTGCAGTTGGAAGGTTTTGTGGAATCGTTGATTCATACACATACCCTTCAGCAACTGATGATTCTGCTACGTTTGAAGCTTCAACACTTGCGTCAGTAAAGTCTACATGATCATGTGCACCAGCAAGTGATACACCACCAAGTGTTTTACGTCGGATAACTGCTACGTATGCTACGAACAGTCCCCAGATAGTAAGCAGTGCGTAGAAGATAGCAGTCAGTGCTGGACCAGCTTCGAAACCAGTGTACGGCACCTGTGTAAGTGAGATACCCGCAACACGTGGTTCTTGTGACCGTGTTTCAAGTACTGTTACAGTATTTTCTACTTCCACTTCAACTTCACAGTCTCGGTTACGAGTTCCCTTTGAAGCTTCAAGTGTGTATTCAGTGTCTTTAGTTGGCTTGATTTTCATTTCACCATCAAGATCATCTTTGTCGTCTGAGTCGAGCAGCACGTTTCCGTGATTGTCAGTGATCTTAACGTCTGTAGCTTTTGAAGTATTCCATTCAAGTGTAATTGTTTCTCCAGCCTTGATCTTATCGTCAGAGATGTCGAGGTCACACTTTGGGCTACTTGATCCACCACCACCTCCTGAAGCTACATCGATTCGGATGGGACATGAGATAGTTTTCCCATTTGCAGTTGCCTCGAGTGTATAGGTACGATCGTTTGTTACACGTACGACTTCAGAATCGTTGAGGTTGTTTGAAGCAACACCAGGAATATTGATTGCATCAATACCTACTGTTGTCCATGTAAGTGTTACATTTCCTCCACCTCGTGGAAGTGAGTAATCATCAGCCTTAAAGGTTACGTTGTTTTCACAAGAGATTGGACCAGGGTCCGCAACCGTTACCTTCACCGGACACGAAACAGTGTTACCTGTTGTTGAACTGTCTCCCGTTGCAGTAAGGGTAAATGTTGTTCCTTGTGTCACGTTTACGGTTTTATCTCCTGAGAGAGAAACTGCAACTCCGTCAAGCTTTACTACTGAAACCTTTGAAGTATTCCATGTAAGCTTTACATCACCACCTCCTACTGGAAGTACTCCAGGAAGTGCAGAAAATGTCACATTGTCATCACAAGAGATGGGGTCTGGTGTAGGTGTTCCAACTGTAATCTTCACTGGACATGTCGCATCTGCAAATCCAGCTTTCTTCGCAGTTAGGATGTAGGTGATTGTATTAGTTACGTTCACAGTCTTTGAACCATCTTCAGCTACTGCACCAACACCGTTGTTGATTGATACTGAGTCTACATTTGATGTGTTCCACTGTAGGTTCACGTTTCCACCACCGTATGGGAGTGAAGTTGG
>JAUIFS010000009.1 GCA_030430425.1 bacterium | reverse complement strand
TTCTTCACCACGTCTGAATGAAGTGATTGTTGGCGGGCGTGCGATTATCTCAGGAGGATTCCAGGCTGAGGAAGCACGTGCGCTCGCGCAAAACTTAAATTTCGGTGCGTTGCCGGTACCGATTGAACTTGCAAGTACACAGACGGTTGGCGCTTCATTGGGAGGAGAGGTACTGCAAAAGGGAATTACCGCAGGTATGATTGGGTTTGGACTGGTGATTCTTTTCATGGTGTTGTGGTACCGACTACCAGGGCTTGTTGCCGCAATTGCACTGCTTGGATACGTCGCAACCATGCTTGCACTCTTTAAACTCATTCCGGTGACACTCACCGCAGCGGGACTTGCAGGCTTGGTCCTCTCACTCGGTATGGCGGTAGACGCAAATGTACTCGTGTTCGAACGTATGAAGGAAGAATACCGAAACAATAAAGACAGTCATGAGGCAGCACGAGTTGGGTTCTCCCGCGCATGGAGCGCCATTCGTGACGGAAACGTTACCAGTATCCTGTCCGCAATTCTCTTGTTCTGGTTTGGAACATCTTTGGTAAAGGGGTTTGCACTGGTGTTCGGGCTTGGGGTGGTGGTATCAATGCTTTCAGCACTATTGGTAACACGGACACTTCTCTTAGCATTGCCTGCCGCACACGTCACAAAGAAAACGCTTTTGTCGAAGTTATACGATTCAGGAATTAAGACTAAATAATATGTTTTTTGTTACTCATAGAAAGATGTTTCTCGCGATTGCGATTGCGGTCGTGCTTGGCGCAATGATCATTATTGCGAAGTTTGGACTCAACCTTGGTATCGACTTCACCGGAGGTGCGTTAACCGAAGTTGCGTATGACACAGTGCCTGAAAAACAACTGTTAGCGGAGCGTTTGGATACCCAGGGGCTCGGCAAATACTCATTACGGGAAACCCAAGATGAGTCAGGACGAGATGGATTCATCCTGCGCACGCGCGACCTGTCTGAAGATGAGCGTATTGCGGTCAGTCAGTCACTTACCAGTGTTGGTGAAGGATCATCCATCACTCGATTCACTTCTATCGGTCCGGTTATTGGTCAGGAACTAAAAGACAAAGCAGTCTGGGCTATTGTAGGCGTATCGTTGATCATTATTATCTACGTTGCGTTTGCCTTTGCAGGGGTGTCGTATCCGGTCGGGTCATGGGTGTATGGTGGTATTACCATTCTTGCCTTACTACACGACGTTATTGTGCCCACTGCAGTGATGGCACTGTTGGGGTATTTCTTTGGTTTTGAAGCCGATGTGTTGTTTGTGATGGCACTCTTGGCAGTCTTAGGGTACTCCGTGAATGACACTATTGTGGTGTTTGACCGTGTACGTGAAAACCTCGTAAAATGGCGACAAGAAAAGAAAACAAAGGTGATTGGTACTGATGGTATGGAACGTGAAGAAATCTCGTACACACTACAAAAACCATTTTCTGAAATTGTGGGGGTATCAGTGTCCCAGACACTCATGCGCTCAATCAACACCTCTATCACCACACTGCTTGCACTTGGGGCACTGTATTTCTTCGGTGGGGAGGTGACACAGACGTTTGCGTTGGTGCTTATCGCTGGAGTACTCGCAGGGACGTATTCGTCTGTCTGTATTGCAAACCCGCTTCTTGTCTATGTTGCTGAACGTAAAGCATCAAAAACTGAGAAGAGCGAATCATAAGAAGAGTATAATTATCGGAATTACTGGAACAGATGGTGCCGGAAAAGGAAATGAAATAAGGAACGTAGTGACTATATTGAATTTTCTTGCCAATTTGCTCATTCCTAGAGCAAATTGCTGCAAGCAAGTAGTAGTTTTTACTTACTAAGTGTAAAGATATGATAATCGGAATTACAGGTACAGATGGAGCGGGGAAAGGTGCGGTCGTACACTATCTCATAACACAAAAAGGTTTTACCCATTTTTCTGCACGTACACAGATAGCTGAAGAGATCGCACGCAGAGGACTTGTTGCAAATCGAGAAAATCTCCGAATGGTTGCAAATGACATGCGCCGTGAGCAAGGTGATGATGCTATAGTCAAAACCGCATTGAAAAAATGCAACGCAATGGGTTGTGAAAACGCAGTGATTGAATCTATTCGGGCATATGCTGAAGTGGAGACACTTAAAAAAGAAGGAGGGTTCTTGCTTGCGGTCGATGCACATCCACAGATACGCTACAAACGCATAATAGGACGAGGGTCTGAAACTGATCATATTTCATTTGAACAATTCCAGGAGCAAGAAGCTATTGAGCTGGACGATCCCGATCCGCATGGCATGCAAAAGGCAAAGGTTATTGCTGCTGCCGATTTCACCATTTTAAACGAAGACACACTTAAAGCACTGTATGCACAGATAGATTTGTTCTTAATGACCGTTGCTTAGCAGCAGGAAGTGATACACTAATACATATGCGATTGATTCAACGATACTGGGCGTCTATACTGCAAGGACTTTTGCTTGGCATGATCACTATCATTGTAGTACTGACCGCACAAGCACTTTTTTCAAACACTGGTCTTTTGAGCAAGAAAGTGAACGAAGTTCAGTTTCAGACTGCAGTGCAGGCAGCCTTTTCATACCAAAAAAGAAACTTTGATTACGTCGGCGTGTGCGAGGACACCGCGTTCCCCACGAAGATCCGCTGTATTGAAAATGGAGAAGCATTTAAGCTCGAAGCTTCAAAAAAGGGTGGTGGCTACTTCTGTGCTGACAGCACCGGCTTCAATGACACCATTGCCGCTTCCTCAGGAGATACCACTGTGTGTCAATAACAAAAAAGCCCGCCTCTGCAGAGGCGGGCTTTTCTTTTGAGTCTGCAGTACAGCTAGTTATGGATCCGTGTCCCTGTAAATGGTTTTCCGTCGAGGTAGTTCTTTAGTGACAGCAGCTTGGTCCCATTAAGTGATGCAACCTCGATATCTTTTGCTTGTGCCTCCTTAGCTGCTACAGGGTCAAAGGGGGAGTTAAGTCCTGGTCCCCATTCTTCTGGAATGAGTTTACGGAAGTCTTCCCAAGTGATGTCTTCAATTTTCTCCGCATCAGGATTCTTGCGCGGGTCATCAGTATACACGTAATCAATATTTGAAAGGTTGATCACTTTCTGTGCCCCGACACGCTCTGCTATTTGGATTGCACGGAGGTCTGTTGATGCCCCCGGTCGATATCCTGCGGCGATGATAAGCTTTTCGTCTTTTGGCATGTCGAGGACATCGTCAGGGTTGGTGACCATCACACGATGCGCAAGGTTTCTGAAGATAGTGAGGAGCAAGTGTCCGTTAAGCCGTGTAGCATGAAGCCCCAACCAGTCCAGGTCCTCATTTTCCATTGCAGCAACTTCTGCTGCAGCGTCTTGATACCGTCGTGCGGTTTTCCCGCCCCCGGCGATGATAATAAAACGACGGCCATTAGCCGTTTCAGTTTCGATTAAGTCTTTGAGTGATGATAAAAAGTGTGTATCAATTGCGTCGGGAACAATGAGTGACCCGCCAACTGACATAACAATGGTTTCGTGTTGTGACATATCGTTCACTATTGTATCGCTATCTCTCAATATGTCGAATAGGGGAGAGTGTGTACCAACTGCAAAATTTCCCTGACAAGTTGTTTTAGTATAAATTTATTGTGTAAATTACACAATAAAATATATTTTTGACAAGTTGTTTTATTAAAAAAAGAAGGTATTGTGTTGCGCATCCCAAGAGGGGTACTGGCGGACGTACTGTCTGATCAGGAAGATCTTCAACAAAAAATCGAAAGGTTTAAAAATGAAAAAGATGTTTTTTGGCGTGCTGAGCGCAATTGCACTGTTGGCAGCTGCGCCGGCTGCAATGGCTGGTTGCTGGGTTTGCCCGACAGGTTCGACTGCAACGTTTGATTATGGTGCAGGCGGTCAAGCGAACAACAATGGCATGGCACAGGGCGATATCACCGGGGCCTACTCGGTCAGCGGCAAAGATGTCTACGGCGGCGGCGACGCATGGTCCAACACCGGTGGTGGCTCGGGCGCAAACGCATATGCCGGTTCTCACTTCTCGACCTCGGGTGGCTCGATGGCACTCTCCGGCGGCTGGGGGAACTCCGCAGTTGCAACTGGCGAGATCGGTCAGGTGCAAGGCGGCGGCATGGCGGCTACCAACCGCACCTGGAATTGGGGCAATTAAGTCCTGAAACCAACAAGAGTCCACACAATGTGTGGACTCTTTTTCTATGCGTTTTGATATCTATAATTTGTGAGCTGGAGGGTAATTATATTACACAACAATAATAAAAAAAAGCAATAGTGCGTAAATAATAATCTGTGGTATAAATCGCGACAGAAGAAAGGCAGCAATAAAGCTGTTTGTCCTTAAAACTAAGACATTGAAGAAGGAGAATAAAATGTCTATGAAGAAAATGATTATTGGTGCAGTTGCTCTGAGCTTTCTGGCTTCGACTGCTTCTGCAGAAGTGTGGACGAAGCGCAAGCTTCGGAATATGAAAACGGGCGAAATCGTTTTCGACTGTGGAACAGTTGATATTCAGCGACGTGCTGGTTTTGTGACACCTGGGGCAGTTATGGTTACCCGGAACGGTCCTGTGGCAATCGGCAAAGTTTCTGCAAAAACCCAAGCGTACATTCGGGCTTGCTATGCAGGTACTGAGACTCTGTATGTTGGTCATTCTGACCCGATGTTGCAACTGGGCGTTGGTGTCACCAAACACGTTGGCGGCGGCGACAGCAACATCAGTGTCTATGGTTCACAAGCATTCTCTGGCTCCAGCTCCGGTGCGTCCGCTGGTGCGTCCGCTGGTGTGAAAATCAAGTAAAGGTTGTATCGTTAGATCGGTAAGACCCAAAACCCCTCATATTTTTGAGGGGTTTTTCTATTACTTGTTGATACGAAGTCGTTTATAGCTAAAAAAGGAGTGTGATAAAGAAAGTATTGACATTTTCAATTTTATATGCATTATTATAAATAGTTCAAATTCACCTATATTCACCTATATAAGAGAGGGTATGAAATGAAAAAGGTTCTTCTGAGTATTGTTGCAGCAACATTTGCTGCAAACACCGCAGCTGCCGAGCAGGCGGAATCAAACTTCGATGGTTTCTATGTTGGTGCCCTTGCATCGCATACCAGCATGAATGCAGACTATGTACTGCAACCGCGCTGGGCAGACATGAACTTCAGTCCGATGCAAATCTCTCACATGGTAGATGGTTGGCAAGGAGGCATTGTTGCTGGGTACAACTGGGATGTTGGTGCGCCGCAAGGTTGGGTACTCGGCATCGAGGCTGATTATCTTGCCGGCACAGTGGGTGTTGATACATTCAGCGACAATCCACCCCAGGTGTTTGATCTCGGTGGCGACAAAGTTTCTGTCGGTGACCAGGTCACGGTACGCGGCCGCGTCGGCTACGACGTCAACGGCTTCATGCCGTACGTTGCCGCTGGTGTCAGCTGTGCTGCAGTTACGGTACAGTCAGGATACATGCCGTACAGGTCGTTGGATGAGTCAGGCACCACCTGCGGCGGGACTGCAGCAGCAGGTGTTGAATACGCTGTTGGCAATGGTTGGTCGGTGCGTGGAGAGTATCGTGTTACCGACTTCGGTACGGTGCAAACACAACAAGGCATCATTGGTATTGTGCATCAGTTCTGATCTACACAATAATGATCGGCAGGACGTACGTCCTGCCGATTTTTTGATGCATAATGTAAGGTGGTTTTGTATGATGAAGCATGAAAAATACTTCGTATTTTTCATGCTTCATACCCAATAAACATAAGTCACAAAGAGTACTTGCATTCTTTTTCAATGTCTGTATAATGGCGGTCACTGTTTGGGTGAGAAGTGATTAAATATCACTTCGCAAGAGGTTGCCAGCTGCGTATGTAGCGACAACCTGAACAGCGTCTGTAAGACGGGACAATTTGTTTTGTCACAGCATGCGCACGGGGTAAGTTCCACATGTTCACACCACGGATAAACAGCGTTTTTTGAAAATAATAAATACGTTCAAATGTCATATACGAGATGACATTTGAGAAATACTAGTTGCAATAGTAGCGACGCATTTTATGCGTTTTATTGTAACTGTATGCATCACTACTTTGTTACTTTACGAACGTAACAAAGAAGTACACAGCAAGACAAGAGAATATTTTTTCTTTTGTCTTATCCTTTGGATGTTTCAATCAGTACGTGTTACAGAGTACTCACGGAAATATATTGAAACGCAGGTAAGAAGCATGTAGCAATTTATTGCTACGCTCCAAACCTGTCTTAACTTAGAGTTTGATCCTAGCTCAGGGTGAACGCTGGCGGCGTGGATGAGGCATGCAAGTCGAATGGGTTTAGACCCATGGCAGACGAGGTAGGAACACGTAGGTACAAACCCCAAAGTCAGGGATAATCTGTCGAAAGGCAGGATAATACTTGATAGTCTCTTCGGAGTAAAGATTTATCGCTTTGGGATTGGCCTGCGTTCTATCAGCTAGTTGGTACGGTAACGGCGTACCAAGGCTACGACGGATAGGGGAGGTGAGAGCCTGACCCCCACCGATGGAACTGCGACACGGTCCATACTCCTACGGGAGGCCGCAGTCGAGAATCTTCCGCAATGGACGAAAGTCTGACGGAGCGACGCCGCGTGGTGGATGAAGCCCTTAGGGGCGTAAACACCTTTTATGGAGGAGGAATTTTATTGACGTTACTCCATGAATAAGGGGCTCCCAATTCTGTGCCAGCAGGAGCGGTAATACAGAAGCCTCAAGCGTTACCCGGATTCACTGGGCGTAAAGGGTTCGTAGGCGGTTATATTAGTCGGGTGTTAAATCCTGGGGCTCAACCTCAGGCTCGCATTCGAAACGGTATAACTAGAAGAAGTGAGAGGTAAACAGAACTCATGGTGTAGGGGTGAAATCCGTTGATATCATGGGGAATACCAAATGCGAAGGCAGTTTACTGGCACTTTCTTGACGCTGAGGAACGAAAGCTAGGGTAGCGAACGGGATTAGATACCCCGGTAGTCCTAGCCCTAAACGCTGTCCGCTGGTTTTTGGAAGAATCGACCCTTTCAGAGACGAAGCTAACGCATTAAGCGGACCGCCTGGGTAGTACGAGCGCAAGCTTAAAACTCAAAGGAATAGACGGGGGCTCGCACAAGCGGTGGAGCGCGTGGCTTAATTCGTCGCTAAGCGAGGAACCTTACCAAGGCTAGATATCCTACTGCACGCTTCGGGAAACCGAAGAAGCCTTCGAGGGTGTAGGACAGGTGATGCATGGCCGTCGTCAGTTCGTGGCTTGAGCTGTTCCCTTAAGTGGGGAAACGAACGCAACCCTCGTTGCCTGTTACAAGTGTCAGGCGAGACTGCTCCCTCACGGGAGAGGAAGGTGAGGATGACGCCAGGTCAGCATGTCCCTTGATGCCTTGGGCTGCACACACGCTACAATGGTACGCACAACGGGACGCAATACTGTAAAGTGGAGCAAATCCTTATAAAACGTGCCTCAGTTCGGATTGTGGGCTGCAACTCGCCCACATGAAGTCGGAATCGCTAGTAATCGCGGATCAGCACGCCGCGGTGAATACGTTCCCGAGCCTTGTACTCACCGCCCGTCAAGTCAGGGGAGTCGGGAGTGCCCGAAGTTCGTGTTTATCACGACCTACGGTAAGCTCGATAACAAGGACTAAGTCGTAACAAGGCACGGCTAGCGGAAGCTGGTCGTGGATTAATTCCAATTGGACACGTCGTCGCAAGCTGGTAACAGCAAGCATATGATGGCTAATTGGTCGATGTTCTGTGCCTCAATTGAGCACAGAAGAGGTAATAATACTCAACAACCTTAACTGGTATTTGACACTAGGAAGAGACTAGGAAAAAGGATAAGACAAAAGAGAATGTATCTCTTTTGCTCGATGCACGTATTTATTATAGTCAAACGAAAAAGCAACGACTAAGGTCGTTGCTTTTTCGGTACACCTTCCATGCAGCTAATAGACGTTGCAAAACGCAGCTACAGGCATCTGTGCGAGTACGGTAGTACTTGCGTAGCGTTGATACCCAGAAGATTTCGCAAGTAGTTCTGCTGGAGTTAAGTCGGCGTAGGTATCCAGAGCTTGGTTGGCAAAATGATTTTTATAGGTATTGGGTGGTATAGAACTTTGTATATACTGTTGTGTTTCGCCAAGTCGTTGCGACGCTTCAATACCAGCAATTGCTGCGTATGTTTCAATCAACGGAAGTACTGTTAGTGCAGGTTGGATGTATGGACAGGTGTCACTTTGCTGGGTGAGTGTCCAGATACCGTTCCAATCGACAATAAGGTGTGGAATGGCTGGTTTGTTTATGGCACACAGCGCACGCATGTCAGCTGCGGTTGGTCCATGACCTTCCATGTTGAGCTCGAGCTGCTCGACGCGACTTTTCGGATGCGTATGTACAATATGTATATCGGTAGCATCACTATTGATGATAGACTCGAGCGAATCCTCATCGTATCCAATATGGTTTGTACTACTTATGTCGGTTATATTTTTCCATTGTGTCGCACCAGTTGTATCTTTGTACAGTACGTATGCTGCTTGGGCTGTTTCTGAGCGACTTGCAAGTGTAAGTGTTTCAAATCCTGCTTCGCAGGGAGCGCTTTCAGCTACTGTAACGACGTTAAACGCAGCGCGAGGATTCCCAGGGTAGGTAACTACCTGTGCGCTGTCTTTTCCGGTTCCAAACACAAGCTCGGCGAGTCCTGAAATGTTTGTGTTTCCACCAGATCCACCACTGCCACCAGAATTTCCACCGTCGCTTCCTCCCGATCCAGTTCCGCCAGTTCCGCCACTAGAACTTCCACCACTGCCACTACCAGTACCACCACCCGATCCAGTTCCACCTCCACTTCCTCCCGATCCGGTTCCACCACTGCCACTACCAGTACTTCCGCCGGTTCCGAAGGTACCAGTGTACGTGCCCGTTCCTGGAGTTGGTTGTGGGAAGGTGCCACCAGTTATGTTTCCATGGTTGGTGTTTCCACAGAAGCCTTTTAGATAGTCAGGACACATTGATTCCCCTTTTTCTATACCAAGACCAGAAATCAGTAAATTAATAAGACCCCAAAGCGTAAAGAGAAAAACAAACGCTGCAATGCTATAGAACGCATTTCGTTTTGCTTTTGTGCGACCATCTTCACTATCACTTTGGATGATGAAGTACTTCATCATGTTGATGAGGAAGAACAGGAACGCAATGCTAATTATGAAGGGGAGTATGATGTTGCGAAGAAAGAGGCTAAAGTTCAACAACAATCCATAGACAGACCCCGTTCCTGGGTTGGTGCCATCACCCGGACTCATGCCACAGGTGTACGGGTCACCAAATGCGTTGTAGCAGGTCGCAGCAATAGTGCTATCGACACTAATAAAGAATACAAAAAGTCCAACTATAAAAATAGTGAGCGGCAGGTATTTTTTCATACAATAATGATACCGCATTATGGTATATACAGTATTTGTTTGTACACGTTTTGCATGTCTCCGACACCCTTACATTTTTTGGAATTATTTGGTATAGTAGCGGGCACTTATTCCTCTACGGGAGTTTGTAAAACCCTCAGTGCGCGCTTAGCTCAGATGGCTAGAGCATTCGACTGATACTCGAAAGGTCCCAGGTTCGAGCCCTGGAGCGCGCACTGAGGGTTTTACTGTGCACCACTCAGAGTACTTCCATTTTTATAGTCGCATCCGCTCCTTAAAAATCTGGTCGCGCGTGAGCTGAAAATTGCGTATAGCAATTTTCCCGATTTCGACCAGAGGGAGAAACAGACCGATCTTTAGGAGGTCTGAGGGATGGCTAGGCTGATTCTGTATGTTTGCTTCCTGTAACTGTCTCCCAGACAGTTACAGCCTGTTAACGCGCACTAAGAAAGTTAAAGTATAGGAAAGCTTTTTTGTATCCGGTTCTCCGCTTACAGCGGCTGTACAGCTTTAGGATATTTTTCTCAAGTTAAAATATCTCTAAAGCTCGTGAAATAGTCTCCCAGACTATTTCACCCCCAGAGTGCGCACTGAGGGTTTTACTGTGCGTGTATTGACATTATTGTATAAGACGCTTTACTACTCATAGTCAAAGTCTTATAACAAAGGAGTTGTTCTATGGGGGCACGTAATACACGCCGTAATTGGCGCAAAAATCGCCCACAACTTTCTGCGGGTATGCAGGGGGTAAAAGGTGAGGTGGTGAAATCTTACCCTGGAAAACAATTTGGTTTTATTAAGCCCGAAAATGGTGCTGCACAAATCCTGTTCTACATTTCAGAAGTGCCATTTGATCGAAAGAAGTGTGTTGGAGTAGGGAGTACAGTATTTTTTGATGTGGTTGAACAAGGAGTGCTGATCCGCAAGAACTACCAAAAGCCAAAACTGGTTGCAAAAATTCGTTCACGACGACCGGTATGAATAAAGACCATGCCCGTACGGCATGGTCTTTCTTTTTTGAGTATTTCTATTACACTAACCATCATGGATTTTACAGACTATTTCAAAGGAAAAAAGGTGACCGTAATGGGGTTGGGACTTTTAGGTCGTGGTGTGGGCGACGCTGCATACATCGCAGAAGCAGGAGCCGCTGAGGTGATTGTTACTGATCTAAAAACAGCTGAAGAACTGAAGGAGTCAGCGGCTCAACTACAACAGGATGACAATGTCACACTGGTGCTTGGGGAGCATCGAAAAGAAGACTTTGAAGACCGAGACTTTATTTTAGTTGGTGCGGGTGTTCCAATGGATTCACCGTACTTGGAGCACGCTCGCACAGCGGGTGTGGTGCTAAAACAATCCGCGGCACTTTTTGCGGAGCTTTCTGGGGTGCCTATTATTGGAGTAACGGGCACACGGGGTAAGAGCACGGTAACCCAGATGATCCACCATACACTGAGTATTGCCACCGGCGAACAGATAATTCTCGGAGGCAATGTGCGTGGGGTATCGAACCTCCAGCTTCTGAAGGTTGCAGGAGAAGACTCACTTGCCGTCATGGAGCTCGACTCATGGCAGCTACAGGGCTTTGGCTGGGCAGGTATTTCGCCGCAGATTGCAGTATTCACCAACTTCATGGAAGACCATATGAACTATTATCATGGCGACATGAACGCGTATTTCCTCGATAAAGCAAACATCTTTAAAAACCAGGAGAGTACTGGCGTGTGTATCACCACGCCAGAAGTATTTGAACGCGCAAAGCAGACCGACATCAAACTGGCACAGGAAGTTGTGCTCGCCGATAGCTCAGTACTACCCGAAGACTGTCTACTGGCGATGCCTGGGGAACACAATCGACTCAATGCTGCGCTTGCGTACGAAGCACTGAAAGCAACCAGTCTTTCCGATGAAATGATCTTTGAGGGACTCGCGAGTTTTCCTGGAGTTGAAGGGCGGTTACAGTTTGTGAAAACAGTTAATAACGTTCGTATCTACAACGACAACAATGCCACCACCCCACAAGCGACGGTGGCTGCACTGGAAGCACTCGACCTCGGCAACAAAAACATCGTACTTATTGCTGGCGGGGCAGATAAGGGTATCGACGTATCTCAGTTAACTGCGGCAATAGCACAGCACTGCAAAAAAGTTATTCTCATCCCCGGCACCGGCTCTGACGCGCTTCTAGCAGCAGCAAATACTAATGGTAACATTAGTATTTTACCGGTTGAAAACTTGGAGCAAGCAATTGAAGAGGCACGCCTAGCAGCTGAAAATGCTGACATCATCCTCTTTTCACCCGCATTTGCGTCTTTCGGGCAGTACAAGAATGAGTACGAACGCAATGATGAGTTTATGAGCTTAGTTTCTGAATTATAGTATGCGTATCCACTTTATCGGTATCGGAGGAATCGGCATGTCGGGCTTAGCACGGCTGTATTTGCATGAGGGTGCGATTGTCTCTGGGTCAGATGTGGTAGAGAGTGAAAATACCAAGAAACTCGAAGGGGAGGGCGCAGTTATTTCCTACAAACAAACTGCTGAAAACCTCACATCAAAGGGATCGGATCCCTATGATTTAGTGGTGTATACCGAAGCGATGCCAGAAGCTCATCCAGAGCTTGTAGCTGCGCGAGAGGCAGGTGTGCGAACCATTAATTACTTCGAAGCATTGGCTGAAGTTGCGAACGAATACTACTTGATTGCGGTTGCAGGGACACATGGGAAGACCACTACAACAGCAATGCTTATCGACATACTCGAAGAGGCGAGTTTTGATCCAACTGCAATTGTCGGTTCGCTTCGAACAAAAACAGGAAGTAACTTCCGCGCAGGGAAGAGTAAGTACTTTGTGGTTGAAGCATGTGAGTATAAGCGTGACTTCTTAACCTTGCAGCCTGACGTGCTGGTGATCACAAACATTGAGCACGATCATGTCGACTACTACACAGACCTTGCTGATGTACAGAGTGCCTTCGCTGCACTTGCAGAAAAAGTCCCTGCAGATGGAGCGATTATCACGCTCGCTACTGATCCAAATATTCACCCAGTGCTTCAGCACGTGCAGGCAAAAGTATTTGACTACAAAATAGAAGTATTCCGCTCCCTCGCACTGAAGCAACCCGGTCTGCATAACCGCATGAATGCAGGCGCAGCGCGTGCAGCTGCGCTCGTGCTGGGTGCTGATAAGCACTTGGTGGAGTCAGCGCTTGAAAACTTCGCAGGTACCCAACGACGTTTTGAATATAAAGGAGACTGCAACGGTGCACATGTGTATGATGATTATGCACACCATCCAACTGCAGTTGAACTTGCAATTGCAGGTGCACGCGAGTTGTACCCAGAGAAAAAAGTAATTGTTGTGTTCCAGAGTCACACCTACTCACGTACCCATGAGTTATTCGACGAGTTTGCTACAACACTTGCGAAAGCAGACCGAGTCCTCATGACGCCGATCTACGCAGCTCGAGAAGAAAATGAGTCAGGCGTGTCTGCAGAAAAACTTTCTGAAGCAATTGCAAAAAAAGGAACAGAGTCTGCTTTTTTCCATACTTTGGAGGCAGCAGCACTCGAGGTGCAGGAGACAGTCTCAAAAGACGATGTGGTGTTAGTCATGGGAGCGGGAGACATTACGAAAGTTGCTGAACTATTGACATAATACTAAATTCTGGCATTATATCTGCAGTTCTTTTGCATAGGAGGCACTCATGCAAACTGTTGTTTTTGTGCCTTTGGCACATGATATTTCTGGTGAGGAAATAAACGAAAACGCAAAGATTCGCTGCAGAATGGCACTTTGGGAAGCTTGGGAAACAAATCGCGCTTCAAATGAGGAAGCAGTCTTGGCTTTTGGCGCAGGGTCAATTCCAAGAAGTGATTCACAGAAAACCCTTTCTCAATACATGGAAGATTATTTTGTGAAAGTTCATGCAGACCTTCCGATGATCATCAACAATGATACCTTTGAGGTGTATGGAACATTTGATGAAATTCATTGGATCATCAACCAAGCCCACCGGTACTATAGCAAGCCTCGGTTTGTTATCATTTCACAAGCTCGGCACATTCGTCGAGTAAAGCTTATGTACCGATGGTTCTTCAAGCATGTACCGATGGAATTTTTGGTCAGTGATCAAGCTGTAGAGATCCCATTATGGCGTGAATGCTTGAGTTATTTGAAGCTGGTACTACTTAAGTGTGGGCTTCAAACAATGACAGTAAGTATGCAGCGCTTTACAGTACGTTTAGCAAAATGGTAAAAGGGCGGTCAGCTGACCGCCCTTTAATAATCCTAATTTCTCAAACCAACAGGTCCGACCTGTGGGATTTCTGCAGAGTGTTTGGATAAGAATGTAGGAAGTAGGTAATGAGCGCTACACAAGAGCGTACCATTCTAAATGGTCAAATCGATGGAATTATTTTTTTGTGTCGCACAAGCCTTTTCTTTTGCGTTGTTGAGTGGTAGTTTTGTGGGTATGGAAACAGGGACACTATCTGTAGTGGCAACACCTATTGGAAACCTTGAAGATATCACGCTTCGGGCTCTTCGCGTGCTTGCAGAAGCAGACTATATACTCTGTGAAGATACCCGAGTGACTGGGAAGCTACTGAAGCACTATGAGATAGACACGAAAATGAAACGGTACGATGCCCATGCTACAGAAAATGTGCATACAGAAATACTTGCGGACTTAGACATAGGAAAGCATATCGCACTCGTGTCTGATGCGGGAACTCCTGGAGTGAGTGACCCAGGGATGTTATTGATCAGTCGCGCCCGCGCAGCGAGCGCGACTATCCAAACCATCCCTGGTCCCTCAGCAGTGACTGCAGCTTTTTCAATTGCGGGCATTGCAGGGAATCAGTTCGTGTTTTTAGGTTTTGCACCACAGAAGAAAGGACGGAAGACGTTCTTCGAACGTCTTCCGTCCTTTGACCAACCAATCATTTTCTTCGAGTCTACCCATCGGATCATGAAGACATTGGAAGCATTACAGAACATCGATCAAGAAAATACTAATGGTACCATTAGTATTTATCTTGCGAGAGAATTAACAAAGATGCATGAGGAGATGATTATTGGTTCAGCGCAAGAGATATACGAAATACTTCAAACAGAGCCAGTGCGACAGAAAGGAGAGTTTGTCGTTATTGTGGTGCCTGAATAGATTCATGTATACTACTGTGTATGAGTAGAGAATCGATTGTATTTGTATTAGGCATCATCATTTTTTTGATGCCACATTTAGGAGTACCAGAAGACTGGAAGGTGTATTTTTATACAGGAGCAGGACTTATACTGCTCGTTGCAGGGTATAGTTTGCGTCGCAGCGCATACTTGCGCAGTATTGAAAAAGAGAACGGAGAGCATGACGGCGATTCGTTTGCCGAAAATAAGGGTTCACGTGGAGTTATAAGTGAGGTGGAGAATATAACTGAGGTGTAGTATGCATCGCTTTGCAATCGTGCTGGTGCTATTGCTTGTAGGCATGTTGTCGGTGTTGGTAGTGCTTGGACCACGATATTTCGCTGTATCGTACGATTCAGGAGCTTCCTCGTCGAAAGAAGCAACTGCGCAGGAGCGTGCAGCAGTTGTCCCAGAAGCAGCTGAGAAAGAAACGGTTGCTGACACACGCCCGGTAGTACAGCACGTGCCGTTACCAAAGCAGGTAAAAACTATCTACATGACGTCGTGTGTAGCTGGGACGCCAAGCTTCCGACAAGACCTAGTAGAGCTAATGCAAGAAACTGAGATCAACTCAGTGATTATTGATATTAAAGACTATTCGGGGACGATTTCATACCCAACAGAACTTGAGTCATGGAAACCAGCGTGGCAAAACGCACGATGTGGTACACGTGACATGCGACAGTTGGTGCAGATGCTGCATGACAACGATATTTTCACTATTGCACGTATCACTGTCTTTCAAGACCCGTTTTATACAAAGGTGCGCCCTGACCTAGCAGTAAAGAAAGCCGATGGCATTACAAACTGGAAAGACAACAAAGGACTTTCGTTTATAGATGTTGCTGCAACAGAATACTGGGACCACATAATTGATCTCTCCGCTGAGGTATACAACCTCGGTTTTGATGAGCTCAATTTTGACTATGTACGCTACCCGTCAGATGGACCGATGAACGACATTTCATTCCCGCATTCTGCAAAAGGACCATACGGTTCGGACAAGCAGGCAAACCTCGAAGCATTTTTTGAGTATCTCAATGAGAAGCTTGATGATGAAACATTGTTTGCAGCGTATCGTCATGAAAACACGGGGCGTGCATCAAGTACTCCGTATACGTCTGCAGACCTCTTCGGCATGACAACCACCAACACCGATGACTTATCTATCGGACAGGTCATCGAGCGTGCCGCACCATACTTCGATTTCATTGCACCAATGGTATACCCATCGCACTATCCAAATAGTTTTCTTGGTCTGGGCAACCCCAATGACTACCCGTACAAGGTAGTGCACTATGCGATGGCGGGAGGGGTGGCACGTATGGAGTCGCCAACAACAGTAGTCGAAGGGTTCTTGCATGAACCAGAGACATACACCAATGCAAGCGGTACCGTGATGCAAACAGGAAAGTATACAAAGCCAGTGTATGACGCTTCAAAGCTCCGCACATGGATCCAAGACTTTGACTACGGAGGTGACTACGATGCTGCAGACGTACGTGCACAGATACAGGCAAGCTACGACGCGGGTGTGATGGACTTTATGATCTGGGCACCGAGCAACCGCTACACGAAAGCTGCCCTGAAGGAGCCTGGTTTCTATGAAGTAACGTTTGATGAGGTTGGGGAGTAGTAACGTATATGAAGATCTTAGTAACAGGAGGAGCAGGTTTTATCGGGAGTGCACTTGCAAAGCGTTTGGTTACACAGGGGCACACCGTAACAGTCATTGATAGTTTCAATGAGTACTATGACCCGTCGCTGAAACGTGCACGCGAAAAGGAGTTTCTTTCTGCGTGTGAAGTAATAGAAGGAGACATTACCGACGCTCAGACAGTGGAGAAGCTTTTTGCAGAACACTCGTTTGATCTCGTGTGTCACCTTGCTGCCCAGGCGGGAGTCCGTTACTCAGTTGAAGCGCCTGAAGTATATGTACAGACCAATGTCCTCGGTACACAAGTGCTGCTGGAAGCTATGCGGAAGCATGGAGTCAAACGTATGGTGTATGCATCTACTTCTTCCGCATACGGTATGGAAACCGAAGTGCCGTTTGTTGAAGACGCTGCTGCAGACAGACCAGTGTCTGTGTACGCTGCAACAAAGCGTTCTGGAGAGTTACTTGCACACAGCTACTACAAACAGTACGGCATAGAGACCACATGCCTGCGATTCTTTACCGTCTACGGACCGTGGTCACGTCCCGATATGGCAATGCTCAAGTTTGCACAAAAAATGACTGCAGGGGAAGCAATCGACATATACAACAACGGCGACTTACGTCGTGACTTTACCTATGTAGATGACATCGTCGATGGTTTTGTAAAGGCAGTGGAGACACCGCTTGGGTATGAGGTCATTAACCTTGGTAACGGCAGTCCGGTAGAACTGATGTCATTTGTTCAATTGCTTGAAAAGGAGTTAGGTGTGAAAGCACAGAAGAATATGCTCCCCATGCAGCAGGGCGATGTGTTTGAAACCTATGCGGATACAAGCAAGGCAAAGGAACTGCTTGGGTTTGAAGCAAAGACTTCGTTGGAAAAGGGAATACAAGCCTTTACAAACTGGTATATATATTGCGATAGATCGCAGTATTGACGTAACGAAAAAATAGGGTATTATTTCTTTAGAGGAGGACCTGAAAAAATGAATAAAGAACACACAGAAACGTTTGCTGCCATGATGGGCACAAACAACCCGGAAAACGGCGACTATCTGGCTGGAATGCAGTCAGACGTACCTCTCTTCAAGAGTGTGCGCACGCTTGTTGATCCTTCAAAAGTGGCAGCAATGACCGACGCGGAAATAGAGCGTGAAATTGGCATGATTTGCCGAGATAATGTCCCTACCTCAGGACCACGCCTACTGTTGCTCAAGCTGTATCAGCAAGAACTTAATACACGAGCAAACGATGGCGCACAAGTTCATCATGATCTCGTGGGTCACCGCGTGTAAACGCACGCGCCTCTCCAAAAAATTGGAGGGGCGTTTTTTATTCCTTGCGCTGCACTGCAAAACCTGATTAAATATGCGGCGATTTGGTTCTTCACACACAACAAAAGGAGTCTGTGCAATGTTTAAAGCGATTCGTGATTACCCAGCAAATCTGTACAGATACATCCGCTGGGATCGGCATCAGAGTGATCAGCTTAAGTACGAAGCAGGTGTGCTTGTGCTAATAATGCTTATGATAATCCTGCTAGGTGTTGCCGGATATCATCTGGCTAATTAAACTAAGCCAGTAGTTCCCAAACTACTGGCTTTTTTTGTTACTACCTTTGGTATACTAACAACATAATGTACGATCCTGAGCAAATCACGTTCTTTGCCAAAACTGATGCCCGTGGGCAACAGGTTCCTTTTGGTATCAAGGCAAATGACCGCACACGACACGTCTACGTTATCGGAAAGACGGGTATGGGTAAGTCGACCCTGCTCGAGAACATGGCAGTGCAGGACATAAAAAACGGCAATGGTCTTGCGTTTATTGACCCACACGGACAGACAGCTGAAACATTGCTCGACTACATCCCTGAAGAGCGAAAGGACGACGTGGTGTACTTTGCACCGTTTGATACCGACAATCCTGTATCGTTTAACGTCATGGAAGACGTAGGGGAAGACAAGCGGCACTTGGTGGTGTCGGGGCTTATGTCGGTGTTTAAAAAGATATGGGTAGACGCATGGAGTGCGCGTATGGAGTACATTCTCTCCAATACACTCTTGGCACTTTTGGAGTATCCAGACTCGACACTTCTTGGGGTAAACCGCATGCTTTCAGACAAGGAGTACCGCATGCGGGTGATCGAAAACATTACCGACCCTGCTGTAAAGTCATTTTGGGTTGATGAATTTTTGAAATACAACGAGCGATACATGCAGGAGGCAGGGGATGCCATCAAAAATAAAATCGGTCAGTTTACCTCAAACCCGCTGATCCGAAACATCATCGGGCAACCACACTCAAGTTTCGATATCCGTAAAATCATGGATGATCGGAAGATCATGATCATGAACCTTTCTAAAGGGTTGGTTGGTGAGCAAAACGCAAACCTCCTTGGGTCCATGCTTACCACCCGTATTTACCTTGCGGCTATGAGTCGTGCAGACAAAACGCCAGAAGAAATGAAAGCTGCACCAAACTTCTACTTTTATGTAGATGAGTTTCAGTCGTTTGCAAACGCAACCTTTGCCGACATTCTTTCTGAGGCACGAAAGTACAAGTTAAACCTCACCATTGCGCACCAGTATGTAGAGCAGATGGAGGAGGAAGTGCGCAACGCCGTGTTCGGGAACGTCGGGACGATTATTTCGTTCCGTGTGGGACCGTTCGATGCAGAGATCCTTGAGACCGTCTTTACCCCAAAGTTTTTAGCACCAGACATCGTAAACCTTGGGTTCGCACAGATCTACCTCACACTCATGATTGACGGTATTGGCTCGGCACCATTTTCAGCGATCACCCTGCCGCCGATTGAAAACCCCGGTGCATCGTATCGAGACGCAGTGATCGCCGCAAGCAGGAAGCAATTTTCACAGAAGCGTGCAGGAGTTGAAGAAGCGATTCATGCGTGGCACGAAAAAAACTTTAGTAACAAGCCACCCTATGTACCAAAACACCTGCGCGAGAAAGCCGATGGTGGTGACCTGCCAAACACGGGTGAGAATAAAAAGAAGTATGGTGTAGACGGTGTTGCACCAAAGGACCAGCAGAACACAAGTACTCCTGCAGCAAGTGCACCAAAGGAACAGATACAGGGAAATACTAACGGCAAACCAGCACACAAAAGTACGAGCGCCGGACGACCGGCACAGCATCGCACTGCCAATAATGACACGAGTAAAACAGTGGGCAGTAGACCGAACAATGACAAGACTGGTGCACGAGAAGGTGGTCATCATAAAAACAATGGTGGGAAACAAACAAAAACACACGAACCACGAAAAGAAAAAAGCGCTGATGAACTGCGTTCTGTCCTCAAAAACCTTGCAGCGGAAGAAAAGAATAAGACAAATGTAAAAAAGGGTGCAAAAAATGAAAAGGCACGTGACGAAAACGGTAACTTGGTAAAAGACGAAAGTGCACTGAAGAGTGCGCTGGCTGCTGCGTTGGGCGCGGCTGCGGGCACATCGTCTACTCAGAGTTCCCCAAAAGAGCCAGAAAAAGAGTCAGAGGTTCAGTCTCAAGAACCAGCACCAAAACCTGCAAGTCCCACACAGAAAAAACTGCCGCAAACTGCTCCCAAAAAAGCGTCCGAAAAGGCACCTCGTGCAAAAGACGCACGCGCAGAAAAAGAAGATCGTCCTCAGCAAGGAGCGCGAGACATGGTGCGTGCCGCAGTGGCTCCGCAAAAAGAGGCTGTGCCAACCAATGCACCACAACATTCTGAAAAAAAGCCCTCACAAACAAACACCACCGTACAGACGAAAGCCGTTCCTGAAAAAGTGCCTGCACACAGCCAACAGCAAAATTCGCGTACTCAACAAAAAGTAGCAGAAACCCAACAAAAACCAGCACAAATCCAACAACAAAGCATACAACAGCAGCAACAAGTCCAAACGCAACAGCCCGCACAGATGCAAAAGAAAGACAACGCAGTTTCTGATGCGCAAGATACTTTAAGCAGCACAGCAGATGCGCAAGCACAGCGCGTACCAGCCCCGCAACAAAAAGCAATGCCTGACACCGCGACACAGACAGCAAAACAACAAAAAGAAACGACAAACGAATACGCATTACTGAAAAATCGACAGTCGGCAGACCCGCTTTCTCCAAAAAAACTAGAGCGTATGATGCGGGTAACTACCAGCGATAAGACACCACTACGGTAAACATATGAGAGGCGTCTTCCTTGCAGCACTCTTTTTGCTTATGCCACTTCAAGCAGCACTTGCAGCAGTGAGTATAAGTGAAATTGCATGGATGGGTACCACTGTTTCAGCAAATGACGAATGGATTGAGTTACACAATAACGACGGACATACTGTTTCAATCGATGGATGGCAACTTACCGACGGTGCAAACTTTGCGATTATCTTAGAAGGTAGTTTGTCTGCGGGTACATACGGAGTACTTGAGCGTACCGACGACGCATCAGCCCCCGGAAGCGCACTTATGGTATACACGGGCTCGTTGAGTAACGCAGGCGCAACACTTTCCTTATATGATGCCAGCGGGGCTCTTATTGATAGAGTGGTAGGTGGTGAAAACTGGGAGCGTATAGGAGGAGACAATGCTACCAAAGAAACAGCACAGTATAGTGTTACCGGGTGGATGACTGCACCGGCAACCCCAGGAAGTGCTCCAGACAGCAAGACGGTAGTTTCCGATCAAGAAGAAGAGGAGGAAGAAGAGGAGCAAGATGAATACGAAGCGCAAGAAGAGGAGGTCGCAAAGAAAAACGATACTGAAAACCGTTTGCAAACATTGCACCACATACCACGTAAACCACAGGTAGCAATAACCGGTCCGCACCGTGTTTATGAAAATCAACAGGTCTCATTTACCGCACATACTGCTGGTATTGCAGACGGTATCGCGCAGTCACTGCAACACGCGTGGAACTTTGGAGACTTGCACACCGCGCACGGGGAAGCAGTGAGTCATCGGTTTGTGTACCCTGGAGAATATGTCGTGACACTCCACAGCACATACAAAACATATGAAGCCACGGCGCGTATGACGGTAGTGGTGTTGCCGGTCCGCTTTTCGCTCAGTCGAAACAGTAGCGGCGATATTCAAATACACAATGATGCCAAGTATGAGATAGACATCTCAGGGCATTACCTCGCAGGTAAAGCGTCTGTGCGTATACCAGACGGAACCGTATTGCTCCCTGGAGCAACTATTACCGTACCAAAAGAGAGAGTTGCTGCTGCGCTGAGCACACAGGTAGTATTGCAAGACGAGGGCGGAACGGTTCTTGCATACACACAGCCCGAGCATGTACCACAACCTCCAGCGCCGCAACAGGTTGTTGCTGGGGAACGTACAATGACACATGCTGCAACGCCGGTAGCAACGACACCAACCTCACCAGAAAGTGCATCACAGTTTGGTTTTGTGTCTGACGCTCGTGCAACAGCACAGGAGCACGCAGCAGAAACAGAAACACAGGCATCAAGCACGCAGACTGCTGCAGTGGTGGAAGCACTGCCAAGCGTTCCCAAACAGTCGTGGCCATACATGGCACTCTTTGGTGTTATGGGTATGGGAGTACTTGCGGTGTTTGCAGGTCACATCAAACAATAAACCCTAGGCCAGCCCTAGGGAGAGGTATTAAAATCGCAGGCAAAAAACTCAAAAAGCCTTTCTTTGTATAGAAAATCTGGTACAGTGCTCCATATGACTAAATTATGTGTATCGAAGCCAGTATTTCTTCTTGCAGGGGTGTGCTTTTTTTCTTACCTTTTTACGCAAAGCGTATGGGCACAAACACCCTGTGGCAACATTATCGAGATAGAAGATGGGGAGGAGGTTGCGTCACCTATTGACGATTGTGACCTACCGTTTGGTCCGATTAACACAAACGAGTCCCTTGAAGTATCGTTCAATGATACCCATATAGAAGATGGCGGCGTGTATCCGCTTGCAGGAACGACAGGTTCATTAGACGTGCAGGGAGCTATACCGTTTTCCTTTGGTACGCTCTATAAACATAGAGATGCAGATTATATTGCGGTATCGTATCTTGGAGAAGCAACCACCCTTACCACAGGCACGTACTCTTTTTATCTCATAGAAGAAGAACTCATACTGACAAAAACATTTTCTGAAAAACT
>JAUIFS010000045.1 GCA_030430425.1 bacterium | reverse complement strand
TCATAATGCGCATGCACGCCGGTTTTGAAACCGGTCTCACAGTCGTGGAAGATGATACCCAGCTTCCAGCTGTCGTTCATTGTTTCGATGAGCTTTCGGTCAAACACCGTGTCGGTGCTAATCCAGACCGAGTTATTACCGGTCTGAAAAACAAGACCGTAGCTCCGCATCGGATGAAGAGGGTCGTCGACATGTACTGCTGGCGGACACAAAAAGCGTGTACCTGACCAATGGAAGCTGTCGTCAATGTCCATTTGTCCCGTTGTGAAGTAACTGTCGAACGACTGCACACCTCGTGTTGTTGTCTCTAGTCCAGGGATAGTCATTGTCCTGAGGTTGTTTTCAACCGGAGGGACACAGTACAGTTTAGGACGCCCAACGTTCGGATTGAAGAATCGACTGAGCGCTAGCCACTCAAGTCCACCAGCGTGGTCAGCGTGTTCGTGAGATATGTAAACTGCGTCGAAGTCTGCGGCGGTAAAACCTTGTGCAGCAGCTGAAAGAGGGATGTAGTTCCCACAATCAATCAGCATTTTTGATCCGTTATGGTGTGTAAGTACCATGTTCGACTGCATCAGGCAGGTGTTCAGATCATTCGGATTGGTTGGTGCTGCAAAAGCTCCACCAACACCAAGAAATTGAAGTGTAAAGGACATATTTTCTCCTCCTTGAGAAAGTAAAGACTTGGAAGAATAATAACATGAATAGTTAATGTGTCAATATGTAGACTTTTCACGAGTTGTCGACATGCGTGCTGTATACTGATGAACATATGGATGAAACTAATCAATCAGCGGGAGTAGAACTACAAGGGCGATTTGTAGTACCAAGTGTGGTAACAACACACTTCCACATACGCGAAGGAGATACGGTTGCAGACTTTGGCGCGGGCGGTGGCTACTTTCTCGACGTACTCGCACAAGCGGTGGGGCAGGAAGGAGTAGTGTACGCATGTGAGATACAAAAAGATCTTGTAGAAAAACTCGGCAATATTGCACGGACAAAAGGACTTGCACAAGTGCAGCCACTGTGGAGTGATGTTGAAGAACTGAGCGGGAGTAAGGTTCCAGAAGGAGTGCTTGATGCAGCAATTTTGGTGAACACTTTTTTTCAGCTTGAAGATAAGTCAACTGCATTAAAAGAAATAGCACGAACCATGCGCTCAGGAGGAAAATTGTTTGTCGTTGACTGGTCAGAGTCCTTTGCAGGGCTTGGTCCACAGCCTGATGCGGTGGTGACTGAAGCTCTGACTAAAGACCTCTGTGAACAAGAAGGGTTTGTCTTTGAGCGTTCATTCGACGCGGGGGATCATCATTATGGTCTGGCATTCCGAAAACCATAAAGTCTTCCCGAAACTAGCCGTCTGGAAAAACCCACAGGTCGGTCCTGTGGGTTTTTTTGTAAAAACTGGTACTGCTGGGATAAGTACACAGTTATCAGCATCTAGAGGTTATAATAAATACATTATGATGAATTTGCGTCCGTTTCAGGTAGTGCTCTTGGCAATTTTTGGTTTTGTGGCTGTTGCGTCGGTTGTAATACTGGGTGGTGTTACCGGTGAGAAAGACGTAGCAAAGCTGCAGTATGGAACAAATGTAACGATATGGGGTTCTTTTGATGCAGCAACGTTCGATACCGTCTTTCGAGGTATCGTGCAGGAAAATAAAGAATTCAATGTCGTTAACTACCGCTACATTGATGAGCGTAATTTCGATGATGAGTTTGTGAACGCAATTGCAGAAGGGCGTTCGCCAGATATGATCATTCTCCCTGCGGAACGACTCGTCAAGCACCGAGCAAAACTTTCGGCAATACCGTATGAACTGCTCCCTGTTGGTGAGTATCGCAATACGTTTGTAGACGGTGCAGAAATATACGCGCGTACAGACGGTATCTATGCAGTTCCTTTTGCGGTGGACACGATGCTTATGTACTGGAATCGTGACTTGTTTGCTTCAAATGGTTTGGCACAAGCTCCACGCACGTGGGAAGAGATCGTTGCTCAGGTAGTACCCCGTGTGACACAGACAGACAGCAACAGAAACATCGCACAGTCTGCAATTGCTTTTGGCGAGTTTCGCAATGTACTGCATGCAAAAGACATGCTCATAATGCTTGCTATTCAGTCAGGAAGCGCGATGGTGACAGAAAATGAGCGAGGATATGTGGTAGGACTCAACCAAAGCACAGTCGATGGCAGGGCACCGTTGGAAGCGGGACTACAGTTCTTTACCGACTTTAGTAACGCGAACAGCCCAACGTACTCGTGGAACCGCGCGATGGCAACAGATAAAAATGCGTTCCTTTCGGGCGATCTTGGTTTGTACTTCGGCTATGGTTCTGAGGCGGAAGATATCGACAGCAAGAATCCAAACCTAAACTTTGACATTGCAATAGTTCCGCAAGGAGGTGCCGCAACGGCGCTGCGTACATACGGTAAGTTCTATGGGTTTGCCATTCCTCGTGTGTCACCGAATCCAAACGGTGCGTATGCTGCGGCGCAGACACTCACCTCACCAAAGTACAACAACGAGCTTACCAAAGCGCTCCGTATGGCATCTCCACGGCGCGACATCGTCGCAGCAGGAGACGGTAGTGCATACCGTAGTGCGATGTTGCAGAGCGCGTTGATTGCGCGTGGGTGGCTCGATCCTGACTCAGGAGCATCAGATAGCATTTTCATGCAGATGGTGGAGGATGTTGTTTCAAACCGCTCACGCGTGGGGACAGCTGTCAGTGACGCGATTAATCGCCTAGTGTTAGAGTATTAATATGAAAAGCATCTCGTATCTAATTGCAGGTATTTATTTGCATACAGCATTTGCAACGCAAGCATTGGCGCAGGGTTCTGGCGGTAACCCTGCTGCAGGTGCAGGCGGCAATCCTTCGTTTTCAAAAACTACAGAATTAAAGAATCCACTCGATAAGTCTATTAGTTCAATTCCTGCTTTCTTTCAAGCAGTTATCGACATCCTCCTTGTGTTCGCTATCCCGTTTGTGGTTTTCTTTATCATCTGGGCTGGCTTCCTGTATGTTACCGCACGGGGTAATCCTGATAAGATCAAACAAGCACACAACGCACTTTTGTACGCACTTATTGGTGGGTTGCTCATCCTTGGAGCAAACGTACTCTTGGACATCATTACCAATACCGTAGCTGAAGTAACAAACTAATATGAACACATTTGCTGATCTTGTGGGAGTATTTACCGGTTTTATTGCACTCTTAGTGCCAATTATTTTCTCACTTACATTTTTGGTGATTGCATGGGGAATTATCAAAGCCTGGGTAATCAACGGGGGAGACGAGAGTGCAGTTTCTGACGGAAAACAAATTGCGTTTGTGGGAGTTATTGCACTGGTGTTTATGTTTGGCATCTGGGGGATTCTGAATATTCTCAAAGGGTCACTCGGTTGGTAGCACATTGAGATATACACAGAAGCCTTGTTTTTGTACGCTTTTTTCGTTTTATTTTGTATAATAAGGACATAACATTACATAAAATATATTCAGTACTATGAAAAAGTTTGGTATCTACACACTGACACTTGCATTGGTTATGATGCCAGCGCTTGCGCTTGCACAGTTCGGTGAAGTAAATGATTTCTTTGATGATGTCTCATCATTTATTAACGGAACACTTATTCCACTAGTGTTTGCACTCGCATTGCTCGTATTTATTTACGGAATGTTCAAGTACTTCATTCTTGGAGGAGGTGACGAAGGTTCTCGTGATGAAGGAAAACAACTGATGCTGTGGGCGGTTATTGGTTTTGTGATGATGGTTTCTATCTTTGGAGTGGTAAACCTTGTTGCAGGAGGTCTTGGATTCTCAGAAGACGAAAACATCCAAAACATTCCAAACGTACCAACAAACAACCGATAGTTTTATTTTTTAAAAAGAAGAAACCCCGCCCGTATCCCGGGCGGGGTTTTTGTTTTAACAACCATCAGGTTTTGTTGGACTTGTGTCGCGTACAAGTCGGACCTTTAGGTTTTGCAAGCCAGATTTCTTTGGTGTGAAGTAGTACCGGCTGATGTCGT
>JAUIFS010000008.1 GCA_030430425.1 bacterium | reverse complement strand
TCTCGTGCCATACAAGAAAGAGCTTGCAAAGGTGACCAATAGGCAGAAGGTGCAAGGTGAGCTTATGGATGCGCTGGACGGAGCTGATGTACTTATCGGTGTGTCTGGTCCGGGGACTATTGCGAAAGCACATATTGAAAAAATGGCGTTGCAACCCATTGTGTTTGCGCTTGCAAATCCTATCCCTGAAATAAAGCCAGAGGATGCTAAGCGTGCTGGGGCTGCAGTGGTTGCAACGGGACGTAGCGACTTCCCAAACCAGGTAAACAACTCACTCGTGTTCCCGGGGATATTCCGTGGAGCACTCGACAAGGGCGTGCATGCAATTACTGACGAGATGAAACTTGCGGCAGCGAAGAAACTTGCTGGAATGGTAAAGAAACCAACTGCAGAGAAAATCATCCCTGGCGTGATGGAAAAAGATATTGTGAAAACAATAGCCAGTGCAGTGAAGAAAGTGAAGTAATAAAAAGCGACCACACTATGGTCGCTTTTTGTTGACAAAGAACAAATAATCACTATTGTTGACTGAAACTAGTTCATTGACTATGGAGAAAAAAATGCAAAAAACACAGAAGCTACTAGACGAACTTAATGAAACAATGCTGGCTCGCCATACCGCGTATGAAAATCTTTTTTGGACTTCGTATATGGGCGACTCATCAGTTGATGATGAAATGGTTGCGGCACAAGTTGCGGTTGATTCGTTTCGTGCTGATCGGGCTTTGAGTGAGCGTGTTGATGCGGCTTTGATCGACGCTAAAGACGAAAGTCGAGAAGCATTGCTTGATTGGCAGAAGTTTTTCAGCTGTTACCAGACACCTGAGGAGCTCATGGAGCTTCGGAAGGAAGTGCTCGACCTTGAGGCAGCTATTCAGAAAGAACGAGGTTCACGCACTGAAGGGTTCACCAATCCACACACAGGTGATTTTGTTGAAGCCTCGCGAAGCAAAATGCGTATGATGATGTCCACTGAAAAGGATGAGTCTCTGCGTAAGGCATGCTTTGAAGGTGTTGAGACGCTCGCGGTTGGGCAAGCTGGTTCGCTTGTTGAGCTGGTGCGCTTGCGTAACAAGTTTGCGAAAGCGCTCGGGTACGAAGACTTCTATGCATACAAGTTGTTTATCGGCGAAGGTATGCAGAAAAAGGAGCTATTCTCACTCTTTGATGAGATCTATGAGCGGACGAAATATGCATTTGATGACCTTCGTGCACTTGAGTCAGAGAAGCCTGGTCTCAACAAGCCTTGGAACCGTGACTACATGCTTGCGGGCGACATCACCAAGAAGCAGGATCCGTACTTGCGGTTTGAGGAGGCGTTAATGCGGTGGGGTCGCTCGTTTGCGGCACTTGGCATTGACTATCAAAACGCACTCCTGAAGCTCGACCTAGTTGAGCGGAAAGGGAAGTACGATAATGGCTTCTGTCATTGGCCAACGCTGGTGCACTTCAAAGATGGTGCACGTTTCCCTGGAGCAAGCAACTTCACTTGCAATGTTATTCTTGGGCAAGTTGGTTCTGGTGCGCGTGCCTATACGACGCTGTTTCATGAAGGTGGACATGCGGCGCATTTGACCAATGTGGAGACAAGGCAAGTTTGCATGAACCATGAGTACGCACCGCTATCTGTAGCGTGGGCTGAAACACATTCGATGTTTCTCGATGCAATGCAAACGAGTCCTGAGTGGATGGCGCGGTACGCGACTGATGCTGACGGTAATCCGTATCCACTTTCTCTCTATGAGGAAGAGGTACATTCAACCGCAGTTTCGCGTCCGTTGCGACTCATGGGCATCATGATGGTCTCTGATTTTGAACGTCAGCTTTATGAAGCAGACAGCCTTACTGAAGACCGTGTGCTTGAAATGGCTCGCCGTGTGACACATAAGTACTTTGAACACAGTGTCGATTCTCACTACGTGCTGCAGATTCCGCATATGTATTCGTGGGAGAGTGCAGCGTATTATCATGGATACGGTCTTGCTCAGTTGGCAGTTGCACATTGGCGTTCATACTTTTACGAGAAGTATGGGTATATCGTTGATAACGCTGCTGTTGGTCCAGAAATGTATGAGGTTTGGAAGCATGGAGCACGACATTCCTTCTATAATTCCATGATTATTGCAACAGGAGAACCACTTTCTGCTGAGCCGTATATTGCATCCGTGACAGCCTCAGCTGATGAGTTGTGCAATTTAGCCCAGGAACGCATTGCAGTGCTTGATGCAGTGCCGGAACAGTCTGGTCTTGTTGAGCTGAATGCACGCATTCAGATGGTGCACGGCAAAGAAGTCATTGCTGACAACTCGCTTGGGTTTGAAGTTATGGCTGCAGCATATAAGAGCTGGCTTCAGGGTTTGAAGTCTGCTGATGAAAAAGCGGCATAAAAGAATAACCGCAGCCCATCGGGCTGCGGTTTTTTTATTTTACCTCGTACACAACGGCGTGACCTTTGATCGGGGATACATCGTATCCGTCAGCGCGTAACTGACCGATGCCGTTGAAGTTGCCGATGTCTGGCGTATTGTTGCCACAAACATCTTTCCACTTCTGCTCAGGCTGCTTCACTTTCACCGTCTTGGTTACTGGTGGGTTGCTCCCGATCTTTGTGAGTGTGATTATCACAGTGTCTCCTCCTCAAATTCACAGTGCGAGACGCCTGCGCCGCACGAATCAATAAGTTTTGCGGCTTTTTCAGCATGACCTGGCAGAGCACAGGCTAATCCGTGACCATCGAGTACAAAGTTGTTGCAGGGGGCAACCACGCACTTATGTCTATCGTGTTGCTCCCATGCGTGTGCACAGGCTTCGCAACAGAAGAATGCTGGTGCTATACCATCGCTTCTGCGAATGCTACTGCCGTCTCCTTTTGGGAGCGGTAGATCGTTGGTGCAGGAAGGACCTGCACAAGGAATTGTATTCATGAAAAAGAACCTCCGTTTGCTGTATCTACTATCGCATAAAGTGCCTTACATGCAAGCTTCTTTTTTCCTTTTTCATAATATGGTATTCTTACTGCCACGCAGAAGTTGGAAAAAGGATTTTGTCTCAGTTTTACTCAGCCAACCCTCCAGTTTCTGTAAATACTGGAGGGTTGGCTGAGTGGATTAAAAGTGAACAGTTTCACTTTTAATCCGGTCCGCGAACTTGTGAGCGGAATCGTCGATATTTATGAGACGATAGGTGGGCGAAAGCACTTTCGACCATCGCCATCAAATAAAATACTGGAGGGTTGGCTGAGTGGTCGAAAGCGCTTCACTGCTAACGAAGTATGGGTTTATAGCCCATCAAGGGTTCGAATCCCTTACCCTCCGCCGTTTAGAGCTAGCACGAGATTGTGTGAGCCTGGAAATATATATGAAGCATAAATATAAAAAACCAACAATCGAAATAAAGAACTGGTTTGTTAGTTCGGATCATATAAAAAGACTTCATGAATTTTTTACGAAGAGATTTCCTGAGTCTGATATTGAGATTAGCCTAGAAACGGAATCTGGCCACACACGAATTTATGAAACTTTAGATGAATATTATGAAGATTTACCTAAACTAATTGCCGATTCAGAGGTTGTATCTACCATACAAATTTCAGAGCGTGAGAGTGGAGCTATGCATCATTATAAGCAGGCCTGGATTGATATTGGCTTTGGTAAATACAGTGGTGCAGCCATGCATGTTATTGGTGGTGATACTGATGAAACTAATAAGGATTGGGTAGAGGGTACATACACAGAAGCTCTCAAACTCAAGGATATTTTTGAGGTGAATGATAAGAATGTATTGAAGTATTTTGGTGTAGACAGGTCACAAGTGGTCTTTGATCCTGAGGGTACTAAATACAACGATGCAAAAAATTCCCGTGAACAAAAAGAAGATAAGCCGCAACAAGTAGAGGTGGTTAACAATCAGCTCACTTGGTACCAAAAGCCTTTTGGTCAGATAGTAATTGGCTTAATTATTGCTGTGGTAGCTGGGATCATTCTATTGAATCTTTAGTTACGCACGAGACACTATCAAATTGATTTTGAAACATAGTCGATTTTGTCAAGCAGGGCTTGACCGTTCACGGTTCTAACTCGAGACGGCCCGCCGTTTAGAGCTAGCACTAAACACTGTGTAGTTTCTAGCGTTCGAGACGTTTTTGACAGTGTCTAGGGCTGGCACGAGACACTATGTTTTTGTGCTGGTTCTTACCCGCAGCTTGCGTATGAGAACTCCATGTTTATGTGAGCAATTTCACAATTGGTTGTTGTATCATCATAACAGTTTAAAATACTAGTTCAGGCTTATTAATACTATATTATGTCTAGACCAACAACAAAGAAGGACTTAATCGAAGCGGCAGATTCAAATTTTGAAAAATTATGTCAATTAGTCGCTTCAATGTCAGAAAAAGACTTAAAAACTAAGTTTGATTTTTCAGACAACGAAAAGAAGAAAGAAGCTCACTGGGGAAGAGATAAGAATTTGAGAGATGTGCTAATACATCTCTATGAGTGGCATCAGCTGCTTTTGAAATGGGTTGAGAATAACACGTCTGGTAATAAATCAAATTTTATTCCCGGTCCATATACATGGAAAACGTATGGAGAAATGAACGTTGCTTTTTGGAAAAAACACCAGCGTACAAAACTTGAAGATGCAAAAATAATGTTGAATAAGAGTCATAAAAATGTACTAGATCTGATTAAGTCTTATTCCAACGATGAGCTTTTTATGAAGAAAAAGTTTGATTGGACTGGAACAACAACGTTAGGAAGTTATTGTGTTTCTACCACATCAAGTCACTATGATTGGGCGATAAAGAAGATAAAAGCGCATATCAAAAGAGTTGCTGCAAAATAAGGAGTGATGTATTTATGAAAGGTACCCCTTTCATTGCACACTCTTTCTAAGTATTATTCCATTAATAATACAAAGACTATGTCTAAAAAGAGTTATCGAATTTCAACTGAAATCAAGGAACAAATTCTCAATCGCATTAAGCACGAAGGTGTCAGTGTGGCTGATGCCGCCACTGGATATAAATCAAGATGGGGTGGTTGGTTTTCAAGATGTTGGTGTGTTGCTCAGCGTGATGGGAAGTGATGACCCACAGTATGACTTTACCGGTGATGGTGTTGTTACTTGGAGTGACATACGAAGATGGCAAGAGCTCCGAAAACAAGAATTATAATCAAGTTGGTGTCGAAGCAGACGTACACCTGTGCTACATTTGATACATGAACAATTTTCAAGAATTACATGTACATACTCGAATAGTACTTGCTGCGCTATGGATAGTGATGCTCTTTGTGTATGCGTATGTCGATATCTTCTCTCTATTTAGAGCAGATGTGTTGCAAAATGCGTTGGAGGGAAACGTGTTTGTATTTGAAGCAAACCAGTTATTTTTTCTGTTGACCACAATATACATACTCATTCCAAGTTGCATGGTGTTTCTCACACTTGTGCTGAAGGCACGTGTTTCTCGCATGATGAATCTAATACTACCGACTGTATATATACTTACTATAGCGGGATCGATGGTGGGGGAGACGTGGCTTTATTATCTTTTGGGTAGTGTGGTTGAAATACTTCTGTTGAGTGCGCTCGTCTGGTTTGCATGGAAATGGCCAAAGCAAGAAAATATTCAGTCAGTATAGGTATTGATAATGACAAAGAAAACAACAACGACAAATTTTTTGCACCGACTTCCGAAAGATATGCGGGAAGCTATTGATAACAATAAGAACGTAGCGAAGTTGTGGGAGGGACTCACGCCGCTTGCACGTAATGAGTGGATTTGCTGGGTGACGATTGTGAAGAAAGCAGCAACACGTCAGGATCACCTCAAACGGTTTCAAGAAGATTTATTACACGGGAAGCGCCGACCGTGTTGTTGGCCGGGGTGTCCACACAGGCGGCCGAGTGCGCAGAAGTGGTTTGGCAAGAAAGTGTAAAATAGTAACTTCTGGAATGGGGCAGTTGTTACACTGTATATATGAATATACAAAAGATTGTCGTAACTGTGTTGGTAGTGTGCATAGCGTGTGTCGTACTCGTTGCACTTGCAGGTATGTACAAGTTTAATTATCTAGCTTCTTTGCCAGGATACGATGTTGATGGGAACAAAATTGAAGTGACTGACACCTTTGAAGTGATCGAAGTTTTAGGTCAAAGTTGTCAGACTGACAATGACTGCGAAACTCCCGCAGCGTATGCAATACAGTCACACTGTCCCTATGATTCTATATGTATAGAAAATAGCTGTACGGTCATTTGTCCAGCCCCTTTTAATGGGCATGAAACTAACGCCTTAGACTCAAAAGATGCGACCTATACTGTGGATGGTGAGCATGTAACTTTGGTCAATGGTGTATCAGAAAAGAATGTAACACCTGATTCGGCGACTAAAATCATTACCCGATACTTTGGTAACGACGTGCAGATTGACCTTAATAATGATGGACGTGCAGATAGTGTGTTTTTGCTTACACAAGAAACGGGAGGTACTGGCACTTTTTTCTATGTTGCTGCAGCGCTTCAGACTGAAGATGGTTGGGAAGGTACGCACGCGTATTTCTTGGGGGACAGAATTGCCCCCCAGTCAACTGCAATAAGTGATAATCCAAATCACCAGAATGTGATTGTGGTTACCTACGCTGACCGAGAACCAGGGCAGCCAATGTCTGCCGAGCCGTCGGTTGGCAAAAGCGTTTGGTTAAAATTTGATCCGATGCACATGCAATTTGGTGAAGTGGTGCAGGATTTCCTTGGCGAAGCAGATCCCGATGGTATGTCACTGGAGATGAAACCATGGACTTGGGTGCGAACCACGTATGCGAATGATTCTATAGCAGAACCAAAGAAAGCTGATGCGTTCACCATGACATTTACGCATGATGGTTCAGTTTCAGTAACTACTGACTGTAATGCAATGAGTGGAACATATGCGTTGGAGGGAAAACAGATCACTTTTGGTCCAATGGCAGCAACCATGATGTATTGTGAGGACTCACAAGAAGCTGTGTTTTCTAAAATGTTGTCTGAGGTACATTCTTATTTCTTTACTGCAAAAGGGGAACTTGTGTTTGATTTAAAATTTGATAGTGGTTCTGTAGTGTTTCGTTAAAGCTTTTGTGTGATTATAGAATGTCATAGTATTTTTTGATACGATTTTTGTGTAAATCAGCCAAGGATGATACGAATAAAAAGACTCTGCCTTTGCAGAGTCTTTTGTTGGGCTGCACTTATTTGAAAAGTTCATTCAAGATGTCATTAATGCCGTTTTCTGTGCGTTCTTTCATAATAGTCCGCACTCCTGGGTGCCATGCACCAGTGCGTCTATTGATAAGCCACACAGTGAATAGGCTTTGACTTGATGATATTTTGAGCTCAGCAAATTTGATGGAACGGTATCTCCCGCTCTCAATTCTTTCCTCGTAGAGAATTTTAGCCGGTATTGTGGCAGTCTTATTCATTTGCCTCATACCACACGGTCCTCCTTCTCCAGAAAGATTGTTGATCTTGCTTTGTGCCAACCAGTAGTTACCTGCTGTTGCTGCTTGCCAAAGTTGGTCAATGGCTTGATGGCTACTGCAACTGTGGAATTTGTTGTTTTTTTGTAGTGTCAAGTCGTATTCATTTGCAACAATTTTTCTCGCTTGTTCGCTACAGTCTTCCAGACTGGAAGCTAATGTGAGCATAAGGGCAATAGTCACAAGTTTCATTGGGGTCTCCTTTTCAAGGTCGTTTCTACTGTGGATCGTATCAAATTACAGTTGTTTTGCAAGTATGTGTCAAGTCTCAGTGAGTTTTTGCACAGTTATTTCAAAAGAGGAATTGTAGCGGTATATATTTGGTTCGATGACGTCGGTGCTTATGTTTTGCGAGCAGTCACAATAAATTATTGTACGTACCACAAGACACATGATAGTGTGAACGTATGAATAAATCATTCTTTGTAACAATAGTAGTGGCGTGTGCAATTATTGGCGTTTTCGTAATTGCATTTTTAGTGAAGACAAACACGCAGACAACTGACATGGTTCAGCCTGATGCCGACATGACGGCTGTGTATGCACATTCATATGTTACCTGTATGCAGACCCCGGGGAGTGTTGTGCTCGGTGCAGAAGAGAATCGACAATGTGCTGCAGATGGTTTTGTTTATTTTGAAAATGAATTCCCTGAGATTGAGTTGGTGCACTGCACACGGTATTTTGATGGGTGTAACAGCAGCAGAGTAGAGCAGGGGCTCTTGACTGGTACGACAAAAAAAATATGCAGCGAGGAAGTAGGTAGTCCGACATGTTTTGTCCAAGATGAACCATTGCAAACCATTCTTGGCACCATAACGTATGTAGATGTACATCGTCTTGATATTGACACCAATGGAGAAACAACCTCCTTTACATCAGAAGAAGACCTCTATCTTGTCGATATTTTTAGCTCAGGACAGACCGTTCGGGTAGACTTTACGGAAGAAGCATCTTCAGGGGATAAAAAAATACTCACTGTGATGGAGTATAGTCAGCTATAGTGGCTCGGGTGTGTTAGTGTGCAAGCGCAATGCACGTAATGCGTGCAGGACTGTGTATTGCGAGTGCATCTTTTGCTGCAGCAAGGGTTGCACCGGTGGTGAGCACATCATCAATGAGTAATACGTGTTTGTTTGCCAACGAATCGGCATATTTTTTCTTAACAGAAAACGCTCCGTGCATATTTTTAAGACGATTTTGTTTATTGAGTGTTGTTTGTGGTTGTGTGTTGCGAATACGTACGAGTGATTTTGTGTCGAGTGTTACCTGAGGAAGGGTACGGGTAGTGCGGAGTGCAATTTCTTCAGTTTGGTTGTATCCACGAACACGGAAACGAGCAGCTGACAGGGGTACTGGAAGCATGGTGCTCTTGTGAGGCTCAGTGCGCAAATATGCAGTAAGGGCAGCAGCAAGTACTGTTTGTGCATATCCATGAAAATGGTATTTATTTAAATGAATAGCTGCTTTTACCACTGGGTCGGCAAACGGTAAAAGCGCAGTGCAGTTGCAAACCTGTAGAGGAGAAACTTTCTTTACAAAATCAGCTGGAGTACATGCATTGAGTACCAGTTCGTCATCGGAGGGAGGAAATAGAAACGGTATTATTTTTTTGTAATCCAGAGGCATTACTGTAAGTATACAAAACCAGTGCTAGAATAGAGACATATTATAATAACAACATGGCAGTTAGTTTTAAAAAACTTTTTTCGGGAATAGCAAAAAATACGCACGCAGGACCTGCACGTGTTGTAGGTGTTGATTTTGGTTCTTCGTCTGTAAAAGTGGTCGAGCTTCGTCAAGAGGAGGGTGTGGTGACGTTGGGTACCTACGGAGAAATGCAGCTCGGTCCCTATGCTGAACAAGAGCTTGGTTCCGCAGTGGAGCTCCCTGTAGAGAAGCGCATTGAGGCAATTGTTGATGTGCTCCGAGAGTCAAAGGTTACTGCAAAAAAAGGTTTTTTTGCATTGCCACTTTCCAGTAGTTTTGTGACCGTGTTTTCACTCACGGCGAATGCGGAAGAAGAACTTGGTCCTCGTGTACAGGTTGAGGCACGAAAATATATTCCGGTTCCCATGTCTGACGTATCGTTTCAGTGGACTGAACTTCCTGCGGTGGGTAATACTCCCGAAGACGTGCATGAGGTGTTAGCTGTTGCAGTACAAAACGAAGCCCAGGCTGTACTGCAGAAAATGACCACTGCAGTACAGATGGGTGGTCAGCAAAGTGAAATTGAATTGTTTAGTGCAATGCGTGCGCTCTATAAGTCTGATGATGACACCATTGCAATCATCGATTTAGGTGCAAAAACAAGCAAGCTCTATATCGCAAAAGATGGCATGGTTCGTCGTATTCATCGTGTGTTTGCAGGGGGTGCTATAGCAACCGCAAGAGTTGCAAAAGATCTTTCTATTCCGTACGAAGATGCAGAAAATAGAAAGCGCAACTACACACAAGCAGACCCACAAGCAGCAGTGATAAAGAAAGCGGTAGTCACTTCGTTTGAACGCCCGTTTCAAGAATTTAAGCGCGTTATTGATCAGTACGAGCAGCGTGTTGGCACTCCCGTCAATAGAGTCGTCATAACCGGCGTAAGCTCAGCGTTTGCCGATATGCAAACATACGCAAGTTATATGCTTGATACACAAGTTGAGAAGGCTAACCCTTTTGGAAAAATTGCATACCCAGCGTTTATGGAAGATGTACTTACTGAAATTGCACCAACGTTTTCAGTTGCACTTGGTATTGCCTTACGTGCATTTGATGCATAGCACTGTCCACACCTCTGGTGAAACGGTAGTGCTCGTGCGATGTATAATTTTTGTATGAATACTACTCAAGGAAGTTCTTTTATTCCCAATACCCCTATCCGGGGAGAGAAAGTAGGGAGATCTAAAAAAACTCGCAAGGTATACGTCTTAACCTATATCTCGTTTGTGCTCTTTTTTGGTGCACTTGTTGCTACTGCGGCAGTGTTTTTTCTTTCTATGCAAGAGGAAAAGAATCTTTCCATGCAAAAACAACAACTTGAAACAGAGCGAGCACGCTTTGCTGAAAGCGAACTTGAACGAGTGCGAGAGCTCGATGTGCGCTTGAAGACTGCATATACCATTCTTGATAATACTGTTTCTGTGGCTAACCTTATGACTGCTTTGGAGTCTACATTGCTCCGTCCGTCGTTAGTCAGTGCATTTACGCTCACAAAAAATGGTGCGCTCGAGTCGGCGCAAGCAGCTACCAGCAAGGACGCCTTTACGGTATCGCTTGATGTGGCGATGCCTGATTTCAATGCGGTACTATTCCAACGGGAAGTTTTAGCGGGAAATTCAATTTTGCAAGGTGCTGAAGTGCATGAAGTCTCTTATGGGACAACAGCGGAAGGAGCAGATACTGTGGCAACCGGTGGTGACGATACAGTACGTATAAAAATCACAAAAGTGTTTACTGCTGCTGACATTCCGCCAGGTGTCTTTCCAGGAGGGAATGAGTCTCTCGAAGCATTTGACGACATAGAAAATGGAGCAGCAGCTGATGCTGCAGAGACACAAACAGACCAAGAAGTATTGTTGTTGGAGGAAACAGAAGTGCTGCCTGTTTCCGACACATCCGGAGAAGAGTCTGCAGGAGTAGATAGTTTTAATGGTCAATAATATTCTATATGGGAACTAAGACAATACTACAACTGACAATGATCGCACTAGCCCTCTTCTTGGTTTTTGCAGTTATTATGCCAAAACTTGATGCAATCAAGGTGGTACAAGACGAAGCTGCTGAATACAAAACTGCAGTAGAAAAAGCAGAGCTCTATAATCAGCAGCTTGCAGCACTTTTACAAAAAGAACAAAACTTTGGAAAAAAGCAACTCGATGCACTTGATGTATATCTTCCCACAACAGTTGATGCGGTTGCAATAATGGCAGATATTTCCGCAATGACACGCGATGCGGGACTCACGCTTACGAGCCTTGCTACTGCAGATAGCGATCAATCAATGCTCTCGCAGCGAAGATCGGTTCAGGAGGTTCGGTATGACGAAGATGGAGAAGAAATTATTGTAGACGAAGCATCTCTTGAACATTCAGACTTTACGCTGCTGGTACAGGGTGACTATGAAAGCTTCAAAAAGTTCCTTACGTCTATTGAGTTTAATAAATATCAATTAGAAATTGTTTCTCTCTCTATGACGAAGCCACGAGTTGGTACAAATGAAACTCCGGCCGAAGTTTCTGCTGATGCAGGCTATAGTTTTACCATAACGTTACGAGCCTCTAGTTTTACGAGTAATTAGCATTTATATGTCTTCTACACTACAAAACATTCTTATGCTCGCAGGAATTCTGCTCATTGCAGGACTTGGATACTACGTGTTTATTCAAAAAGATGCTGCAGGTCTACATAACACACAGGTAGACAACACTGCTGCAGTGGAGACATCGCTGTTTTTGCAACGGCTACACTCACTACAAAGCATCGAGCTTGAAGGTAAAATCTTTACCGATCAACGTTTTTCAAAATTCTTCGATTTTTCACAGCCTGTTGAACCTGTTTCAATTGGGAAGCCTGATCCTTTTAACGAAACTAACTAAATCTAATGGAAGTACTGCAGCAACTTACACAGTCAGGAGTACTCGATGCTGAGAAAGTTTCAGCTATTGAAAGTCTTGTAGCGCAAGAAGCTGTTAGCTATGAGGAAGCGATGCTGCGGTCAGGCGTGTCTCCCGAAGTAGTACGTAATGCCTTCGCTACGTATTTTGGTGTGCCACCGCATACGTTTAATGAAAATGAGTCAGTGCCACAGTCCGTGCTGGAGTATATTCCTGAAGAGTCTGCACGACACTACCGGCTCATGCCAGTGCGTGTTGAAGACGATATTTTGGTAGTTGCTGCTAACGATCCTGATAGCTTGCAAGTTCGTGAAGCGCTGAACTTTATCAGTACCAAACACAACATGCCGTTTAAGTTTGTGTTTATGCTCAATCGCGATATTGAGCAGGCATTGAGTGTTTATGACTCACTTTCTGGTGAGGTTGGGGACGCACTTGGTTCTCTTGAGTCGGAACTTGATGAAGAGATATCTGAGCGTGCAAAAGAAACAAAGGAATCAACAAAGGAACAACTTGATCGATTAAAAGAAGATGCTCCAGTTACTAAAATAGTGGCAACTATTTTGCGTTATGCTGTAGATGGTGGAGCGTCAGATATTCATATTGAACCAACAGGAGCAAAAGTAATCGTACGTTTTCGAGTAGATGGACTTTTGGCAAAAAGTTTAGAGCTGCCACGGAATGTACAGTCAGCAGTGGTTGCGCGTGTAAAGATACTTTCAACCATGCGTCTGGACGAAAAACGAAAACCACAAGATGGTCGATTTTCAGCAAACTTTGATGGGCGAAAAATTGACTTCCGTGTTTCTATTTTGCCGACAAACCATGGTGAAAAGGTGGTGATGCGTATTTTGGACAATGATCGTGGTGTAACCTCACTTGAGTCAACGGGGATTTCTCCACATAACCTTGAAACCATTCGGCGCATGATTAAAGAACCGTATGGGATTATATTAATTTCAGGTCCAACAGGTTCAGGTAAGTCTACAACGCTGTATACCATGCTTGGGGAAGTAGATAAACTTACAAAAAATGTATTGTCTTTGGAAGACCCAGTCGAGTACAACATTGAAAATGTGAGTCAGTCACAGATGCGTCCAGAAATTGGCTATACCTTTGCGCAAGGACTGCGTACTGCACTCCGTCAAGACCCAGACGTTATTATGGTGGGGGAGATTCGTGATAAGGAAACTGCACAGCTTGCCATTCAGGCTGCGCTTACGGGTCACTTGGTGTTGTCTACAATCCACACGAACAACGCAATAGGGGTAATACCTCGTTTGATCGATATGGGGATTGATCCGTATTTGATTGCACCAACATTGAAGCTTGCTATTGCACAACGGCTTGCGCGGCGACTCTGTCCTGATACGGGGAAAGAGATGGATATTGGCGGTGGTGTTGAAATGATGATTACCGACACATTCTCAACACTCCCGGAGAAGTATCACAAACGTATACCAAACTCGCTGACGATGAAACATCCAGAACCGTCTCCTGCGTGTGCTTCAGGAACCAAAGGACGTGTTGCGGTTATGGAGGTACTTGAAGTGGATGAAGAAATTCAAGAACTCATTCTCAATGATGGCTCAGAGGAAGATATTTACACAGCAGCTCGGAAAAATGGCTTTATGCCAATCAAGGAAGACGCAATTATCAAAGCACTTGAGCATGTTATTCCGTACGAAGAGATGAACGTGTTTGGCTCAAAGGTGGGTATGGGTGAAGAAGAGCCAGAAGAAGTGCCTGAACAGTCAGTTGAGACACCGCGTCCTGCACCACCCGCAGAAACCACTGATGCTGAGACTCCTGTCGATAACCAAAGTACTCCGTTAGAGCTGTAGCGTATACTGTGTATATAACGTTTTAATTATATGAAACTACTGCTAGTTGATGACGATGCTTTTTTACGCGATATGTACGCTACAAAATTCACCGAAGCAGGTGATGCAGTACAAGTTGCGCACGATGGCGCAAAAGCACTTTCAATCCTTGCAGAGGAGACTTTCGACGTGATCATTATGGATATGGTCATGCCGGGCATGTCTGGAGTGGATCTGTTGGAAGCAATACAAAAGAATGAACAGACCAAAAAAAGTGTGTGTATTGTGTTGTCTAATCAGGGCGAACAGTCAGATATTGATGCAGCGCATAACGCAGGAGCTGATGGGTATATTATCAAAGCAGAATCAATACCAAGTGAAGTGGTTGCAAAGGTTCATAAAATCGTAACTAAATAACATATGGCAGGAGTAGACTACAAAAGAGAACTGAGAGATCTAATCGATATTGTCATTGCTGAAAAAGGTTCAGACCTACACTTTTCGGTTGGATCGCATCCAATGATACGAGTAACGGGGTCACTTATCCAACTGGTTAAGAAGCCCATTCTCACTGATCAAGACGTTGAAGGGTTTGCACGTGTACTGATGACCAAACAACGGTTTGAACAATTTACTGAACGATTTGAAGCCGATTTTGCATATGCGCACGCCGATGGGGTACGTTTTCGTGGTAATGCATTTTACCAAAGTGGTTCAATGTCTATCGCATTGCGACTTATTCCAAATGAAATAAAGACGATAGAAGAGCTCGGGTTGCCACCTATTCTTGAAAGTTTCGTACAGCGTACGCAAGGATTTTTCTTGTGTGTAGGTCCGGTGGGGCAGGGTAAGTCAACCACACTTGCGGCAATGGTTGAGTACATTAATGTAAACCGTGCGGATCATATCGTTACCATCGAAGATCCTATCGAATACCAATATGATCCTAAAAAAGCACTTATTGATCAGCGGGAAATTGGGGTTGATTCGCATAGTTTTGAAAGTGCCCTGCACTCTGCATTTCGTCAGGATGTTGACGTTATCTTGGTGGGGGAAATGCGAAATGCTGAAACAATCGGTACTGCTGTAACTGCAGCGGAAACCGGTCACCTCGTTCTTGCAACACTACACACCAACAACGCATCACAAACGATTGATCGTATTGTGGATTCCTTCCCCGAAGGACAGCATGACCAGATACGCATGCAGCTTGCGGGTTCACTTGCAGGCATTTTCTCACAGCGACTGATACCTCGTATTTCTGGAGGACTTGTACCTGCCTATGAGTTGCTGGTGAATAACAGTGCGGTTTCTAACCTTATCCGTGAAGCGCGAACACATGAAATTCAAACCGTGATTGAAACAGGACTTGAACATGGAATGATCGACATGAACCGTTCACTATTGGACCTTGTGAAACGTGGTGAAATTACCGTTGAAAATGCATTTGCGTATTCAACAAATCCAAAAGGACTTGAACGTCTCATGTAGGGTATACTGAATAAAACTATGTTATTTAACTACAAAGCAATTGATCAGCACAATGCATCGCGAGAAGGTGTTGTTGAGGCAACAAATGTCGATGCTGCTATTGCACGTGTACAAAAGGAAGGGTATACCGTAATTTCCATTGACCCCGTAAGTGAAAAAAGAGGTCTCCTCGATGTTGAGTTTGAGTGGTTCCAGAGAATCAGCCACAAAGAAATTGTTATTTTCTCGCGGCAGATTGCAACATTGTTTGAAGCACAAGTTTCAGCGTTGCGTATTTTCCGATTGCTTGCTTCAGAGGCTGAAAATCCGCAAATGCAACGAGTGCTTGCATCTATCGTTGACGATTTGCAATCAGGAAGTTCTATTTCACGTGCGCTTTCAGCGCACCCAGACGTGTTTTCAGAATTTTATGTAAATATGGTTCGTTCGGGTGAGGAGACCGGTTCTCTTGAAAAGACATTTTTATATCTTGCTGACTATTTAGACCGGCAGTACCAGGTGGTAACGAAGGCAAAAAATGCTCTTATTTACCCAGCATTTGTCATTGGTGTGTTTGTTATTGTTATGGGCTTAATGCTCACTATGGTGATTCCAAAGATCGCAAAGATTCTTACTGACTCAGGGCAAGAACTGCCAATTTACACCAAAATAGTTATTGGACTCTCTACATTTGTGACTGATTCAATCGTATTCATTATTTTTGGTATAGCAGCTACTGGTTTTGGGTTGTGGTACTTCCGACAAACTGAGGTAGGGGCTCGATTCTTTGACGAGCTAAAAATTAGCATTCCATATATTGGCGACCTACAGAAAAAACTGTATCTCACCCGTATGTGTGACAACCTCTCAACCATGCTTACCAGTGGAATTTCTATGGTGCAAGCTATTGAAGTGACTGCTGCGGTGGTGGACAACCGTGTATATCGAGAAATTCTTGAGTACACACTTATTGAAGTAAAGGGAGGTCGCTCATTTGCAGACACTATTTCTGAATATCCAGAAATACCCGGAGTGCTTGCACAGATGGCAAAAGTCGGGGAAGAGACAGGTAATTTGGGCGAGATTCTTGAAACACTTGCGGTGTTCTATAGACGTGAGGTGAACAATGCAGTAGACACACTTATTGGACTTATTGAGCCAATCATGATCGTGATGCTGGGGCTTGGAGTAGGGGTACTCTTAGCATCGGTACTCATGCCAATCTATAACCTCACCAATACAATCTAGTAAAAAACCCTCACCTGTGTGAGGGGTTTTTACTATCTTTTCCACAAGGTATCAGATTAATGAGTGTATTGGTCGTATAATAAGAGTATCCACCACAGCGTGGAGTAACTGTATTTTGTTGAGACATGCAGCTGATGCCTGAACAGAATGTATTACTATTATTTCTAATATAACTATATGAAACAAACACTAAACCGAGGTTTTACGCTCATTGAGCTCCTCGTGGTGATTGCAATCATCGGTATCCTTGCATCCGTAGTACTTGCATCACTTAACTCAGCACGAGACAAGGGAACTGATGCTGCAATTCAAGCGTCAATTAACAGTTTTCGTGCGCAGGCTGAAATTATTGGTCAGCAAGCAAATGGTTCTGTAGATTATGATTCAGTATGTTCAGGTACTGGTGCAAACACTACTGAGCAACTACGAACTGACATTGATGCAAAGAATGGAACAACAGCAAATAATTTCTACTGTGCTGACGACTCTGACGAATGGGTAGTTGCAAGTCAGCTTGTGGGTGCTTCTGGAGATTTCATTTGTGTTGATTCAACAGGTGCTTCTGGAGTTAATACCGGTGTACTTGACGCAGGATCAACGGGGAACAACTGTGCTGCAGTAATCACTTCAAGTCCGTAGTAATCGTACTTGGCAGAATAAAGAAAAAACTCCCTTCGGGAGTTTTTTCTTTCCCCAGCATCTTTTCTATGTGGGGTATTTTTCGCGTACACTACATACTATATGAGGAAAACACGAAACCGAGGTTTTACGCTCATCGAGCTTTTGGTTGTGATTGCCATTATGGGTGTTCTTGCTTCAGTGGTACTGGCGTCACTTAACGCAGCGCGTGATAAAGGTGCTGATGCAGCTATTGTGCAGTCAATTAATAATATGCGTGGGGAAGCGGAGTTGTTTTTTGATACCAATCTGAGTTATATAGATATGTGTGATGATGCTGTTATTCAAAATGCACTGGCGCGTGCTGATGAATTGAACAAAACCGGTACGGTGACATGTGTAGACGGAGCTGATGTACCACGGTTTTGGGCTATTGAGGCTCAGCTTGTTGCTTCAACAACGTTATTCTACTGTGTTGATAATGATGGAAAGTCACTCACAACAACAAATACAAGTATTAGTAACACGTCTGGTTCTGAGGATGCGGTGTGTGGACCGTAGACCTATCACCACGCGCGATACCGAAGGTATCGCGCGTGTAGTGTACAATTGACTGCATGGATATTTTGCCACTATGGTATCACTATACGATCGTCGGAGTATTTGGGCTCATTGTGGGCAGCTTTCTTAATGTAGTGATTTATCGATTCCATACGGGAAAATCACTCTCTGGGTCGTCACACTGCTTGTCGTGTGGTACGCCATTACGTTGGTTTGAATTATTTCCGCTTCTTTCCTATATTTTTTTACGCGGGAGATGTCGTTCCTGCGGGTGCGCGATACCTATTCGATATTTTTTAGTTGAGTCAACGACGGCGCTCTTGGCAGTACTTATTTTTGTAAAATTTTCATACACGATACTTGCGGGTATTATATTTTTACTAGGGGTGGTCCTTCTTATGATCACGGTATATGACATATACCACATGGTTATCCCTGATGAGTTAGTTATTGCAACGACGTTTTGTGCTGCGCTCTATATGGGATATACCACATATGGACATTTCAGTTCCAGTATGCTCGTTGAACATTGTTTGGCTGCAGGGGGTGCCTTTGCTTTCTATGGATGTTTATGGCTTGTTTCCAAAGGAAGATGGATTGGGTTTGGTGATGTGAAACTAGCGTTACCACTTGGGTTTATGTTGGGACCTGTAGGGGCATTCTCCTTCGTGGTGCTCTCCTTTTGGGTGGGTGCAGTGGTGAGTATTGGTATTTTGGCATACCCTCGAGTGCATGCGGGTGTTGTATGGGCTACACAGCACCTCCAACGACTTTGCAGTACTTGTCCGCATACACACGTAGCAAAATATCCTAGATATTTTACAATGAAAAGTGAGGTACCGTTTGCCCCGTTTATGGTTGTTGCATTTCTCCTTGTATTTCTATGCGATGTATATGTGCTGCAACTCATGGCAACTATCATATAACCCATGCGCTTAGTTTTTTCTCTTTTTAAAATCAATACACCGTCCTCACCAGGCTTTTCGCTTATTGAGCTTATGGTGACTATAAGTATTGTGGTGCTTGCTACTGCAGCAGTATTGATGCAGTATTCTGGTTTTAATAACGTTACATTACTCAAGTCACAAGCGCTTGAAGTTTCTCTGGATCTGCGCACTGCGCAACAGTACGGGGTAAATGTCCGAACAGATGGAGGTGACAACAGAAGTGCGTACGGCATTTATTTTGATGCAGATACACCTGATGAATATATTTTATTCCGTGATGTAGATGACAACTTAGCATTTGATGCAGGAGAACAGATTGGCGATGTATATAAACTTGATTCACGATTTACCATAGCTGCTTTGTGTGTCCCTAACAGCACCAATACACACACCTGTAGTGCTGATAGAAAGGCATCTGCTGCCTTTAAGCGTCCAAACTTTGACGCGGTTATTGCCAATAGTGATAGCGGTGGTGGGTCATATACCGTACGAAATGGTGGCGCAGGAGTTCGGTACCTGACCATCGAGATTGCATCTAAAACCAACCCTGCCATGAAGCGAGAAGTATGGGTGTATAATAGTGGACAAATTGTTGTTGAATAGTATGTTTTTTTTGACCCCTAAAAAAAATGCAGCCGTAACGAAAAAACGAGGTTTTACACTTATTGAAGTGTTGGTCTCCATGTCCATTTTCACGGTGGTTGTTGGCATGGCGGTGGGGACACTCATTGTGCTTATGGATGCAAATGCAAAAGCACAAAATGTGCAACAGGCTGTTTCAAACGTATCGTTCGCACTGGATGCTATGACCCGAGATATACGAACAGGACTGCATTATGAGTGTCAAACTTCAACGGGAGCATTACATACAACTAACGATACAAATGATTGTCCTACGGGTACCAGTGGAGACAACTTTGCTTTCACCGAATCAGGAGGCAGTCTGACAGGAAATTGTGCTGGTAGTCGTATTGGGTATAGATTTAATGCTACTGATAATACTATTGAACGAAGATTATGTCTCGGAGATGGGGCGACTGACTGGGAGTCAATTACTGCTCCAGGCGTATCTATAGACCATATGCATTTCTCAGTGGCGCACACCGATAGGTCTCCCGATGCACATTCCCCGACTGTTACAATATATATAGAAGCAAGTGCAGGGGATGTTGCAGGGACCGATGCTGGATTTACGTTACAAGCATCGGTAACACAACAGTCTCTCGATTTATAATATGTTTACACATACTTCACAGCAGCATACGAGCGGATACTCACTTGTTGAGGTGCTTGTTGCTATTTCAGTATTGTTGATTGCCACCGTAGGACCTATGACTATTGCCTCGCGTGGTTTGCAGAGTGCACAGTTTGCGCGAGAACAAGCAACTGCGGTATTTTTGGCACAAGAGGGCATCGAGGCTATCGTTGCTGAACGAAACGGGTCAATTCTTGCTGCTATTCAGAATGGTGACCTGTCTGAAAGTTGGGATTGGCATACCTCAGGAAGTATAAGCAGATGTTTCTCTGGAGCAGGATGTGGTGTTGATTTTAATAATGAAGATGTACGGAGTCCTATTATTGATTGTGGCAGTAGTAGCTGTATGCTTCGATATGTACCTGGTACATCTGTGCCCTACCGTGCAAATGGTGCAAGTGCAGATGAAACAATGTATGAACGTGTTATACACCTAGAAGAGGTCGGTGCTGGTTCACGAGACAAGGAAGTGCTCATTACGTCCACGGTTACGTGGCAGTCACGTTTGTATACAGGGATAGCCCCACAAAAGGTAGAGTTACGAAGTACTGTATTTAATTTATATGAATAATACACCGTACAACAAAAAAGGATTTGCCTTATTGCTTGCAGTTATTGTTTCTGCGGTGGTCTTGTCTATTGGGCTTGCGTTGCTCTCAGTTATGCTTAAGCAATTGAATTTAACAAATAGCACTCTTGGCTCAGAGGAGGCATTCCAGGTGGCTGTTGCGGGTATGGAATGTTTGCAGTATCTACGGAATACACAACCAGATGCGTTTGTGAATGATGGACAGACGGTTGCTATTGATTGTTTTGATCTCAGTGGGGCAAGTATGACCGATAGCAATGGCACAAGTGAACAACAAGAATTTACCTACCAGTTTGATTGGGACACAGATGGTTCCGGGACACGACTTCGCTGCGTTAGTTTTGAATCGTACGTATTTGATGCATCATCGGGAGACATGAGTGTGCATGTTGGATTTCGAGGAACACTTGACTGTGAAGATGGCAATATTTGCACGTATGCGTTTGTGCAGGGCTACAACAAAGCGTGTGGCAATATAAATGGAAACTCACAGGCAGTTACTCGTGAGCTTTCTGCTGAATTCTAACAATCGTGCATGCTTTGAAACTTGTGGCACACGGGGTATTATTGCGCTACACGTATGAACAGCATGCCAGATAGAAAACGAATAACACAGCTACGCACACTTATTGCGCATCATCGGGAACGATATCATACTGACGATACACCTGAGATATCAGATGAGGCATATGATTCTCTGGTCGCTGAACTACAAAAACTTGAGGGCTCTACGGACGAGACGGTTGGCTCTGAGGCTACTATTGTGGGAGGCACTGCTTCTGAAGCGTTTACCAAAGTAAAGCATCAGGTACGGCAGTGGTCGTTTGGGAATGTATTTTCGCAAGAGGAGCTTGCACAATGGGAAGATCGTCTGTATCGATTCTTAGATGTGTCTCGTGACTCAGTTTCTTTGTCGTATGTCGCAGAACATAAGATAGATGGATTAAAGGTTATTTTGCGATATGAAAACGGCTCTCTTGTACAAGCAGCAACACGGGGTGACGGTGTTATTGGTGAGGACGTAACGCATACGGTACGTACTATTGCTGATGTACCACATACATTGTCGCAAGCAGTTGATATTACCTGTGTGGGAGAAGTGTGGCTTTCTCATAAAGAGTTTGACCGTCTTAATGCTACACGTGCAAAAACAGGGGAGCCTCTGTTTGCAAACCCACGGAATGCTGCAGCAGGGACGCTTCGTCAGCTTGATGCTGCTGTTGCACAAAAGCGAAAGCTTTCAATGTTTGTCTACGATATAGACCTCTTTCATCCTCAGGAGACAACACTTACACAGCCGGAAACACAGGAAGATGAACTGCGTTTACTTCAGAAACTCGGGTTTATAGTAAATAAAAATAGAAAAGTATGTACGCACATTACTGATATCGTCTCTTTTTATAAAACCTGGGCTACAAAAAGAGACACACTCCCATACGGAGTAGATGGTGTGGTGATTAAGGTTAATGAGATCGTGTACCAAAAGGCACTTGGATATACTGCGAAATCGCCACGATATGGAACTGCATTTAAGTTCCCAGCAGCACAGGCGACAACGGTGGTGGAGGATATTCAACTACAGGTTGGACGTACGGGGGTTGTGACGCCTGTAGCACACTTAACTCCTGTGTTTATTGACGGCTCTACAGTGTCTCGAGCGACACTCCACAATGAAGACGAGATTATTCGACTTGATGTACGAATAGGTGACACTATTATTTTAGAGAAAGCCGGAGATATTATTCCAAAGGTAGTTCAGGTAATTACGGAACTTCGTCCCGCAAACACAAAACCATTCCGTTTCCCTAAAAAAGTTGACGGGTGCGGTGGAGACGGTTGTATTGAACGTGTTCCAGGTGAAGCTGCGTATCGGTGTGTAACGCTTGATTCAGATTATTTGCATCGGCAGCGGTTATATCACTTTGTTGCAAAGGGTGCACTAAATGTCGATGGTGTAGGTCCCCGTATTATTGATCTATTGCTTGATCACGGACTTATTGCAACATACGAAGATTTATTTACACTTGAAGTCGGTGACTTGCGCGATCTGCCAAGTTTTCAAGAGAAGGCAGCACAAAATGTTGTAGCTGCAATTGCTGCAGCAAAACGAGTACCGCTCCATCGATTGCTTGTGGCACTTTCTATTGATCAGGTAGGAGAAGAAACGGCACGAGTGCTTGCGGAGCATTTTGGTTCTCTCAAGGCGCTAGAAGAAGCTTCAGCTGAAGAGCTTTCAGCGGTGTACGGGGTGGGAGCAGTGGTCGGAGAGTCGCTTTTTGCATGGTTGCACAATGATCACAACAAAACAGTCCTTGAAGGTTTGTTGCGCTACCTCGATATTGAAAATCCACAAAATACAGCTTCGGGAGCATTGCGTGGGAAAACCATTGTCTTCACAGGAACACTACCAACGCTCGGGCGCGATGAGGCAAAAGACAGGGCACGAAAACATGGAGCAAAAGTTTCAGGAAGTGTTTCAAAGAAAACTGACTATGTTGTGGTGGGTGCTGATGCTGGTTCAAAGGAAGAGAAAGCAAGAAGTCTTGGCGTGACGATACTTACCGAAGCAGCGTTTCTGTCACTTATTTCCTAGTTGTGCTATCATGCGGCAAACTGGTCCGGTATGTACTCGGGTCTACAGAAAGAGATGTATTATCTGTATAATTTTTAAGAGGATGACAAAAGATGAAATTGTAAAACTAGGGAATCTTGCGCGCATTAAGATTTCTGACGCAGAAGCTGATTCGCTCAAGGGTGACATTACCGCTGTATTGGAGTATGTGAGTGTGGTACACGATATTGCTGCTGCGAGCGACCTCACAAAAAAAACGGGTCCGGTATACAACGTATTTCGTGAGGACGTAATAACGACACCAGCCAACACACATACTGAAGACCTGCTTGCAGAAGCACCAGAAACAAAAGGTCGTTTTGTGGCGGTAAAGAAAATTTTAAATACTGATTAGTATGATGGACACTATTGCAAAAATGCGAGAAGGATTTGTTGCGGGAACCTATACCCCAACACAAGCAGTGACAGAAGCGTTTGCGGTTATTGAAAAGGATGACGGTGAGATTCATGCATTTCTTGATGTGTACAAGGAGGATGCGCTCGCACAAGCCGCTGAAGCTACACAACGGTATATAAAAGAAGGGGATACTGCCCCTGCGCTCCTTGGCGTCCCGATTGCGCTCAAAAATAATATTTTACACAAAGGCAAACGAGCTACAGGGGGGTCAAAAATTCTCGAGAACTACACAGCCACATACGATGCGACCATTGTCGCAAAGCTTAAAGCAGCTGGTGCGATTATTGTGGGCGCAGTAAATATGGATGAGTTCGCGATGGGCGGCTCAACCGAAAATTCTGCATTTGGTCCAACAAAAAATCCAGTAGATACAACACGGGTACCAGGAGGGTCTTCAGGTGGGTCTGCAGCAGCAGTTGCTATGGGCGCGGTTCCTGTTGCACTAGGAACTGATACGGGAGGATCAGTGCGTCAGCCTGCAAGCTACTGTGGAGTTGTTGGATATAAACCAACCTATGGTGCGGTGTCTCGATACGGATTGATGGCTATGGGTTCATCACTCGATCAGGCTGGACCCCTGACGCACACCGTTGCTGATGCACAGCTTGTCCATGAGGTTATTTCAGGAAGTGACCCAATGGACGGTACAACTATTGCAGAAGATACCTATCCTGAGGTTGCGGTACAAGAAACGTACACTATTGGTGTACCACGT
>JAUIFS010000007.1 GCA_030430425.1 bacterium | reverse complement strand
TTCAGTGTGTAGAGTTTTTGCAGTTCATCAAAATCAAGGGCATTCACCCCCAGTGCGTAGAGCGTTTCTGTTGGATAGAGTATTACCATAATTCAACTATATACCTGCTCCTGAAAAATTCAAATGCTATAATATACAGACCATAAACATGAACCCAGAACACTCAACAATCAACACACTTGATCGCAGAAAGCGAAAAGACAACATCGAGGATACAGCAGAACTATTGCTCCCACTACATACAAAGATAGCTCCCATTATGGAGAAGTTGGCTACTCACCCTGAAAACTTCACCGAGCTACATGATGAAGAAACAATCGCACGAGATTTGCGGTATGTACAGAAAAGAAAAGCTGGTTTTGCAGAAACTGCCAACAATAAATCCGTCGGAAATCTCACAGAAGGAGAAGTTCGTAATCTTGCAGAAATTCTTGAGTACCAAATCATCCGCGGCATTAATGTCGCAAACTGGATACCATTATGTACGGCAATCAAAACATCGGAGTATGATGATATTTACCATGGAATAGATATGGTACTTACTATAGACAACCCCCAAAATAGCGAATCCGAGTCTGCTACTCATCTTGGACTAGGTGTCGATATTAGTTTTTCTCATAATTTACATAGCAAATTCAAAAGGATTAAAAACGAAATCGATCATTACGACGGTGAAGAAAATGGGCTCGGAACAGTGAAATACTTCCATGACAGAAGTAAAGGTGTCCGTCGAGAACTGCACGACCTTCCCCGTGTAGTTGCGGCGTTGGATGTCGGTGTTATGGAGGACCTTGCACGTGCAAAAGACGGAGGTAAAGGCCATATTGCTCGTCATGCAATCGTAACTGAAATGGAGCATCAGCTTGCAGTATTTGCTGACTATGCCCAGAAAAAAAATCCTCTTTGTCTTGAGCCAATCATGCGAGCACAAGATATTGTGCACAAGATCAGTCTCGTAACAAAATCTGAAGACGTACTCGAGGGCTCAGGCTATGCTAAGAATGCAAAGATGCAACGAGCTGTTGAAAAGGGGTTGTCTCTATTCAGATAGAAATTTAATAAACTTTCGGTATACTAATACTCAAATAAGTTTTATGTGTCCGGTTAGCTCAGCTGGTAGAGCGCTACATTGACATTGTAGAGGTCACAAGTTCAAGTCTTGTATCGGACACATAGTATTTATTTTGAAGATATGAAAACACTAAAAGACATAGTTGTTATCTATCACGCAGACTGTCCTGATGGTTTTGGTGCTGCGTATGCAGCCTGGAAAATCTATGGGGACAACGCGTCATACATCCCTCTAAAAGCACACGTAAACGAACCACCTGCAGGACTTACCGATAAAGAGGTGTATATCGTCGACTTCTCGTTTACCAAAGACGTGCTGCAGACACTTCTTGATACCAACAAGAGCGTTCTCGTTATCGACCACCACATCAGCGCAAAAGAAGATGTCACAGCCTTCCCTGACAACATCTTCGACAACGATCACTCTGGTGCAGTACTTGCGTGGATGCATTTCCATCCAGACACAGAAGTACCTGAAGTACTTAAGTACGTAGAAGACACAGACCTGTGGCGCTTTGCACTTATTGAGAGTCGCGAGTTCAGCACTGCACTTGGCCAGTACGAGATGGATTTTGCTGTGTGGGACAAACTCATTACTGACCTGCAAGAGGAAAACAATCTCATTAACTTCATTGCAAAAGGATCACTTCTTGCAAAGTTTGAAGACAAACTCGTTGCACACATGATGAAACGAAAGGAGCGAGTACTCTTTGAAGGACATGAGGTATGGGCGGTAAACTCCTGTGAGTACGCGTCGATCCTCGGCAACAACCTCGCAGAACTGAACCTCGCAGAAGAACAAGAGCCAATCGGGATTGTGTACTACCACACTGACGGCATGGTGAAGATTTCACTCCGAAGTATTGGAGACTGTGACGTAGCTACTATTGCAAACAAGTACGGTGGTGGTGGACATAAAAACGCAGCAGGGATTGGTGTTGCATCTTTTGACGAGCTTCCCTTTTCTTTTTTATAGTCCTGCGCTAGAGTAGCAAACATGAACATCCTTTCTATAGAAACAAGCTGTGACGAAACAGCGGTAAGTATCGTCAAAGTTGACGGACAGTTTCCTGACGCCTCGTATGAAGTTCTGGGTGATGCACTCCATTCACAAATAGACATCCATGCCGAGTATGGGGGTGTATTCCCCGCACTTGCGAAGCGCGAACATGCAAAGAAGCTGATTCCCATGCTCACAAAGGCGCTTGAGCAGGCCGAACTCCTGCACGAAGAAGCATCAGAACTTCCACAAGAACACGTTGAAATGCTTCATGAGCTCCTTGTGCACGAAAGTGAATCAGGAATGACCGAAGAACTTATTACATTCTTCCAAACATACGAAAAGCCAGACGTGGAACTCATTGCGGTCACCTCTGGACCTGGCTTAGAGCCTGCACTTTGGGTGGGGGTAAACTTCGCAAAAGCACTTGCAGAAGTGTGGAACATCCATGTGGTGCCGGTTAATCACATGGAAGGCCATGTGCTTGCTTCTATTTTTGATGTTGAAGAAGATGACAAGCTCGTGCAAGTAGGTTTCCCTGCCGTGTCACTGCTTATTTCTGGTGGACACACTGAACTTCTGCGCATGGACAACTGGGGCACGTACGAAAAGATTGGACAAACAAAAGACGACGCTGTTGGAGAAGCGTTTGATAAAGTCGCACGCATGATGGGGCTCCCCTACCCAGGAGGCCCAGAGATCAGCCGTCTTGCAAAGCTCGGCCGCACCGCAAACCTCCCAGAGTATGCAGCGCTACCACGACCTATGCTCCACTCAGGTGATCTACACTTTTCATTCTCAGGACTGAAAACCGCAGTACGATACGCAATTGACGGCAAAGAACTTGGTGAGACCGACATGCAGGCGCTCGCTCGCGACTTTGAAGACGCTGCGGTTGAAGTATTGATAAAAAAGACACAAAAAGCACTCGATGAAACCGGTGCGCAAACACTTATCATCGGTGGTGGTGTGAGTGCGAGCGAGTTTATCCGTCAGTCCTTTCATGCGCACTTACTCGAGAGTCACCCTGACGTAGAGATCTACTTTCCAAACCCTGGACTCTCGACTGACAACTCAATCATGATCGCACTCTCTGGCCACGCACGAAGTGCCAACGCTTCAAACCCAGCTGCAGCACGACTGATCAAAGCAGATGGAAATCGAAACATTGCAGAGTAGACAAAACACCCAGCGCGGGTTTCTGCGCTGGGTGTTTTTATTGACAGTATATAGTAGCGTGATACTGTGCCATACAGAAACAAATAAACGGAGGCATAGCATGCAACCAAGTAGTATCGACCTCGTCTGGAAGGATGTCACCATGCTTTCTATTACAAGGCATACACAAAAAACACACTGCTTTTTCTTTACTGAAAGAACCATCGGCCAGCGCGAACTGCCTATTGATGAAGACACATTTCCTACCTACTGCACCCAACTTGGATCGAAAATTACGGTACTGAGCTCAGGCCAACCTAGGAAATATACGAGAGTCTGGGAACTGCAGCTTGAACGCTCTCCAAACGCAACGCAGTTTGCCGCGTTTATGGAAATGCTCTACGCAAATCTTAGACAAAATGAATACACTTGAATCCAAGACCTTGCCAAACTGGCAAGGTCTTTTCATGAAAATAACGCTTTATATGCAACGTATTTCATGCTACTATCGACTTCTAACTAATCGATAAAGCATGAGTGAACAAAACCAGATTCCAGAAGTATTTTTAAAACCTTACGATCCTTCTGAACACGAGAAAAACATCTATAAGCTATGGGAAGATTCGGGGTACTTCAACCCAGACAACCTTCCCGGAGAACGTACCGAAGCGTTCACTATCGTCATGCCACCACCAAATGCAAACGGGTCACTCCATGCAGGACACGGACTCGTGTTCACTATTGAAGACACCATGATGCGCTTTGAGCGTATGCGTGGAAAAAAGGCACTCTGGCTACCTGGTGCGGACCATGCTGGTTTTGAGACACAGGTGGTGTATGAAAAGAAACTCCAAAAAGAAGGTCGTTCACGCTTCCAAATGGAACCAAAAGAGCTCTACGACGAAATTATGGAATTCACCATGAGCAATAAGTCGTTTATGGAAAACCAGATCCGCGAGCTTGGTGCTTCGTGCGACTGGTCTCGTTCCCTCTTCACACTCGATGAGCGAGTTATCAAAACAGTATACGACACCTTCAAGAAGCTTGAAGACGATGAGCTGCTGTACCGAGGTGCTCGCACAGTAAACTGGTGTCCGAAACACCAGACTTCCCTCTCAAACCTAGAAACTGTACACGATGACCGAACCAGTAAATTCTACTACTTCCAGTACGGACCATTTGTTATCGGTACTGCTCGCCCTGAAACAAAGTTTGGTGACAAGTACGTGGTCATGCACCCGGACGATGAGCGATACAAAGAATACGAACACGGTCAAGAAATCGAGCTTGAGTGGATCAACGGACCAATCACCGCAACCATCATCAAAGACGAAGCGGGTGACCCTGAGATGGGTTCTGGTGTCATGACCATTACGCCATGGCATTCAGGGATCGACTTTGAGATTGCCAAACGGCACAATCTCGACTACGAACAGATCATTAACTGGCGCGGTAAACTGCTGCCAATTGCTGATGAGTTTGAAGGTATGCCAATAACTGAAGCGCGTGAGAAGATCGTGCAGAAACTCGACGAAAAAGGACTTTTGGTAAAAGTTGATGAAAAGTACGAGCACTCAGTGCCGTGCTGCTATAAATGCAACCGTGAGATTGAACCGCAGATTCGTGAACAGTGGTTTGTAAACACAAAACCACTTGCGGAAAAAGCGCTTGCTGCAGTTGAAAATAAAGACGTGACTTTTGTGACCGAACGTGACGAACGTGTTTTCAAGCACTGGATGGAAAATATTGAAGACTGGAACATTTCACGGCAAGTTGTATGGGGTATCTCTATTCCTGCAAAAGTGTGTACGAAGTGTGGTCATGGACAGGTGGATCTTGAAGACACCATTACTGCGTGTGAGAAGTGTGACGGAGCAATGGAGCCTGACCCAGACACATTCGACACCTGGTTCTCATCAGGGCAATGGCCATTGTGTACCACTGGCTTCCCTGACAGTGATGACTTTACAAACTACTACCCCACCTCAGTCATGGAAACCGGAAAGGACATTATTTTCTTCTGGGTTGCTCGCATGATCATGCTTGGTCTCTACCGAACTGGTGAAGTGCCGTTTAAAAAAGTATACCTGCACGGCATGGTACGTGACAAAAAGGGACTAAAGATGAGCAAGTCAAAAGGAAACGTTACTGCACCAAGCGAAGTCCAAGAGCGGTTTGGGACCGATGCACTACGTATGGGGCTTCTGGTAAACAACGCACCAGGAAGCGATATGAACCTTGATCCTGACAAGATCAACGCATACAAAAAGTTTGCAAACAAGATCTGGAATATCACGCGCTTTGTACTTGACAACACCACTGACTACACACCAGGCGCAGAACATACAGCGGAAGACACTGCGTTTGAAAAAGAGCATCTCTTCCCTGCTATTGCAGAGATCACCGAACACATGGACAAAGATCGCTTCGACTTGGCTGCCGAAAAGGTGTACCACTTTGTATGGGACCACTTTGCCAGTATCGTTATCGAGGAATCAAAACCGCTGCTCGCAGGCTCTGCAGAAGAACGAGCCTCTCGGCAGCGCTTACTGCACGACTACCTCGTCACCTCTCTAAAACTCCTACACCCATTTATGCCGTTTGTGACTGAGACTATCTGGCAAGAACTTCCGGAGGAGATGAAAGACCAAGATATCTTAATGGTAGCGAGCTGGCCAAAAGTAGAATAAACACTTCAACAAAACACAACCTCCATGGAGGTTGTGTTTTATTAATGCAACAAAGCACGAGCGATAGCTCGTGCTTTTTGTATATGCCACACATAGACTTATCAAACAGAAAGCACTCTACGCAGTTTTGTACTTGGTATACTACTGAGAGTGGTTGAATCAACGCAGTTTGCTATTGCTTTCTTAGGCGGACTTATCCCTGCCCTGTTTTGGCTATGGTTTTGGATGCGTGAAGACAAGGAGCGCCCAGAGCCTTATCTCCTCATTGCACTTGCGTTCATTGCCGGCATGATGGTAGTCCCACTCGCGCTTCCCTTGCAACGTATGGCTATTGAGCTCTATGATGGAGATAACCTCATTTTTGTATGGGTTATCATCGAAGAGACGCTCAAGTACGCTGCAGCGCTTCTTGTGGTACTCTGGCACAAAGCAGTTGATGAGCCTATCGACCTGATTCTCTATATGATCGTCATAGCACTTGGATTTGCGGCGCTCGAAAATGCATTGTTTATCTTTGACCCCATCGTTTCTGGAGATACTGTACGCACACTTACCACCGGAAAACTACGATTCTTAGGAGCAACGCTTCTGCACGTACTTGCTTCAGGTACTGTTGGTGCCTTTCTTGCATTAGCATTTTATCGAAGCAATACACTAAAACTAGTGTTTGGTACTCTTGGGTTGTTCATTGCCATCGTATTGCATGCATTGTTTAATTTTTTTATAATGGATTCAAACGGAGAAACCATCTTAGGCGTATTTCTCTTCGTGTGGATGGGCATTATTGTCCTTCTGCTTATTTTTGAGAAGGTGAAACTTCTCGAAGCTCGTCATAATCCATCTCATAAGTACATATCATCATGAAGAAGAAAAAAATATCATTCTTAGAACGACTTACGGGGTCTGTAACTACCGACGCGTACGATGAAGTGCTCGACGAAGAGCATGAGTTTGGGGAGGATGACGACATGGAAGTTTCGCATTACGAAGAAGAGTCTGAATGGCCAGGACAAGAAGAAGCTGAAGAAGAACCCCAAGACGGAGAGCTGCCTGTTGATATGTATCATACGGGTGACGCTATTGTCATACGTGCGCTTGTGGCCGGAGTGTCCCCAGACGACCTCGATATTGCCATAACACGCGACATGGTAACTATTAAAGGAATTCGCGAAGAGTATAAAGAAGCAGCAGATGATGACTACTACCATCGAGAACTCTTCTGGGGCTCATTTTCTCGCACCCTACTCCTTCCTGAGGAGGTGCTTATCGATGAGGCTGATGCACAAGAAAAACACGGACTACTGGAAATCAAGCTTCCAAAGGTAGATAAAGACCGGAGTACACGACTAAAAGTAAAGACTCGTGTACAGAAATAGAAAAAGCCGATTCGTTCCGAATCGGCTTTTTGTTACCACATAGGGGCACTGATCATTCTTTGTGACACAGGCATAGAAACCGCTGTAAGGGGTTTCCAGGAACGATCCCAAATATCTGCAACTGCATTCCTGTTACGAAGCTCTGGCGAGAACACCAGAAACTCAGGATAGTTGGTTGCTACAGCGCGTACCTGTGCACGGACTTGGCAGAACATGCCATCAGCCTCTACAACCGCCTGCATGACATCTGTGATTTCATCAACCAATGCAGCCAAACGATTATGGTTTGCGTCAAACATTGCATATCTCCCTTATAAAGAACTGGTTCTTGAAACAAAGAAAAACTCTGCCTCAAGAAGCAGAGTTTTTAGGAGTGATACACAAAAACGCTACTTCTCATTGCAGAGATCAGTATTGAGCGAACAGAAGCTGCTCCACGTAGCGATTGTGTGCGTGTGTTTCATTGTTTTTAGTATAACTTCCTGCTGCTGCGTGTCGAGAGAGTTATGCACGTCCCTCCTCTAAGTAACTAAACCATTTATCTTCGATCGCTTTTTTCAGGTCAATTCCTTCGCTGTCAGCAAACACAAGCAGGTACCCAAAGACGTCTGCCATTTCTTTGGAAAGTTCGGCTTTAATTTCATTTTTAGTCTTCCCTTTTTGACGACCTCGGTTAGTAAGCATGAGGTACGCTTGCAGACATTCACCCCACTCTTCTGTAAGCTTAAATGGATAATAGTCACGATCCATGACCACGTCAGGATATTCTTCTTGGTACATCTTCATGACTTCTTTCACACTTTGTGTGATCTGTTGTAGTTCTGAGTCTTTCATTGAGGGATTGTAGCAGAGATTGGAGTTTTTGGTAGGTATTGACTTTAAGAGTATAAAATGGTATTATAAAATAAGTAACAAAAGGAATTAAAGATGACCAATCCTCGTCCCACTATCGACCCTGAAAATCCGTTTGCAGCTACACTTGCAGGCTTCCGCGACAGACCTCAACACCAAGAGTCGGCCCAATGGGCGACGCAAGGTGGCGGTGTTGCCATCGAGGACAAAAACGGCAATATGGTTTTTATCGAAAAACCCGACTGCCCCGGACTCGATGTCGGTGACTATGTTCCTAAAGAACGGGGACTCATCCCGACCAACAACGCCGCACAAGACGAAATGGACGGATACTGATTCGTCTCACAATCGCCCCGAAGTTTCGGGGCGATTATTCTTTTTACCCCGCCTGTTATGATCTGCAGCATTACCCGAACGTATCTCCTGGCGCAAGTTACTAACTCACTACGTTCCTAAGTGCTTGCTGCCCCGGCTCGCGGTTCATCGCGCTGGAAAGACGCGATTCACAGCGCTCCGCCTCACACACGGGCCGTACGTGACGCAGGGCGGGCTCGTCCCCGAAGTTCTAAGTACTTTTGTTCGCATTCGCTCTAAAAGATACTAAGACTTCTGGACGGCGGCTCGTATCGTTCGTTTCACTCACGATATACTGTGCCGCTTCGAGCCCGCACGTAAGAGGCACCAGCCTCTTACTCCCCAAGCACAGAATACAGAAAAAGCCCCCGAAGGGGCGTTTCTGTATTCTGTGCTTGGGGGCGGGCTCGAACCGCCGACCTACCGAGCTTCAATCGGGCGCTCTACCAACTGAGCTACCCAAGCAAATGAGGAGCGATGCGCATGCTTGCATGCATATCGTCCGAATGCAGCTTGGGAAAGATTTCTCTTAGCCAAGCATTTTCTGCCACACATTGGTGTACAAGTGACAGCTATTCTACCCTTTTTGAAAGTTTTTTCAATCCCTACTCCCTGTTGAGAAGCGTATCGATTCCACGTAGCCCTGGTAACTCGTTGAGTCCATCTATAAAGTTGCCATACGATGAGCCAAATGCTGCAAAGTATGGTTCAAGTACATAAAAATATAACGCAAATGGAAAACCAATAAGCAGCAAGTACCATACAATGCGTATCCAAAATGCAATAACACCATGACGGTGAATCTTCTTTAAAAGTTTGTTATTTTCTGCAATCAACTCTGAGTTTTTTTCTAAAAGAGATTCTATGGCTGAAAAAGCCTTTGTGTGCTCATTTTTTGACTCTGTTGTATCCTTTTCCATACACAGCATTATATCATTATAACGCTACAAAATAAGCGTCATACAGGACTTTTGTGCCACCACTAGGGATCGAACCTAGATCTAGAGTTTAGGAAACTCTTGTTCTATCCATTGAACTATAGCAGCGTGAAATGAGTGTACCACAAGACACAAATATCCAAACTGCCACAATATAGCGATCGATCGCTATAGTATAGTAGCATATTTGGGCATTTAAAAATCTCAGAGGGAGTGTACCCGCTGAGATTTTTCTTAATAGATTACACGTTATGCCGCAAGTAGTTCTGCAACTTTTGCTTCATCAAACCCTACTACCACATCATCTCCGATGCGAATTACAGGAACACCCATTTGCCCAGTCATTTCAATCATCTCTTGTCGTTTTTCCTGATCAGCAGCAACGTCGTGCTCTGCATATTCTACGTTATTTTCTTTGAAGTACTCTTTTGCAGCGTTACAAAAGTGACACACTGGAGTACTGTAAATTGTTACTTCTTTTGCCATAGAGCTGTATTGTATCACTAATCTAAAACTTGCACACTACCGCCAAAACACATACCACGGATACTCAACTTCAGAAACTGAAGTGTCATGTTCAACCATTTCCTCTGGCTCCCCCATAAGAATAATTACTTGCTCTCCTTCTTTTGCAACATCAAAGTTTTTGCGAATCTCTTCCTCGATACCCCGCTCTCCTTGTAAGTACTCTACACGCTCCTGTAGAGTCTCTTTTCGTTCAGTAAGCTGTTGCAACTGTGCTTCAGTACGTGCTGCACGCCCAGCCATATCTCGCTCAATCTGCAATCGTTCCCACACACTCCGCCCTAGGAGTATAATCAACACTAAAAGTACCAGCATGGTTGCTTTTGAATAGAGTACTTTTTTATAACTGTTCTGCTTACCGAATTTCATGTGACCGTGAGCAATATGCTATCATTGTAGCACTTACATACATAATGATTTCTGAATATGAGTTTCCTTTTTGATAAACGGACAAAAAAAGCAATTAAATGGGTCTGGGTAGTTATTGCGGGATTAATCATCATTAGTATGGTGTTTGCCTACTCAGGTGCTGGAAGTATTTTCTAAGGTAGATACAAAACCTGCAAGGACGATTAAAATTGTACTAGATGCGAGAAGGGCAAGAAAAAAGACGCGAGTGAGGCTGGTGCCCAGCGAGCGTCTTTTTTTACAGTCCGACAAAGCAGATGATGCAATTTTAATCGTCCTTCCGCTTACAGCGGCCAGTACACCTTTTGGACACATTCTCCCTGTGGTCGAATCTGCCTCAAAAGGTCTAAAGGATGCAAGAATTTGCATTAGGAATAGCAAATTCTACGTATGAAAAACATAGTCGTCACACTCCTTGTTTTACACAACATTTAGTCATCTTTCTCCTTACAGGAGCTGTACACCTTTTGGTTATTTCTGTTCGCAAGCTCCAGAAATACCGCAAAAGCTCGTCAAAGACGATCCCTAATCGTCTTTCCGCTTACAGCGGCCAGTACACCTTGTCGATATTTTCTAAAGAAAATATCAGGCAAGGTCTTAAAGATGACACTTAGTCATCTTTAACCATTTTCATAAAGACGTCAGGCGGTATATGTACATTCCCGGTACCGTGTGCCAATGCCTTCGCCTTACCCTTCTTCTGCTTCTCAAGAAGCTTCTTCTTTCGGGTTATATCACCTCCGTACAGTTTTGCCGTTACATCTTTTCGGGTTGCTGACAGTTTCTTGGTTGCAGTAAGCTTCCCCATAACCCGTGCTTGAATCTTCGTTGCAAATTGCTGCTGAGGAAGTGTCCGATAGAGCTTTTCAGTCACAGCCTTCGCATCTTCTTCAGCACGCGCAATACCTACCACGCGAGAAAACGCGGGAATAACTTCTTCAGCAACAAGAATGTCCATACGTGTTACTGCTGCAGGACGTAATTCAGCAATTTCATATGACAACGACGCATACCCACTTGAAGCATTTTTCAACTTATCAAAGAATCCACGCATAAGCTCACGCAATGGCATTTCAATAGCAAGTAGTGTCCGTCCATCACCAAACACCTCAGTATCAATCACACTTGCTTCATGATCAAAGAGCAGTTTCATGACATTACTCATGTATTCTGGTGGCAAAATAATCTGCCCGAGTATCCACGGCTCACGAATAGTTACTCTATCTCCCTGATCAGGAAATCGTGAAGCTGCGTATACTTCTTCTACACGCCCATCTTCATGAGTAATTTCGTATGAAATAGACGGTGCGGTAATAATCAACTCCACACTAAATTCGCGGCGTAAGCGTTCTGTCACAATCTCTAGATGAAGCATTCCCAAGAAACCACACCGAAACCCGCGTCCAAGCACTCCTGAAGACTCCTCTTCAAAAGAAAGCGACGAGTCGGAGAGTTGCAGTCGATCAAGTGCCTGTTTAAGAATGGTAAAATCGTCCTGACTCTCGGGAAATACTGATGCCCACACAACTGGACGTGCTTCTTGATACCCTGGCAACGCAGCAGCGCCATTTTTTGCAAATACAAGCGTGTCACCCACTTTTGCAACTCCTGGCTCCTTAATACCGGTAACAATGTATCCTATTTCTCCTTCTGAGAGCATTCCTGTAGGCACCTCTTCTGGTGCAAGCACACCGACTTCAAGTGCCTGAAACGTTTTTCCACTCTGTGCAAACTTAAGCTGATCTCCCTTTTGTATCATGCCATCAAACACACGCTGATAGACAATAATGCCACGATGGTTTGAGTACTGAAAATCAAAAATAAGACCTCGGTATGAGTCAACCTTAGCCGGTGCAGGTGGCGGAATGCGTTCACATATTGCATCAAGCAACTCTATTACTCCTGCTCCTGTTTTTCCTGAGGCACAAAGAATGTCATCGAGATCACAATCGATAAGATTAATAACTTCTTCTGACACATCATCAATGCGCGCGTGTGGCACATCTACTTTGGTAAGTACTGGAATAATTTTTAGATCAAGGTCTTTTGCCATCTGCAACACAGAGAGGGTCTGTGCCTGCACACCCTGCGTACTATCAACCAAAAGGAGCACTCCCTCAACGGCATTAAGCGCACGGGAAACTTCATATGAAAAATCGATATGCCCTGGTGTATCAATGAGGTTCAGCTCATACGTAACTCCGTCTTTTACATACTCCATGCGTGCAGGTTGCATTTTTATAGTGATACCACGCTCACGCTCAAGATCCATCGAGTCGAGGACTTGATCTTGCATCTTCCGTGCTTCAACAGTCTTTGTTTCTTCAAGCATACGGTCAGAGAGTGTGCTCTTTCCGTGGTCAATATGCGCAATTATTGAAAAGTTACGTATGTGTGTTGTCATGTAGTTGTGGCGCCTAGAATACCCTAAACGCGTTGCTTTTACCACTAAACCTCATTATAAAATTTCATCCTGTACCGCCACAACATCTGTTTTAAAGATGCGTCCTCGACAGGATCGATAGATTTCGTTCAGTTCTGGAGTACGTAACACATAGTACATACTCACCACACCAAGCAATCCCGCAATAGCACCAAGCATTCCCTGCAAGAAAATGCCCAGTAGTGTCTCTTCATTAATTCCAAATACAAAGAAGTTCAAAGCTGCGTACGCTGAAAACCCTCCCGCAAATGCAGCTGCAGTAGCGCGGACCATGTGCAGCAGAAGACCACGCACAGGAATAGCAAACACATGTAATGCCGACACAAGGAGTAGAAACATTTGCAGAATCATCGCAGCACTGTATCCCAATGCTATAACCATCACTTCCGCACCAGGAACTTCACTCACACGCATAAACGACTCAAGCCCCTTCATCATGTCGGGTGTATGTGTATACATAGTGTATAGACCAATAACTGACCCGACTGCAGCAAGCGAACCAAAGAAAGTAACGACAAACGGGATACGGGTGAATCCACCTGCATAAAAAACGCGCACAATAAGTAAATTTATCGCTTGTGCAAACAACGACACCGAAAGGAGAGCAAGCACCGCCGCTGTGAGTCTTGTGTCTCCCCAATCAAACGCACCACTTCCCAGTACCACACGCACCATCTGTGCACGAAGCACGACGATCAACCCGATTGCAGGAACCGACCAAAACACAATGTGGCGCAGGGCAGAAACAATATGTAAACGGAATGTGTCCATTTTTTTCTGCGCATATAAATCTGCAAGTAACGGAAATGCGGCAATAGAATAACTGGCACCTATAACCGCAAGGGGCACTGACTGGAGGTTATACGCAAACTGAAAGACCGCAACAGAACCAACAGTCATTAGACCCGCAACTGCTACTAACACCAGCAGTACCACCTGATGCATCGCGAGCGTTGCTGCACGCGGAATCGATACCGCGAGAACACTTCGTACGTCTTTCCAGTTAATCTTCCAATCAAAACCAAATGACAATACGCTTGTCCGCACCAGAGGAAACTGTACTGCCATGTGTCCAAATGCACCAAGCACGACACCATACACAAGACCTGAAAGACCAAAGTGTGGATACAACACCACAATACCGATGATAATACCAATATTGTAAATAAGCGGACTCACTGCATAGAGCACAAAGCGGTGCCCTAGCTGCGTTACCACCCCAAACAAACTTGAGATACCCAGCAGCATAGGCTGTAACAACAAAATACGCAAAAGGAGTACCACTTCTTCAGTATTACCTTCCATTCCTGGGAAAACATACGAAACTATGTACGGTGCTGCAAGCGCAACAATGATCGCTAAAACTACATACACAGATAAAAAGAGACTAAAAATCTGTGAGAGCAGTTTCCTTGCCAGTTCCCCTGATGTATCTGTTTGCATTCGTGAAGACACAAAGGGTATGAGCACGTACACAGAGAGTGTCGACGCAAACAAAACATAGAGCAAGTCAGGAATACGGAATGCAGTATAGTACATATCCAGCTCAGGACCTGCACCAAACTGACTTGCAAGCATACGGTCACGCAAAAGCGCTAATAGTTGAGAGCCAAATGTAAAAAATGCAAGAACATACGCGGCTTGATGCAAGCCGCGTACTTCTTTGTACATTATCTGGATGACACGCTTTACCATATGTTAGTTTACTGACTCCTCTGATGCTGCTTCAGGCGCTTCCTGATTAGTTTCCGAATCGGCGATAGTATTTACCGGAGCAATTAAGGATGTATCAGGAGACGTAGTAGTCGTAACAGCACCGCCTTCTTCAGACACCGTCTCTGACTCTTCAATCTGCTCTGTCGGAACAGTTACTGAAGGCTCAAATGAAACTCCGCTCTCAACCTGATTAATCAGTTCTGCAACTTGTTCATTTCCAGGGTTTAATGCACGTACGGTACGCAGTTGTGTCAGTGCTTCTGCACGCTTGTCTTGCTGAAGCAGTGCAAGAGCAAGGAAATACCGTGCATTTGCATAATTTGTATCAAGTGCAATAGCTCGAGAGAATGCAGCGACTGCATTATCAAGATTGTTTGCAGAAGATTCAAGTACTCCTAGTTGGTAATAGCGCGCTGGATTGTTTGGTTCCAGTGAAATAATTGCTCGTGTTGTTGCAATAGCATCAGTTACTTTTCCTTCTGCAATATCCAGCTGTGTGAGGAAAAAGAGTGCATCGGTATAATTTTGCTTCAACTGTATTGCTGCAATAGCAGCATTTCGCGCACCTTCCATATCACCGGTTCGTGAAGCTAATTGAGCTTGGAGCAGTGCGTATGACGGGTTGGTAGGGTCAAACGAACGCGCTTTTTCAAATGCGTCTGTTGCACGATCTGCTGCACCTTCCACACCAGCTGCAGCAAGAATGCTGTATACCGCTCCGAGCGTAGACCAGTTTTTTGGGTCAGTAGGATCGGCATCAACAGCAAGCTGACCTGCATTTACCCCATTTGCAGCGGCAGTCTGAAACTCTTGCTGTTGTTCTGCAGTTGGTTCTTGCAAACTAATAAGTGAATTCATTTTTGCCAGTTGATATGTTGCCAACTGACGCGCATACGCATCATTAGGATTGTGTGCGTACGAAGCAGCAATTCGTTGCTCAACTTGTGCAAGTGTCTTGTTTTCACCAAAGCCATTTACAGCCGCATTAAAGGTATACACTGAAGCATAGTGTTTACCGGTGTAATACAGTGCGCTCGTTGCTGCGATAATAACCAACATAACAATTCCTACCAACGCAAACCCTGCACGTTTGTTTGCACTCATTGAAAACACATGTGTTCGTACCGGCAGTAGCGCACCATACGCAGCAAACGTAGTACTCGTGAAAAGCGCTGCAAGCAACAGTATGGTTGTACTTGGGTTGTAGAAAAATGACATTCCCCAAAGATACACCGCTGCAACAAATGACGAAGTTCCGATAAAGTACCAGAATCGATCAGCGTGTACTGTACGAAACAGCATGCGCATTCCTGTCAGAGTAAACAAACCAAAGAAGACAAACCACGCAAACACGGTAAAGATACCGCCGGTGACAAACTGTGTGGTGATATATCCACTACCACTTGCAAAATCAGTTGCCCAGAAAATAGTCTGGTTAATTGATTGATCTTTATACATCCGCCATGCATCCACAAACTTGTTTGGACCAATACCGACAAACGCGTTGTCGTTGTACACATTCCGTGCGATATCGGTTGTTGCCTCAAAAGAAGGGCGTACCTCTACGTACGAGATATCAACCATGTCTGAAACTACTCCCCCAACTGCGGATCCACCAATAATAAAAACGAGAGAAGATACAAAAACCGCCGTTGCAATAACAATCGAGTGTAACGATACCGATTGCTGCTTTTCCATGCTAAGTGTTTGCTCAGACTGATTTGCAAAACGTTCCTTTGTCAGCGTATACATAAGCACAACCAAGCTCACCAATCCGAGTACGAGCCAAATGGCAAAGAAGTTCACTACCATGAGCATAATGAGGGAAAACCCTACCACTATTGAAAACATAATCTTACCTGATTTTGTAAGTGGCAGTTGTTCAAGTGCAACAAGTGACAGCAAGATGGAAAGGCCAAAAAAGAGACCGAGGTCATTCCAGCCACCTAGTGGAGTTGCAGTTGGTGAAGAAAATACCCCAAAAGAAAGCATCTCGACACCGAAGAAAATTCGCAACATATGAAATACTCCCAAGACAATTGCACTTGCCGTAAGCAAAATATACATACGCATGATGGACGTTTTTGTTTGCCCTAAAAACGTCGAAATACTTGCAACACCAGCAAGAAGCACCAAAAAGAGTGCTGTTTGCACCCCAAGTGCTTCTCCCACAAATGCATCAAGTGTGTCACCTGAAAGAAGTGCCGACACCACACCCACCAAAGCTACTCCCCAGAACGCAACAAGTGCCCATGGTGTTTGCACAGAAATACTTCCTGATCGTAAGATGGAAAGGCTGAAGAAAATAACTGCTACCAACGCACCACCAACGACAAAAAGCGTTTTAGTATAGTCGAACGGAGCAAAGACAACAGGAATAAAAAACAAGGGCAAAATACCAAACACGACGGCAATGATATTTTGTGCAGTAGCCCGTAACGAGCGCTCTATTGTATCTTCTTGTGCATGTGTTGCCTTTTGCATGTGTAACGATTCTTGCATATACGAAATACCCTAACTAAGTAGATAATACGTATAGAATACCACACAACAAAGCTCCCTATACAGGGAGCTTGTGTACGCTATAAGCCGGATTCTGTACTTCAAAAGAAGTGATGGTTATATACCTAGGATGTGTGTTACCACACACCTCATGCGGTTCTTCCCGACCCTTACTTTGCCATAGTTGCATCGTGTTTCTTTTATTTTATTGCTAGAGCGTGAATCATGTTATACATTCTGACTCATCACTTAGTTTCTTTTGCAACAAAACACAATGGCAAAGTAAGGGTGGGACACGACCTTGCACGCAGGTAAGGATTTAGCCGTTTCACCTCGTATGTTCCCATACAAGCTACCCCAGAAGGGGCTCCTCCTCTTTCGACTCGGACGTCTCTGCTCGCACCTCTACTTCGGTATCAGTATGTATACCAAAGACCGAAACGACGGGGGTTACCCGCTACCATTTTTGACTTACTCATGTAAGAAAACGTGTCCGGACTTTCCTCTACGTAAAACGTAGCAACCATCCGCGCGACGACATTATACAATAATTATTCAATATAGCAATCTTCTGCAAGACAGTTCGTTATACTTTCCGAGAGTTGCATACGGTCTCCCAGCTGCAAACCATTACGAGCACTCTCGCCTGCATTGAGTTCCAGCACATACAACGCTGGCTCCTGTGGTGCAAACAACTGTGGATACGACGCGGGTGTTGCATACGGCTGTATATGCACCAAGCGACCCTCAGCGGTAAACCAGAGCATATCGATAGCGTAGTGCATATCTTTCATCCAAAATGCATGTGTATCGGCAGTTTCAAATACAAATAACTTACCCGTGCCCACAGGAAGAGACTCCGTACCGGAAAGTCCCCGCATACGTGCATCAGTGTCCACCGCAAGCGTTACTGGAAACCGTGTAGTGCCAATAGTCACACTGAAAGTGTCTTCGGATACTACAGAGTCTGTCTGTACTACTTGCGCAACTGAACCTACATCTATACTGTAGACATATCCAAGACAGGCGGATATACCAAGCACAACACCTGCAAAAAAACTGAAGAGTAGCCGGCGATACATGACACTTACCACGGCCAGTTCTCTAGAATAAAGGTGCCTGCAACGATAAATACCGCGTAGAAACCAACTCGAATACCATAGTATGCAACGGAACGCCCCTCAAACAATGCCGGAGCAACTGCTGCTGCAGCCACAAACAAAGCAAGCGCGAGAGAGAATTGCAGCGAAGTAAAGCCAAGGAGCGGCACATAGACAATTGCAATTGCAATCAAACCAAGCATAACCACATAACTTACAAACGTAAGTATCATGTGTTTCCACATATCAGGTTGTGCTTTTTCTATCATTTCATCGGTGATAGAAAGCTCCTGCATCCATGTTTTGCCAAATAACATCGGTGAGTACCAGATAGTAGCTAATGCCATCATAAAACAAGCGGTCCCGAGTACAGAAAATTCATGAATTAAATCAAACATACATTTCAATTGATTTTTATAGTATGTCTGTAGTATAGCAGAAAAGAGCCGCAGCTATCGCTGCGGCTCTTTTCTGCTAATCCCGCTTGCGCGAAGGTCGTGTCTCTGCACTGCGCTGTTGCAGCTTCATATAATTATCAAAATGTTTCTGATCAATCTCTCCTGTAGCTATCGCGTTCTGTACGGCGCACCCCGCGCTCTTTATGTGGTCACAATTAGAAAACTTGCATGCATAGGTAAGAAGCTCAATATCAGAAAACGTTCCCTCTGTTGTGTCCTGTTCAGAAACAAACCCAAGCTCCCGCATGCCGGGTGTATCAATAAGAAAGCCTCCTCCAGGAAGGGTAAAGAGTTCACGTGTGGTGGTTGTATGCCGACCACGACTATCATCCTCACGCACTTCCTGCGTCTCTTGCGTTGAGTGTGAAAGTAAGTAGTTAGTAATCGTAGACTTCCCTGCACCTGAAGACCCGAGCAACACAGCAGTTTTTTCACCTTCAAAATATGAAACGAATTGTTCCATACCCTCACCTGATTTTGCACTTACCGCAAAGACCGGTGCGCCCCCACAAACAGCAGCAACTTCCTGAGTCTGCTGTAGCACACTGTCAGACACATCCATTTTGTTAAGTACGATAACTGGCGTTACACCTGCCTGCTGTGCAAGTACCAAATATCGCTCAAGACGCCGCAGGTTATAGTCGGCATCAAGCCCCATAACAATAAACATCACATCGACATTAGTGACAATTACTTGAGGTGTATCATCGTGTGCAGACTTACGAACCACTTCGCTGCTACGTGGAAGCACTTTCTCTATCACTGCCTTCCCCTTTTCAAGAGCAGTCATAACGACGTAATCGCCAACCTTAGGAAAATCACGTGCAGCACCTTCATGAAAATATCCACGCACCGTGGCAATATACTCAATACCATCAGCAAGGACCCCATAACTTGCTTTATGTTCAATAACAACACGCCCTTCAATTGTCTGTGCATGTTCATCCATACAATTAATTATACCGTCTCAAGATATGCTGCGAACTTCTGCAATGCTCGTGCACGATGCGACATACTGTCCTTGACGTCGTTATCCATTTCTGACCACGTCTTCCCGTATCCCTCTGGGATAAAAATACAATCAAACCCAAACCCTTCTCCCTCGTGAGGTGTATACGCAATAGTACCGTTGCACTCACCTGCAAATACATGCATATCTGTTCCGTCATAGAGCGCAATACATGCCCGTACCACTGCTGACCGATCCTCCTTGCCTTCAAGCAGTTGACAGAGCCCGTCATAATCGAGTTCTTGCGCAAAGAATTTAATGAACGTACCCGGCAACTTACCAAGCGCGTTAAATGTCAACGATGTATCTTCAACCACTACAGGTGTTCCGAGCTTTGCATATGCTGCTTTTGCTTTTGCTTGCACCACTTCTTCAAGATCAAGCGACTGAATTTCAGGTAAATCCAGTGCAGTATGTGCAAAGTCCGTATCTAAAATACGATTCAGTTCACTAACCTTCTTTTTGTTACCTGTGACAAATGTAATATCCATATATTATTTTACCTCGTAAAATTCTGAGTACGCCTCACCTTTCAAATATGCTGCAAGCGCTTCGCTCATAAATGGCACAAACTCTTCCAAGCGTTCTCCGACGGGTATCCATAGCACTTCACTGCACTTGTGCGGTTCAGTATTGACCGGATCAAGGCCTGCGGCATCAACTTTAAAGTAGTAATGTGTTCGATCGTGTCGACCATCAGCATTGCGGTTGTATTGCACATGTACAAACTCGATAGCGTGAGCATCTACATCTACCCCGACCTCTTCTTTTGCCTCACGGACTGCAGCTTCACGCGGTGTTTCGTCTGGGTCAATATGGCCTGCAGGCATATTTAAACACCCATCGCAGTACCCTGTATTTTCCCGACGACCCACAAACCAGGCACCTTCTCGTTCCAGCAAGAGACATACTGCTGGAATGATTATATGTTTTTCCATAGGTGATTATTCTAGCGCATTTGGATGCTGTGCGCTCCATTGGTAGAACACAGTCGCAGCAGAAGCAGACGCATTGAGTGACTCACACTGCGTATGCATAGGAATACTCAATATCATGTCACAATGCTCTTTTGTTTTTGCACGCAATCCATCACCTTCATTCCCAAGCACAAACACCGTTGGTTTTGTAAACTGCTCAGTGGTAAGTTGTGTATCTCCCCCACCATCGAGACCATACACGAAAAAACCTGCCTTTTTCATATCTTCAAGAACACGGTTTACGTTCCCTACTTCTACAAGGGGAATTTTAAACGCCATACCAGCAGACACTTTTACAACCGTTCCAGTAACACCAGCCTGCCGATGCTTTGGTATAAGTACAGCTTGCACACCAAACGCCGCTGCAGAGCGGATTACTGCACCGACATTGTGTGGATCTTGTACTTCCCCAAGAACTGCAAGGCAACTGTCGTCACCCACAGAAAGCGTATCTTTAAATTGGTCATATGAAAGGACCAGTTTCTGTCGATCGATTTTTGCAATAAAACCCTGATGTACCGCACGTTTGTCTACCTCGCGCGGTACGTTATCCCCCGTAAACGTATGCACTGTTTTAATAGGCGCAAGAAGCTCACGAGAGATCTCACCCCGTACATCATCACGCAACGAAACAGATGTCACCACGTCAGGACGAAACTCCAGTGCTTCAATAACCGCGTGGCGACCATATATGTATAGATACCGATCATCCATAATGAGCCAAGAGTACACCACATGTGCACAATAGCAAGTTATGTAAACAGTGTTTCAAAAATGATTCCATACACAGCTCCAAGCACAATCATGGTTCCAGCATTGATAAAAAATACTTTCCAAACTCCAAGGTCGAACATTTCAGACTCAGCTTTTATCCAGACCACAAGCATATACAGCAACAGTGCGAACATAACCACGTATGAAACCCCATAGTGTCCCAGTAGCAAGAAAGGCGCCTGAACCAGCGCAACACCAACTGACATGGCGTACATAAGTGCAGTAAGTAACACATACTGAGGGAGCACCACGTGTTTTCCAAAATAAACTAAACCTTTATACACAACAAAAAATGCCACAAGTGCAAACAGTGCATCAGCAACGAGAGCCGTGACATCATACTGCCCATTCATAAAGACTTCTTCTCCAATGAATGCTGCATGTCCCGGAATACGCAACAAAAGATAAAACGCAACTTGTGCAACGACATAGCCAGCAGCAAAATATGCCCAGACGTTTTTTTCGTCAAGTGACAGCAACGAAACCTGCTGTGCTGCCGCTCTGGGAGCACGGAACATTTGTTTTGTTAATTGGAAGAATGTTTGTATATTCATACTGATGTATTAATCTCCTAAAGCTTTAGCATACAACAATATTTGTATAATTGATATACATATGGTCTAATGCATCACATCTATGGCACGACACGTTAAAAACAATAAAAATAAGCGACACGGAGTTTCTTTCTGGGACCAGGAGTACACAAAAGGTGGTCACCTTGCAATGTCTGTTTCGGTAAGTGGCGATCTCGAGAAGTTTACTCGCTGGCTTGAGCGGGAAACCAAGCGGAGCGTCCTCAACCCCACTTCGTCAGTAGTGGACTTTGGCTGCGGAAACGGTCGCAACCTACTCTTCCTTGCAGGTTCCTACGGCATGCACGGCTATGGCTGCGATTCTTCAAGTGCAGCTATTAAAGAAGCAAAAATGCATGCTGAAGCAGACAACCTAAACCTGAAGTACGAAGTACGTTCTATGGCAGGACTACACCCCGACATTGCCGACAATTCTCAAACGATAGCACTAGACATGATGAGCTCACACTTTCTTAAAAAAGATGAGCGCGGGGTGCTGCGTGACGAAGTGTACCGTGTACTCAAGCCTGGAGGTTATTTCTTCATGAAAACATTTCTGAAAGATGGTGACCTGCACACTAAACGACTTCTCGAAGAAAGCCCAGGACCGGAAGAAGGCATGTACATCCATCCTGTTATTGGTGTGCCGGAATATGTCTACAGCGAGGAGGAACTCATCGATTTTCTCGGTGAGAAATTTATCATCCACAAGACCTACGCTTCTCATAAACACAAATCGAAAGGTAAAGCGTTTAAGCGGCGAACGATTTCAGTCTACGCACAAAAAGATCCGTATGCATAATTCTGAACGAATCGATACAACTCCACGGCAAAATCTTGAAGAATACCAAATCTCACTACCCGAAGGAGTTTCAAGTGAGTATTTCAAATCAGAAGCATTACGCAAACTGCGCGACCACGAAGACTTTGAAGACACCCTTTATGAAGAACCTCTGGATGAGCACACCGACTTTCGGGTAGACGGATTACGCAAAGATGGCAAAGTGAAAATTATTGCCCGTGTGGCAACCACTATTACAGGAGAAGAACGATACGGAGCTGAATTTGCTTTTACTGATGAACCAGACGAAAATCGACTTCACCTTCGTCATCGACTTGCCCATACAAAACCTTACGGTGTCACCGGAAGCGAAATTGAACAGAAAACTGAAGCAATACTCATACAACTTTTCAACAATGAGGTACTCACTCGCCGCCCACTCTTTTTGAATGCTGGACAACCAACAGTTATCAATTGGGCATTAAAAAATGGTTTTTCTTTCATACACAAACGTGAGATGGAACGCTTTGAAAATATGCAAACACACCCAGAGAACTATCAGCACAACATCACTATTACCCGCACAGGAGACACGTTTACACGCGACAACTACGTGTTTGAAAAGGAAGTTGCCAAATCACTCAACATCCCCGAAAACGGTCAGGTAACCGCTGATAAACTACGTGACTATTTACCACATGCGACACGATTCTCGCTCAGTAAAGAGATATAAGAAAAACCGACGTATCATACGTCGGTTTTCCTCTAGCAGTGTTACGCTTTCGCAACATTTGCTGCAGCAGGTCCTTTCGGTCCTTCTTCCAGATCAAATGTAACTGCGTCTCCTTCTTGAAGGTCGTTGAATTCTACTTCAACTACATCCTTCGCATGAAAGAATACGTCCTTCTCACCATCGTCCGGAGTAATAAATCCGAATCCACGGTCAGTAACGCGTGCAATTTTTCCTGTCATTGTAAAATGAGGATTATCTTCTAACTACAAATCCACACTTCACCGTTAGGACTTTCTTTTAACAGAACATCTCTGCAATGAAAGCGCGCTTTGTTAGTGGCTATTAAAGCACACTCAGCTTGGAATGCAATGTGTTTTACCCCTTATCAGACCAAACTGCGAGTTCGTTGCCATCCGGGTCCACAAAATGGAAGCGGCGCCCACCCGGGAAACTGAAGATGTCTTGCACAATTGTTCCGCCAGCATCCTGCACCTTTGCCAAAGTCTCTTCAAGACGCTGAGAGTAGAGAATCACAAGAACACTTCCCTTCACCGGGACTCCAACCGCAAAACCTCCAGAAACATATTCACCATCAAAGGCAATGTACTCAGAACCGTAATCAGTAAACTCCCAGCCAAACGCATCACCGTAGAATTTTTTAACTGCATCAAAATCATTTGATAAAAACTCTACGTATTGTATTTGTTCGTGTTTCATGTGTATTTTTGTTATTTCTTCTCAAGCATGAGGGTAGCCTGAATATGATCACCTTCGTTTGCCCACTCACTATGATCATTTGCATTAAGTGTAACCTCTATCAGATTAGAACCTTCGTCAAGATGTTTGGCACTCAGGTGCACCCACGGACTATACAATCGCGTTATCTTTACTCCATTTACATACAGGTGTGCATGCCCTTCGTTAAACCGAGGTTCTGTGTTTACCTGCTC
>JAUIFS010000044.1 GCA_030430425.1 bacterium | reverse complement strand
ATGATCATTTGCATTAAGTGTAACCTCTATCAGATTAGAACCTTCGTCAAGATGTTTGGCACTCAGGTGCACCCACGGACTATACAATCGCGTTATCTTTACTCCATTTACATACAGGTGTGCATGTCCTTCGTTAAACCGAGGTTCTGTGTTTACCTGCTCTGGGGTAAATGTAAAATGCTCTGTATCAATTTTTAGGTTAAACCCGTCCATCATATCTTCAAACGCTTCAATAGTTACGGTGGGGACCGGTGCCTGCGTATCAACTTCTTGCATTGCATGATTATTCGTATGTGCAGGTACCACTTCTGTGCTCGTGTGTGCATACTCAATAACTCCCAGTGCAACACTAAGCAACCCGAGTACAAAACCAAGTGCACTACCTCCAACAAGAATTACATATTTTTCATTCATACAATGATGATTACTTCTTAGTATACCGCAACAAATGGCACTTATAGGTTTCGGGGATCATACGCCCACTGCAGTAATGCCTGTCGTTGTCGTGGTCGGCAAAATTGATCACCCGAACGACAGTTATGAGCTACTTGTGCTACATGACGTGTCATTGCCTTCCAGCGCTTAATCTGCCGCACATCGTCTTCGTGACGCCTCCCCATATAATAGCGACAGTACCACTGAAACCAACCGCGAGGATCATCAACATGAATCCATCCTTTCTTTCTCCACGTAGCCAACGGCTGACTTGCAAGCACACCATAATAATTTAGTTCTGTATGTGGTTTCCGATCTTCTGAAAGCTTTGCTTTCTTCCACCATACATCAGGAAATTCTGATGGCCTGTCTCCAAAATATACACCACCAAATACCCCCAATTCCAACATTTCTTGTGGTGTAAGGTGTGGCTTAAAATCATCATGAAACTGCTTACCCACCGGCTCCGTTCGTCTATAGGTATAGTTTTGCTGATATCCATCTGAAACAGTTACTTCTTTCATCTACTCATCGTATCGCACTCTTTTATAAATACGAAATAACACCCACATACAGACAATACTCTTCTAACCCAAAAAGAAGTGCTGTATTTTTTAAAAGTTTATGGTACCCTAGTTGCCACAAACAGAAGTGATTCTGTTAAAATATATATACTTACCGGATCGTCTAATGGGAAGCAAAGCTTTCTTGAACGACGCTCCCACAGTATGTAAAAGTAAACTTTTACACCTGTGCTCACTTGTTCAAGTAGGACCCATGGTTTTGGTCTACACGAACAAACAGGTAAGTAATAGATATAATACCGGATCGTCTAATGGTAGGACCCATGGTTTTGGTCCATGTTATCTAGGTTCGAGTCCTAGTCCGGTAGCATGTACACAAAAAGCCCCTCTTTGGGGTTTTTGTGTACATGCTACCGGACGTACGCAGCTTTTTCTTCAGAAAAAGCGTTGCGTGGACTCGAAAAGCTTTTGAGAGATTTCTGGAGCTTGCGAACAGAAATACCCAAAAGGTGTACAGTTCCCGTAGGGAAAGAGTCCTATTGACAAGTCGCAAGTGCACACGCACTTGCAGCCTTTGCTGTTGCTTCACTGGACTAGGCGCAGCTTTTTCTTCAGAAAAAGCGTTGCGTGGACTCGAACGGCGGAGTGCTGTGAGTTTACGAACAAGCGAGCCGTGTCCCGCGGCTCTTAATGAAAACGAGACGGAGTCGAAGTTTGAACTTAGAGACCGTCAGGACGAGTCCGTTCTCTGGGGGGGGGTGTTTCGCTGGGACTCGAAAAGCTTTTGAGAGATGTCTGGAGCTTGCGAACAGAAATACCTAAAAGGTGTACAGTCCATGTAAACGAGTTTTCTTTCTGCACTCACTCAGATATGGAAATAAATTTCCATATCGCTCGTGTCGTTTGAAAGCAATGGGAGAGTCCTAGTCCGGGACACTGTTTCGTTAGGATCTAAAGGGTGTATAGGTCATGTAATGACCGAGATTCCTGGTCCACCAATTACCCACCGCACAATCGTCAATTAATCGGAGATCACCCTCCCCACCGTGCATCCTCATATCGCTTAAAGAACATGAAGCAGTCACCACTACCAAACAATAGAAGAAGCACTACTGCCGCAAAGTGTGGCAAGTGTCCTGCGAGTTCAATTGGTCCAAGTAAAAACAACGGGATTGAAAAGACTATCGCAACTACTAACGCGTTGAGTCGCGTCACCACACCTAACATAAACACCAGCCCAAAAAGCATCTCAACGGAGCCTGCAGAAAGCACAAACAAATAATCAGAGAAGTTAAAACCGAGCAGTTGCATAAAATTCCAATCATGTTGTGCAAGGAAATTCAGACCAAGCTCTGGGGCAAATATTTTTTCTGACAATCCAAGCACTACAAGTGTCGCACCAGTTCCAAGCCGTAAAAACGAAAGCCCACACTCTTTATAGGGCTCAAAATGTTTTCGCAAGACAGAGACACCAATAAGCGAAAAGTAATCATTCCCCATAACTGCAACAAACCCTGCAGTTGAGAGCACCCAAATATTTTCCAGCGCAGATACCCACCCAGTGAAATAAAACGTACTAATCCATATTGCCCCAAGCAACAACGCACACATGCGCGTCCCAACACCCAACAAAAAGCCAAGCCCTATGAGAATCTGAAGTACAATCAACACAAACGGTACTCCTGCTTCAACGGTCATGTTCGGTGAGAATAAATACTCATGCGTTCCTGCAATCAAAAAGAATGCTCCTACAACCATGGTGAAAGTTGCTGCTGCACGCTCATACGCATGTGGCGCCTTTGGTCGCAAAAACGATAGACGCAGCATGTTGCGATCATGTAAAAGAGCTCCTACGGTAATCACCATAACCATCACTGCAACCCACATACTCATGTAGAACACCGTTGGTTCAGTGCTCACATAAGGAGCAATTTCTCCTTCTGCAAACCATCGTGTGTGAGCAAGTGCTGAGACTGGCAACATAAGTGCGAGTGCACTGAAAATACTTTTTTTCATACACACAGTATCTCCTCTACCTCACCCATACACAACAAAACTTTTCCCCCTCATAACTAAACCACTCTCGCCTAAAGGTAAAGGCGGTTACATATAAAAAAGCCGAAGGGTATCCCCTTCGGCTTTGCTTGTACATGGTTCACTCGATCCATGTATCGCGTGCAATATGTTGACATGTTCCACACACACCACCACAGTTACACTTCCACGCGTGTGTAATCATGCGTGTATGCGATGCAAACGAACGAGGTATCTACGCTTGTTCATTTTCATGCCAAGCGCTTACACGCGCGATGCAGACAAGCACCAGCTTGCTCAGCAGCTGTGCGACCGGCCGCAACACTTCTGCTCGGACCGCTCACACTAGTTTGTCAACTGGGGACAGCGTACTACAAAAACCTTCCAATCGATTGGAAGGTTTTTATTTATCCTTTCTTAAAGCAGTCGAGACACTTGAGATTACTCGCATCCCCACGCGGTTGAAACGGCAGACTGGTGATTGCGCCACCACACACACTACACTTCCAATCGCCTGTGAACTGTTGCTTTTGTGGTCGTGACTCTTCGGGAAGTGCTTCGTTGATCTCTGGTGCTGGTGCGTCCTGTGCGTCAGTGCTCCCTGCTGCAAAGGGATCGAAGTCCGGTGCATCGGGCATGTCTGGCGCATCTCCAAAACCTACAACTGGTGCAACATTATTTGGGTCAAGCTGTGGATCATCCACAGGGGATGCACTCGGCGCTGGCGCATTCCCTTTTGATTGTGCATAGCATGCGCGACATGTGAGTCCACTTTCGCTGCGCGGCTGAAATGGCAACTCTGTTATCGCTCCGCCACACGTACTGCACTTCCAATTTCCCTGAAACATATTTGATCGTTAGTTCTTAGCTTTTATTCAATGAGAAATATAGTATACCATTGTACAAACGCACTGCTAAAATACTTGCTTTTTAGTATGATTATTGTATAATTTAAACAAATACAAGGAGTACAAAAATGGAAAAGAAAGGTGTGCTTTTACACTTTAACCAAAGTGGCAGCGGACCAATCGCATGGTGCTTCCAGGACGAAGCACATATCGATGGGGATTATTTTGCCCCAGAAGGTCGGCATGAACTTGTTTTTGGTGACCAACTGACAATTATCGAGAAAAATGAACCTGAAAAAGTTCTGTGGGAAGGAGTTATCAATTCAGATGACGTGCAAAAGCATATTCTGACGAATATGCTCGATCGTAAGCTGTGGCTTCACTGGTTTGACCAACGCTACCTGGCAATACTAGTCAAAAAATAAGACAATAAGCTCGGTGCAATATGCGCCGAGCTCTTTTTTCTGTAGTCTAACAAAGTTTTATTTCAAAAATGAC
>JAUIFS010000043.1 GCA_030430425.1 bacterium | reverse complement strand
GTTACGGCAAGTGACCAAGAGTATATAGTTTTTCTACATTTTTCGCAATACCTCAGTGGTACAATGCATACATGAAGTTCACACACATACAAAAAGGCTTACTCGGCATAAATATACTTTCTGTACTAGGTTTTGGTGCGCATTACATCCAGTCTGCGAACTATGAGTTTGTTGCATACGCGCTCTCTATTGTCTTGGTTGTTGGATTGCTCTACGGAACACTGCATATCACACGATTTCCGACCTATATCATTGCAGGGATTACCGTGTGGGGATTGTTACATATGATGGGCGGAAGTGTGCAAACAGTTGATGGTGTGCTGTATGCATATCGCATATTTCCATTTTTTGATGGCGGTGGAGATTTTTATATTTTGAAGATGGATCAAGTTGTGCATGCATTCTTGTATGGAGTAGTTGGATTAATGACACTACATCTTCTGCGTGAGGTAGTCGGTATCAAAACGCACACTATTTTTATAGCGTGCGTCGCAATTTTCGCTGCTGCTGGGTTTAGTATTATTAATGAAATTATTGAGTTTCTTGCGACGGTTAACCTGCCTGAAACTGGTGTGGGAGGGTATCACAACACGGTGCTTGATATGATTTTTAATCTTACCGGTGCAGCACTTGCAGTAAGTGGTTACTGTGTCTACAAAAAATTGAAAATGTAAGCTGGAGCGCATATAATCCTGTTGTGCCACCTTAGCTCAGTTGGTAGAGCGATGCACTCGTAACGCATAGGTCCGCAGTTCAATCCTGCGAGGTGGCTCAGGTACAGAATCCGCCGCGAGGCGGTTTTTTTCTGTGCCTGAGTCACCGAGCTGCGCAAGTGTTGCGCGTGCAACACGAGCAAGGATTGAAGAGCTTTTGTGCTAGATTATGAGCTTTGCGAAATAATGTAGCCAAAAGGTGTACTGAAACTGTACGTTTCAATCCTGCGAGGTGGCTCAGATTTATTTTATTTGGTATTCTATTGCGTGACCTAAGCCATCTTAGCTCAGTCGGTAGAGCGCACCCATGGTAAGGGTGAGGTCAACAGTTCAATTCTGTTAGATGGCTCAGTAGAAAACAAAGACCGGAATGCGAAGCATTCCGGTCTTTGTTTTGATATACTCTTCTATATGGAAAAAATTGAACTCACTAGTGAAAACATCGAACTGTATCTTAATGATTGTGTTGCCTTACAAGCATTTCTTGTGTCTGATCCAGACTCGATCAATGCAGATTTTTTTACAAAAACCGCTGTATGTACACACAGTTATTTTTTGGCATTAGTACAAGAAGGGAAAGTTATGGGTCTTGGAGTGATAAGCAAAATGACTCATCCTGCCAATGTGACTGGATATGTGAATAATATTGTCGTGCATCCGGATACTCGAGGACAGGGCTTGTTCTCAGTTATTATGGATGACTTGGAAGAAAAAGCTGCACAGTGGGGCTGTACTGACTTAGCGCTCACGTGTTCTCGTGAAGCGGTACAGGGTATGTATCTCAAGCGGGGGTACACTCACAAAGAGACCAATTTTTATCTCAAAAAAATTTAAATAATGTCAGAAGATATTCAGAAACGTATTGATGCAATCGAAGCAGCAATGATGCTGCCGGACTTTTGGAACGACTCTGCGAAAGCTCAAGGGATGATTAAAGAATTGCAGGAGCTTAAAGACGCCGCAGAAGGTAAAGGGAAGTATGATCGGAACAATGCGGTGGTCACTATCGTGGCGGGTGCAGGAGGTGACGATGCGGAAGATTTTGCACGTATGCTCGTGGAGATGTATCAGAAGTATGCGGAAAGTAGAGGGTGGGACGTGATGGTGCTCGATAGCAACACCAATGATCACAATGGCTACCGCAACATTACGTTTGAAATACTTGGAAAAGGATCCTATGGGGTGCTGCAGAGTGAATCAGGGGTGCATCGACTGGTGCGTATCTCACCGTTTAACAGCAATGGAAAACGTCAGACCTCATTTGTGTTGGTTGAAGTGTCTCCACAGGTGGATGATGTGAAGGAAGTGGAACTTTCTGAAGATGATCTGGAGATAAGCTTTGCGCGCAGTGGTGGTGCGGGAGGACAAAACGTTAACAAGCGAGAGACCGCAGTACGTATTGTGCACGTACCTACAAATATTTCCGTACACGTATCGACAGAGCGATCGCAGCAGCAAAACCGAGAGAAGGGCATGAAACTCCTTGCGGGAAAAGTGTTTGCGTTTAGAGAAGCACAGCACAAGCGTGAACTGCAGGGGCTGTCGGTAGAAAAATCGGTGAAGATCGAATGGGGTTCTCAGATACGTTCATACGTACTCCATCCATATCAAATGGTGAAAGATCATCGAAATAATGTTGAGACTGCACAGATTGATAAGGTATTGGGTGGTGACATTCAGATGTTCTTGGACAGCGCTTCCGACATAGGATAAAATACTCTAGTTAGCTTATGATTTATTTCGATAATGTTTCGAAGCGGTACAGTGATGGCCGCTCTACTGCACTTGAAGGTGTTTCGTTCCAAGTTGCTCCCAAAGAGTTTGTTTCTATCGTCGGCCACTCTGGCGCAGGGAAAACAACGCTCCTAAAAATGCTCATTGCAGAAGACAAGCCTACTGAAGGGCAGGTCTTTTTTGAGTCACTTGATGTACATCAGATACCTCGGGTAAAACTACCGAAGTATCGACGAAAAATCGGAACGGTATTTCAGGACTTTAAGCTTCTTCCGCACAAAACGGCGTATGAAAATATCGCATTTGCTATGGAAGCAAACGGACGAAGCGACGATGAGATCGCAGAGAATGTGCCGCAAGCGCTTGCATTGGTAGACCTTGAAGATAAGATCTGGAATTTCCCCGGAGAACTCTCTGGAGGAGAGAAGCAGCGTGTTGCGATTGCACGAGCGATTGTAAATCAGCCGGACATTATCATTGCAGACGAGCCAACGGGCAATCTCGACCCGATTGCAACATATGAGGTGGTGCAGATTTTGAAGAAGATTAATGATCTCGGTACCACCGTGATCATGACCACACACAATAAGGGAGTGATTGATGAGCTCGAACGGCGGGTGATCACGATGGACGAAGGACGTGTCGTTCGTGACGATAACCAAGGTAAATACGTATTATAGTTTTATGATTACAGCAATCAAGCGAATTTTTCGAGCAGGTTTTGTAGGGTTTTGGCGGAACGCATTTGTGTCGGCTGCAGCAATTTTTGTTATGACAGTAGCTTTGTTTGTAATCGGTGCGACGATGATGCTCGATACGCTCCTTGGGGTTTCACTTGAGAATATTCAAGCAAAAGTAGACATAAATGTATACTTTGTTACCTCAGCTGAACAGACAGAAATTGATGCACTGCAGCGTTCGCTTGAAGCGCTGCCTGATGTTGCGGAGGTGGTGTTTACCTCACGAGAGCAAGCACTTGCAGAGTTTTCAGAGCGTCATCAAAACGACGAGATTATTATGCAAGGACTTGAAGAGCTGGGTGACAACCCGCTTGGTGCATCGCTCTCTATTCGTGCAAAAGAGACTTCTCAGTATGAAGGTATCGCCGCATTCCTCAAAGAGCAACAGGCAGTGGAAGACCCTAGTGCTCCACTAATCGACGAAGTAAACTTTGTGAAGAACAAAGAGGCGATTGAGAAACTAACAGCAATCATAGGCGCAGTAGAAAAGTCAACGTTTATCGCTATGATCGTACTGGTTGCTGCATCTATTCTGATCACCTTTAATACCATTCGTTTGGCAATCTACACGACACGGGAAGAGATATCCGTTATGCGCTTGGTAGGAGCGAGCAATATGTTTATTCGCGGACCATTTATGCTTCAAGGTATTATGTATGGTATTGCAGCTGGAGTCTTGGCGCTTCTGGTGCTGTATCCGATTGTACTTTGGATTGGTCCTGAAACAGAAGAATTTTTCCAATTCAACCTCTTTAATTACTTTGTAAGTGATTTTGCATATATCTTCACTGTGTTAGTTGGTTCAGGGATTGTGCTCGGAATGATCTCGAGTATGCTTGCGGTAGCACGATATTTACGAGTATAGAATGACAATAAACAAGATGGCAAAGGCAACTCAGACGAAGAAAAAGAAACGAAAACAAAATACAAAATACATCTTTGTCGTCGGTGGTGTTATGAGCGGCACCATGAACCCTACCGAGCACGGTGAGTGTTTTGTGCTGAAGGATGGTCTTGAGACTGATCAAGACATGGGAAACTATGAACGATTTTTAAATATTGATATCCCGGGTATCAACTACATGACCACCGGAAGTGTGTATCAAGCAGTGATTGCCAAAGAGCGAAATCTCGGGTACGGAGGACGCAATGTGCAAGTAGTTCCGGACATTCCTGCTGAAGCCATTTCGCGCATCAAAAAGGCAGGGGAGGTTGCAGATGCCGATGTGGTACTCATTGAGGTAGGAGGAACCGTGGGGGAGTATGAAAGCATCTTGTTTATCGAAGCA
>JAUIFS010000006.1 GCA_030430425.1 bacterium | reverse complement strand
ATAGTTTTGCTCACATACTGAATAAAACATGGAGAGATGACTGAGAGGCTTAAGGTGGCGGTCTTGAAAACCGTTGTATCGCAAGGTACCGAGGGTTCGAATCCCTCTCTCTCCGCACCCATTATGAAAGTCAGGCTTTACGCCTGGCTTTTGTAATGGGAGGACGGGATTCGAAAAGGTTGCCTACGATTTTGAAGAATGAAAAATCGTGACAACCTGTACTGAAGCTGTAAATAAATTTCTTTCTGCGTTCACTCAAAATTAAAAGTAAACTTTATTTTATTCTTAATAATTATTTATGTAGTCGAATTTAGAGCCATCACGGTGTATTTGAGTCTTGGACTCGTTACTTTTTCCTCACCTTCAAATGCTGACTAATAGTCACGAACCCTGGGGCTGAACCATTTGCTGTCTGGAGCGATGTATATAAGTTTTCTTTCTCGCCCTGGATAATTTGGTATCCTGCTACATTTTTATCACTTTTGATATTCCATCCATTTGAACTCAGTGCGATACGATACCATTCGTGGATTACGTTCATTTCAGCTTCAGCGCTAAGTGACACTGACACATCACGTGAACTGTCTGAAGATGACTCGCGCACATTGTTAAGAACAGCACCAGGATACAAAGGAAATTCTGGCATATCGCTTGGGATCGATACTTCTACAACCTCTTCAACTTGCTCAGGCATCTCCTGCGATGGAGTCTTTGAAAGCATGATGCCAATCAATACAAGACCTCCAAAACCCGCTATTGCGAGTACTATACTTTTATTCATAGCTTTTCATTTACCGATTAGTATTTTTAGTATATACCCTTTGTAGCAATATGTAGATAACAAAAAACAACCATCGATCGATGGTTGTTTTTTGTCTTATTTATTTTGCTTTCTGGATAGCTGCAACAAGTCGTGACTTCTTTCGTGCTGCAGTATTATCTTTGATAACACCTCGCTTTGCTGCCTTATCGATCGCTTTCTGAGCTTCTGGCAGCTTTGCTTCAGCTCCCTTCACATCTCCTGATGCAATCATTTTTCGCATATCCTTCACAACTTCGTTCATTGTTCGATTGCGTCGTACGTTAAATACTCGCTTTCGCAACGATGCACGGTGTGCTTTTTTTGCTCCTTTGGTAATTGGCATATATATACGTTTAGAAATGGTTTGAAAATCTCTGAAACACAAAGATGTTCATGAATTTGAGGTAAAAAATGTGAAAAATTTTAAGCCATACTGAAGTACGGTGAAAAATTTTAACAATTTTTTGACCAAATTCTGGACATCGGCGTTCCAGAATCACTTTGAAACAGATTGCTACGTGATGTAGATTTCCAAACCATTTCTTAGTGGGCAGAACTATACCGCAGAGCCTCAAAAAAAGCAATAACTTCAACTTCACGAAAACACGGTATACTAGAGAACATATGATCCGTCGTGTTACAGGAACAATTATCGACAGCAGTGAAAAAGAGGTAGTGGTTGATGTTGCAGGCATTGGCTATCTTATATATGTAAACAAGTCTCAAGAACATTTTCCGCTGGATGCAACCGTTACCTTTCACACACACCACGCCATCCGCGACACTGCGTCTGACCTTTATGGTTTTATCTCTCGTGATGAACTTGAGCTCTTTGCACTACTTCTCACAATTCCTAAAGTTGGACCGAAGTCTGCCATGCAGATACTCACCCAGAGTGACATTGAAACTATCAAGAAGGCTGTACTCTCTGACGATCCAAACTATCTCACTAAAATGTCCGGTGTTGGAAAGAAGACTGCCGAAAAAATAGTAAATGAACTAAAAGACAAGTTTGAAGACTTTGCTGGTACCTACGCTACTGAAGTGGGCGATGAGCACGTAGTGCATCCATTTGCTGCTGATGCAATTGATGCGCTTGTAGCACTTGGATACCCACAAAGTGATGCGCGCAAGGTAGTACATAACCTCCCAGATGAGATCCAAAGTGCCAATGACGCAGTGCGTGAGGCACTCAAAACACTTGGGCAATCATAACGACACCGCCATTTTCTACATACGACAAGTCCCCGCTTTCTCTATTCCATCGTATACTATATATATGAATACCGTTTTGTACTGGATCAAACGTTTTATCCCGCGCTCAATTTTGAATCGTATCCGCCCACCGTATCACTATGCGCTGGCATATCTGGGCAATCTTCTATATCGAAACCCTTCAAAAGAGATTACCGTCATTGCAGTGACAGGCACAAAAGGGAAATCCACCGTAACTGAACTTATCACCACTATACTCGAAACTGACGGCAACAAAGTTGCTTCTCTTTCAACGATTCAGTTTAAAGTTGGAGAAAAGGTTGAAAAAAATCTTTTCAAAATGACCATGCCAGGGCGGTTTTTTGTACATCAGTTCTTGCGTGAAGCAGTAGATGCAGGTTGCACCCACGCAGTGATTGAAATGACTTCTGAAGGTGCAAAACAATTTCGTCACAAGTTCGTACAAATGGACGCACTGGTGTTTACCAATCTCACCCCTGAACACATCGAGTCGCACGGTTCATTTGAAAAATACAAAGCTGCAAAGCTTGAGATTGCACATCAACTGGAAGACTCTGCGAAGCAGCCTCGATACATTGTTGCCAATACAGACGACGAACATGGTGCTGACTTCCTTACAGTAAATGTAGAAGAAAAGCTTCCGTACAATCTCCAGAGCTTAAAACTTCACACGCTCCATAAAGACGGTATTGGTCTGATCTTCCAAGACGCTGATGAAGAGGTAACCATCCGCGTACCGCTTGTAGGACTGTTTAACGTATACAACACCCTTGCAGCGATCACTCTCACCCGTGCGCTTGGTGTTGGACTACGTACAATTGAAAAAGCACTCCGTTCACTCCCGCCCGTTAAAGGTCGTGTGGAACATTTCGTTTCAGACAAAGATGCGTCAAAACGTGTCACCGTTGTGGTGGACTACGCGCATACACCAGATTCTCTTGAGAAGCTTTATCAAGCATTTAAAGACCAGCAAAAAATTGCGGTGCTGGGAAATACCGGTGGTGGGCGCGATACATGGAAACGGCCAGAGATGGCACACATTGCTGAAGAGTATTGTGACCACATCATTCTTACCAACGAAGACCCCTACGATGAGGACCCACGCAAGATTGTTGACGAGATGGCAAAGGGTATTGAAGATCAGTCTAAGCTCGACATTATTATGGACCGACGGCTTGCCATTCGTACTGCTATAGAGCAGTCAGAAGAAGGTGGTTACGTACTTGTTTCTGGTAAAGGAACCGATCCATTTATTATGGGACCACACAATACACGACAGCCCTGGAGTGATACAGAAGTAGTCCAAAAAGAACTTGCATTACTTAAGAAATAAAACACCTTCGGGTGTTTTATTTTTGGAATAGCACAATGCCCGCTGCCACCGATACATTAAGTGACTCCTTCATTCCCTGCATCGGTAATTCAAGCACCACATCAGCAGCCTTCATAAGTTCTTCTTGCACCCCTTCTACTTCTGCACCAAAGATATAGGCAACTTTTTTAGGTACATTAAAATCATATACATCTACCGAACCTGCCCCCTGTTCTACCGCAACAATGGTGTACCCTTCTGTTGCAAGTACTGCGATTAATTGCAGCACTTCTTCTGTGGCTCGATTATCAATGGTCCCCACATGCTCCCACGGAACACTTTCGCTTGCGCCAAGTGAGGTTTTTGCGATTTCCTTCTGTACACGACCAAAACGATCTATCGGGTCTGGTGTCGGACCAGCAAGATATATTTTCTCTACACCAGCAGCATCACTGGTACGGAAAATTGATCCGACATTATGTGCGGAACGGATTGCATCAAGTATGACTATTTTTTGTTGTTGCATAATTAGTATGAAAAGTGAGGGCAGTACTGCCCTCACACATGTTTTACGTGTCTGTTTCGTTCACTTGCTCTATCGGCGTACGAAACAGCACGGTGATCCCCCAACTGTCGGGAGATATAATTGCCTTCGTGGTATACGGAAGCGTAACATCTACGCGCACATCTGTATTTGTTTTAGTGCACCCAACTTTTTGGGAAACCATTTGACGAATGATCTTCCCTTCTGATTCTGTGAACTCGAGCACGCGCACACCCTCTTCTGTTTCCACAAACAACTCAGCTTCTTCAAACACGGCAAACAGATCGAGTCGCGCTGCGCGTTCACACGTATAGACGGTAAGCAGAGTTGCTGTATTGTTCTCTGCAAAGGCAGAGGACGTTACCGCCATTAATGCGCATATACCTGCAAATATTTTTTTCATTCTTACCTCACTTTTGTACTTTCTCAACGAAGCATAAAACAGTCTTCCAAAATATGCAAAGTGTATGCTACTGTTTAGAAAATGCTTAATATATTCCCCATACAATTTCTTGCACTGTTTGCTCACTTCATACTGCGACTTTTTGTTGCTGGAGTTGTGCTCTACTTTGGTATTACGCACATAAAACATCGGACAGAACTGACAAAAATACTTTCAGTACCTTGGTGGCGATTCCCCGTATGGAACACAGTACTGCTTATTCTGACAGAGCTTGTTATTGCTACCTCATTGGTTCTTGGTATCTATACCCAAATCGGAGCATTGTTACTCATGATACTTTCACTCAAAATGCTCATGCTTCGGAAAAGATGGCAGCACAGCAGTATAGCAAGCAGTAGCACCTATGTACTTTTACTAGGGTGTGGTCTTTCTCTTTTTATTACTGGAGCAGGTGTTTTAGCGTTTGATTTACCGATATAACATGTTATAGTTCTTGCCACAAATCCGCCTATAGCTCAGTTGGTAGAGCAGAGGACTTTTAATCCTTGTGTCCCAGGTTCGAGTCCTGGTGGGCGGACAACGTCTAATCGGCCTCTGGGCCGATTTTTACGTTGTCCGCCCAAGGAGGATGCTTGAGCATCCTCCAGCCAGGACTCGAACGGCGGAGCGATGTTTTCTTTCGTTCCTATAAAGAAAACAAGTGAGCCGCGTCCAGCGTTCTTATGAGCGTAGCGAATTAGAAAAAGCGGGACGAGTACCTTCTCCCACCCATCAGGATTTGAAAAGGTTGCTTAGCGTTTTCTTTAGAAAATGGTGACAACCTGTACTGATCCTGTAAGGATCGAGTCCATTACTCCTTCTCCCACCCATCAGGACCTGAAAAGCTTTTGAGCTATTTCTGAAAGAGTGAACAGAAATGCCCAAAAATATAACGCCCGTGAAATGGCGGAGCCTTATTTTATATCCTTCTATTTGTTATAGTTTCATTATGTCCAAACTCAAAAGCCTAGAATCATTTATGCAACTTCTTCATGCGGTCCAGAATGTTGAACGTGTAGCCCGTATTCCTGACGAAACAAAGCGTAGGAACACTGCTGAACACACCTTTGAGCTCGCAATGGTTTGCTGGTATATCATTGAAGAAAATAATCTCTCTCTTGATAAAGAAAAAGTATTTAAATACGCACTTGCACACGATGTAATTGAAGCATATGCGGGAGACACTCCTGCTCATGACGTTGAAGCTCAAAAACATAAACAAGAAAAAGAAGCACAGGCACTTCGAAAAATTGAAGAAAAATTTTCACACTTTATGGAACTGATTAATACCATCCATGCATACGAGGCTCGCAGCGATTTGGAGAGTATTTTTGTATATGCCACCGATAAGCTTATTGACCCCCTCAACGCAAGTATGGAAACCACACAATCAATATGGAAAGAAATAGATATGAGTTATGAGTATTTTAGATTGTACAAGGATGAAAAAATAGCACTTTCGCCTGAAATACAGCCATACTGGGACGAGCTCTGTGAGAAACTTGAGAAGAATAAAGCATTTTTCTTCCATGAATAATTTCTTATTCAAAACCTCCACCCTCACTCACGGCAACATGTCACTTCGTTTTGGCGAAAACAGAGCTGTGCTCCAAAACCGAAAGCAGTTTCTTGCTGAAAACAATATCACTTGGGAAGATCATGTTTGTATGCGCTGCTCTCACGCAACAGCAATTATCTCAGTTAACTGGGATACTCCACTGGACGAAAACCGGATGATTGATGCGGAAGTTTTAGTAACTCAAGAAAAAGGACTTACACTTATGCTCCTCACTGCCGACTGCCTTCCTACGGCACTCTATGATCCAGTGACACAGACACTTGCACTCGCCCATTTCAGTCGTCAAACTATTGCGGAGAATCTCCCTATAAAAACAATCGAGTACATGGTGAAGCACTTTGGCATACAGGCGGAACATATTGAAGTATCGGTAGGACCATACATACACACTGACTCATACCGATTCCCTTGCACCCTTGAAAACAGCTCAGAAGCCATCACTCCTTTTGTACAAACACACGAAGCGTACGTTGCTGTAGATCTCCTAGCTGCACAAAATGCACAGTTTATCTCTACAGGTATCAAAAAAGAAAATATCGCCGCATCATCTATTGATACAGCGACGTCATCAGAACATTTCTCACACTACATGCACACGCGACACGGTCACCCCGAAGGACGTATTGCAACTATCGCGACAATGGTTTCTTAGACAGGAGTAGCGTACGGAAAATATTTCCCACAACTCCAAGTAACACTCCGAGCAGTAGAAAACCAACGAACCGTGCAAACACATAGAGTATTGAACCCATCATGGTTAACGGAGTATCCACGGGGATGCCTCCCATAAATACCTTAAACGACCACCACATTCCTGCTGGAATACTCATGATCGTCCCTACCTGCTCCTCAGCAAGATACATAAATGTCCCCATACACAGCAATGCAAATAAAAGAAGTGTTATGTAGATAGCAACATTTAATGCAAACACACTCAACGTTTCCTCTGGATCCCTCCGGTGTGTATGGGAAAGCTTTGCAAGACGGATCATCCGCAACAGTCGAATGAGTCGGATTGCACGTGCTGACTTTAAGAACGTAAAGTTACCTACACCAACAAACGATGGAATAATTGATAATAGATCAATCATCCCAAAGAAACTAAATACATACGATCGTTTAGGCTTATGTATGTATAGTCTTGCTGCGTATTCAGCGGTAAATATAAACACCGCGGTGTACTCAATGATGGTGAATACTTTTTGATACTCTTCTAAAGATGGCACGGTCTCAAGTACAATAGAAATAATTGAGACTACCGTACACACTGCAAGGAAATCACTTACCAAAAAATACAGTGTGTTGTTTGGTTGCAAGAGTGCCTTCTGAAGTGTTTGTTTCATTGCTTGTATTATAGCGTAAGGACAAACCGCTCAAGTGCATTATCGATATCTACCTTTCCTAAGTGCCCCTCATGATACACAACCAACAGTGCGTGAGAAATCTGCTCAAGCTCTCCATCTGTAAAGGTTGCAAGCGAGCGTTTTGCTTTATTGTACGGAAAATCTTTCATACCCGCTTCTGCAGCAGTATTGGTTATCTTCGCTAAACGCAACGACTTTAATTGCCACCATAAAATACCGATAATCTCCTCAGTAGGAATACCAGCAGCGCGTGCAGCAGTCAGATGGAGCCATAAATTTTTTTTATCTTTTTTACTGAGGAGTTCAGCAAGACGAAACACATCAAAGCGAGCATCAGCCTTCTTTTTATACTCCTCTACCACTGCTGCATACTTTGCAAACTTTTTCTTTTGCGGTGCAAGCAATCCCTCTTCAATAACTACAAAAATATTTTCTGACTGCGCAAACAATTCGAGGTGTTCAATAACATCATCGTAGATTTCTTTTTTTTGTGACGGCGTATCGATGATGTAGAGCGTTTGCTCTCCAAACAGTGAGGTTGCCCCAACCACATCGGCAAAAACTCCTTCACTATAATTACCTGCGTCGATACGTTCCATCTTCACTCCCTCTTTTTCTTGTGTGTCAGCAAAATCATGCGCTTTTTGTCGCACAGCGATGGTATCGTTTCCGTAGTAGAGATGTAACATAAAAACTATTTTTTAAATTTTTCTAGATCCCCCCAACTATCTCCCACTTCCACATCCACCAAGATGGGCACCCCATGCGTCTGCTCCTGTGTAAGCACTCCTTCCATGATTTCTTTTAGTTTTTTGATTTCTTTATCGAGCACCTTTTCCTCTATCTCAAACACAAGCTCATCGTGCACCTGCATGAGCATCTTCACCGAGTCCTGCTTCTTTCCCTTTTTGATATATGCATAGACCTCGTTCATCGCGATACGCATGGCGTCTGCCGCTGTCCCCTGCACAGGTGCGTTGATCGCCATGCGTTCTGCCTGCGCACGAATAAACGGTGCGCTTGAGGTAATCCCCGGGAAATGTCGACGACGCCCAAAGAGCGTCTGTGTATATCCATGGAGCCGTGCGTATCCTTTTGTCTCTTCTAGATACTCAGCGAGCTTTGTAAAAGTGTTGAAGTAGGCATTGAGAAACTCTTGTGCTTCTTCACGTGGTGTATCCTCACCCAAGTTACCCCGCAAAGCATTGACCCCCATACCGTAGAGAATACCGAAGTTGATCACCTTTGCTTTCCGGCGCATGTCGCTGGTTACCTCTTCTGGTTTCACTCCAAATACTCGTGACGCAACTCCTGCATGCACGTCTTCTCCGTTCTTGAAAATCTCAATCAACTTCTCATCTTCAGAAAGTATCGCGGCAATACGCAGCTCAATCTGTGAGTAGTCGATCGCCACTATCTTACTTCCCTTACCTGCAACAAATGCCTTCCGAATCGCCTTACTCTCTTGTGTCCGCACGGGGATGTTCTGTAAGTTCGGGTCTTTGCTTGCCATCCGGCCAGTTACCGTCCCTGTTTGTAGTAATGTCGAACGTAGTCGCCCGTCCTTATCGACCATTTCAGGAAGATTGTCGATATATGTTGACACGAGCTTCTGCAACTCTCGATACCGTAAAATCTCCGCAATAATTGGGTGATCATCACGCATTTTCTCCAACTCACTCTCACGGGTAGACCGCTGCCCACCTGCCGTTTTCTTTTGATTCTTTGGTTTCAAGCCCATTGTGTCATACAACACCTCACCCATCTGTTTTGGTGAATTAATATTGAACTCAACACCCGCATGTGTATGAATGCTTTTCTGCAAGCTATCGAGTTCTTTGTGCATCTTCTTTGAAAGTGTCCCGAGGTACTTTGTATTGAGCTCTACTCCAACATTATTCATGTGTGCAACCACTTCCATAAGCGGTAGCTCAATTTCTTCAAATACTTGTGTGAGTTTTTGGTCTTTTATTTTTGCAGCAAGACTTCTCTCAATCTCTGTAAAGTCTACTGTTTCAAAATAGGAACGCCCGTAGTCAATAATGTCGTCATACGTTGCATTAGTACGCTCACTTTCAATAAGCCAGAGCATAATCGCGACCCGTGCAACATCTTCGTCTTTCACTCCGCTTCCTGTCTGGTCAGGTGAGACATCTTCTGCGAGTTCAAACGTGTGTTTTACACGAGCAGCAAGTGTCCGGAACCCAAGCTCACTAAAAAGTGTCAGGACCGCATCGGTGTCAGCTGCTTCTTTCCAGTGCACTGCTGGAAGTTTGTACGTGACCGGAACATCAGTGCGGATGGTTGCGAGCATTTTTGAAAACTGTGCATCTTCTTCGTGCTCTTTTAGAAGATTGATAATACGTGGCTTAATGCCCACATCAAGAAACTGCTGTTCATTTTTATGGAGTTTTTTATAGATAGCATCAATTGATCCAAACTCGGTGATGAGTGTCGTCGCTGTTTTTTCCCCAATCCCTGGGATGCCTGGAATATTGTCTGACGCGTCTCCACGCAACCCTTTATAGTCCGGCACCAGCTTCGGACCAAACCCGAACCGTTCTTTCACCGCAGCTTCATCATACATAACGGTATCTTTAATACCCTTCCGAAGGGTATACACTTGCACCCGTTTTTTATCGACACATTGCAACGTATCCATGTCTCCCGACGCAATGATGATATTCACATCTGTATCATCTTTCAGTTGGTGTGGAATGGTCCCTAGAAGGTCATCAGCCTCAAAACCTTCCATTTCATAAATAGGTATATTAAAGGCATCAAAAATATCGCGCGAACGGATGATTTGCTTCACCAGCTCATCATCAGTCTTCTTTCGCCCTCCTTTGTAGTCTTTATATGCATCGTGTCGATACGTTGGCTTCGGGAGGTCGTAGCAGGCTGCTATATAGTCTGGTTTTAATTCTTCAGCAATCGAAAGAAGCATTGCAATCACTCCATAGAGTGCCCCTGTTGGCTCCCCGCTTGGTGAAGAAAAATCAGGAAGTGCATGATATGCGCGATGCAAAATCGCATGCGCATCAAGGAGGACGAGTGTTTTCTTTTGAGAATCTTTTTTTGGTTTCTTAGTTGGTGCCATGAGTGATAGTTACTGAGCGTTTATTGCCCTGGAGTGAAAAGTGGATATGGAGTGTATCCTCAGGCAAAAGAGCTTCTATGTTCTCCGCCCACTCAATACATATAATACTTCCTTTTTCTTGCAGGAGTGTCTCAAACCCCAGAACCCGCATCTCGTCAATTTCTTCTATACGATATGCGTCGATGTGGATCAGTTTCGAGAACGGCTGATCAGTCAGCTCGTACCCCTTCATAATGACAAAGGTGGGACTGGTTACATCCTCCTGAACACCCAGCGCTTGCGCGAGTGTTTGTGTGAATGTTGTTTTTCCTGCCCCAAGGTCACCATGCAGCGCAATCACACACGCACTCTCTTTTGGTGTGTGTGTCACCTCTTGCAGGATAGCCGCTACCACAGTTTCAAGTTCTGAAATATCTGAAATATCAATCTCGTTCATAGTAAAAGCAATTGTAGCATTTGCGCGGCAGCTTCGCTGCCGTGAAAAAAAAGCCCGAACGTTCCGTTCGGGCTTTCCCTATTACTTCATCGAAACTGATACCGTAGGTTCTCTGCCTGAGAAGCTTCGGTTACCACATACAACGCACGTCGTAATGGTATCCTACGTGTTGCATCTTCTTGAAACACAAACTGCAACTTTGTTTCTGGCGGCACGCGACGCATCCACAACGGCATACAAAGTGCAATGTTCACATTGCCGGTGTTCGTATACAGCATTGTTTTTGTGCATGACCACTGTGTGTATGAACGCTTGTTCATTATATTTTCGTGAGTCGTTGCCCAGTCAACCCCCAACTGTCGACGTTTTCCAGTTACAACCGGAATTGATTTGGCTCGCTCAACAACCTGACTGTACGACGGATTGTCGCATACATAATAGCGAGGATCACAGCCGGCGGTCGCCACCGAAGGGATCAACAATCCCAACAAAAGAACTAAAATATGTCTCATGAGAGACCTCCTTTCTTTTCCTGAACAGTACTGTATTAATACAATATGTCAACACTCCTCTGTACGGGGACTGCATCCGTTTTTCTTCTCTGTAGTTGGTACAATACATACATCATGCCAAAGTTCGATGACACATTTAACGACGACAGACTCAATGAGTTACGTCGTAAAGAGGAGGAGGGGCTTATTAAAGCGCTTGCGTTGCAGTACGGCATCCAGTACATCGACCTTCGTGGCATTACGCTTAACCCAGAAGCCATCAAAACACTTTCTGAACAAACATCACGTGCTGGAAATATGGTGGTATTTGAAAAAGTACGTAAACGAATTTCCGTAGCAATACGCAATCCAAATAACCCACATACTATCGATGCGCTTGCAGCACTACAGGCAGAAGGATACGAAGTAACAACCTATATGACTTCAAGCATAAGCCTTGAACACGCATGGGATCGCTTTAAAGACCAGCGTCACACTGTCGCAGTAAAGCATGGGGCGCTCGATATCGACACTGACAACATCGCAAAACAAGTAAAAACATTTAAAACTCCTGCGCATGTTGCGGAGCATTTTACCAACATTCGCACCCTTAATAGCGCACGGCGCATTTCAGAAACAATGGAAACACTCTTTGCAGGTGCTATTGCACTTGGCGCATCGGATATACACATAGAACCTGAGGAAGGAGGCATCCGACTTCGCTATCGACTTGATGGTGTACTGCACGACATTATCGACCTTGAGCGAAACCTTTACGAGCGACTTATGTCACGTTTGAAGCTTCTAGCTGGAATGATTCTCAATATCAAGACTGAAGCACAAGACGGACGCTTCACCTTCACCATTACCGACAAAGATGTCGAGGTGCGTGCCTCGATCATCCCTGGCGCTGCAGGTGAATCTATGGTGATGCGACTGCTCGACCCTACTGTTGCAAGCTTTAGTATGGATAACCTCGGACTCAACACCATCCTCCACACCGTAATCACTGAAGAATTGAAGCGACCCAACGGACTTATTGTCACCACGGGACCAACTGGTTCTGGTAAGACAACAGCACTGTATGCCTTTTTGCGTGAGACACATAAGCCGGGGGTAAAAATCATCACCATTGAAAACCCAGTTGAGTACAAACTGGACGATATTGTACAAACACAGGTAAGCGACGACTACACCTTTGCCTCTGGGCTACGCGCGGTGCTCCGACAAGACCCCGATGTCATCATGGTTGGTGAGATCCGTGATCGTGAAGTAGCCGAGACTGCCATTCATGCCGCACAAACGGGTCACCTTGTGTTCTCAACTCTGCACACCAATAGTGCTGTCGGTGCATTCCCCCGTCTGATCGATCTTGGTGTTGACTATCGCATGATCGGTACGTCTGTGAATCTGGTGCTTGGACAACGACTCGTACGTGTCTTATGTGAGCACTGTAAGGAAGCATACACACCAGACGCAGAGGAGCAAGCGCTCATAGAAAAAGTACTTTCTTCACACCCAAATCCACCCACCTTTGAAACGCCACTCACTATTTACAACGCTGTTGGGTGTGACGCCTGCAACCACACTGGGTTTAAGGGACGACAAGGCGTCTATGAAGCAATTCGTGTCGACACCGCTGTAGAAGAGGCAGTGATTCGCGACCCGCGTGAACACATTGTGTTGGAAGCAGCACGTCCGCAAGGTATCCCCACTATGGCGGAAGACGGGATTGAGAAAGTGCTCTTTGGAAAAACATCCTTAACTGAACTGCAACGTGTTGTTGATCTCGCTGAAGGACGGCACACACGTACTCCAGAAGCACAGGCGGATGACGATGCGTTTGCTGCACACGTAGTATAAAACCCTCTTTTCATCCAGAGAAAGACAAAAAAACTACTCGGTCAAGAGTAGTTTTTTTATTCCTGTGATATATTCAAATACACAAATGAGCGCAAGCGAATATTGTAAATTTGTGTCAATAATTTGTCCTCTCCTTGAGCAAATTTTGACCAATGTAAACCGTACCTTTTCAAACAGAAAAGCAGTAGCTTTCAAATAGATAATCCTCTAAACAGAACTTCCGACAAAGAAGAGTTTGTAACACTAAGAAATGGCACAGAGCTCTCACTCGGTGGTGAGTTCCACACCACACTCGTACTACAACCTTTTATTGCTTAGAGGATTATGTATTCGAACAGCAAATAAAACCCGCACGCAAGTGCGTTTTTATTTTTTCTGCTATTTTTCTGAAGAGATCAGCACACGTAGTTGTTGTGTGCAGGAACGTTTACTCCAATATACTAGCACAGTATAAATATTTGTCAACCCTTTTTGACTGCTTTTTGAAGATAGGTCAATATTTCTTCTGTCATTTTTGCTATACAATAGATAAACTATGTCAGAATCATCGCAAACATTTACGCGTGACGGTGCGGGAAACCTCGACCAGACCCTTCGTCCAAACTCATGGGAAGAGTATGTGGGACAAAGTAAGACAAAGGAAAACCTTCGCATTCTCCTTACTGCTGCACGCGAACGTGGTCACGCTGCTGAGCACATACTTCTCTATGGTCCTCCAGGGCTTGGGAAAACCACACTTGCGCACCTTATCTCTAAAACACTCGGGACCAACATGCGCACCACCTCAGGTCCTGCTATTGAGCGGGTGGGTGACCTTGCAGCAATTCTCACCAATCTCTCTCCAGGAGACGTGCTTTTTATCGATGAGATCCATCGCTTGAGTAAAAGTATTGAAGAGGTGCTCTACCCTGCTATGGAGTCTGGCGTGCTTGATATCATCATCGGGAAAGGACCATCAGCACGTACCGTACAACTCGAACTCCCTCCATTTACACTCGTCTCTGCAACCACCCGCATCTCTTTACTTTCTGCACCACTACGCAGTCGTTTCTCAGGAGGAACATTCCGGCTTGAGTTTTACACTGATGAAGAAATTGCGCAGATACTCCACCGCTCTGCAGAACTTCTTGGCGTACAGGCATCTGAAGAAATCATGATGAACATTGCACAACGCTGCCGCGCAACACCTCGTACCGCAAACTATCTCCTCAAGCGTTGTCGTGACCTTGCACAGCTCGAGCAAAAAGAAATGGATGGAGACATCGTCGAACGGACATTTGACCTTTTGGAAATCGATACACTGGGGCTTAATAGCCCCGACCGTGCTGTGCTACAAAACATCATCGAGAAGTTTAATGGCGGCCCCGTAGGACTGAACACCATCGCTGCTGCAACCGGAGAAGAACAGTCGACCATTGAGGACGTAATCGAGCCCTACCTTATTCGCCAAGGACTCCTTGAGCGAACTCCCCGCGGACGTATCGCAAGTGCAACCGCATATGGGCACATACAAAACTTATAGATATAAAAAACGCCAGAGAAAACTCTCTGGCGTTTGTTGTTTTTAAGACTCTCTCTTCAGTCGAGAGAGATACTCTGAGTATCGTCATCATCCGGGGCAGTTTTATACCGTCGGAAATCCTCCATCAAAGGAAGGGGGGTATCTTTTATGCTGCCATCTGACTGCTTTTCCCTCCGACAAACAACCCCCAACGCATTACGCACAATCCCTCTTTTTTGGATGGTGCTATAACCCTGGTGAACAACTGTTATTTTGCACATCACTTTTCCTCCAAAGATCAATTTACTTAATAAAAACATACTTTTGTAAAAAAACAATATCTTGCACTCCTTCCTCTTCTTTCATAGACTAAGAGAACTAATTTCAATATAGATATGTCAGGACATAATAAATGGAGCAAAATTAAGCATAAAAAAGCAGCAACTGATGCTGCACGGAGTAAGGTGTTCTCAAAACACTCGGCACTCATCGCTATGGAGTCGCGAAAAGCAAATGGTGACACAAACTCACCCGGTCTTGCCGCAGCAATCGAACGCGCAAAGAAAGACTCAATGCCAAAAGACAACATTGAACGCGCGGTTGCAAAAGGTGCCGGTGCAGGAGGTGCTGCAATCGAAGAGGTTATGTTTGAGGGATACGGTCCAGGTGGCGTTGCACTTCTTATCCAAGCAGTAACCGACAACAACAACCGCACCTCCGCTGAGATACGCGCAACGTTTTCTAAAAATGGTCTTGAGATGGGTACTCCAGGAAGTGCTGCATGGGCATTTGAGAAAAACGCTGAGGGTGACCACGTCCCCACCAATCCAATGGAACTTGATGATGAGACGGGAGAAAAACTCGCTTCATTTATTGAAAAACTAGAAGAAAACGATGACGTAACCAACGTCTATACTGCAGCCGACACTCCTGAAGAAACATAATCGCTTCTTTTCTACTTTCCGCTAAATACACTCAGAAATACAACCTATTTTTACTATAGTAAAAATAGGTTGTATTATTTTTTAAGGTTCCATATCTGTAGTATGTCTTGCTCAAGTTCAATGGTGTCAGCTTCAAAATAAATGAAGTATTTAGTAACATTGTAATGCTGTATCACCTTGTCAATTTCGTCCTTGCAGGGGAATGGAGAGATAAACACAGAATTCTGAATCGTCTTCATGCCAATGTCTCGTATCTTCCAACTTACTTCACGACGAATACGTCCCTTTGACTCAGGAATATCAAACATAAGCACACGCCATTTTTTATCCCATCGCTTTTGGTTTTTAATATGTAAGTCTTCAGCTAAGTACGACCAAGCTTTTTCTTTCCCTGTGTCACTGAGGACCAATCGCTCTGTACCATTTTTAACCTCATGGAGTAGTAAGCCTTGTTTTTTTAGAGCGTTTAAGGATCGCTGCACTCGATACCGATCGCGACTTGAGCGTGCATCAAGCTCTTTAAAAATAATTGCAAGCCCCGGTAGCACACACACTGTCGCCACAACACCACCTGCAACGGTAAGAAGTAGGATTTGTTTTGCTAACTCACCTTTTTTAAACTGTTTCACTTTTTTATACTATCACATATACCTACTATAGTAGGTATATGTGATAGTTTCCTTTGTGTGGTGTTTTGGTTACTATAAAGATACTTATGAAAGTACTTGCAGTAGATCCAGGATACGACCGACTAGGTGTTGCAGTACTTGAAAAGCAGGATAATAAAGAAATCCTACTCTACTCTCACTGCATCGAAACACCAAAAGAAGACACACTCAACGAGCGCCTCTTTACGCTCGGGACAGCGTTTCAATCACTTCTTAAAGAACATGCGCCTGATGCTGTTGGTATTGAAACTCTTTTCTTTAACAAAAATGTCAAAACAGCAATTGGCGTTGCACAAGCTCGTGGCATTATTGTATTTCTCGCAAAACAAGCAGGGTGTGTTGTATATGAGTTTGGTCCCCAGGAAATAAAAATAGCAGTAACCGGCTATGGAAAAAGTGATAAAAACGCTGTTATCGACATGGTAAAGCGTCTAGTTCGCAATGTGCCTGAAAAAGCGCTTGATGATGAGTATGACGCAATTGCTGTTGGAGTCACCACACTTGCACACCATAAATAAGGTGATAAAATCTGCTTCCAAAGCACCTAAAAAAGAGGGTGTTGCAATACAAAACAGACTTTGATATTTTGATACAAATTAATAAGAAAAATTATCTTTAACCTAAGACAACTATGATCTTTTTTACTACCGCATTACGTGATGATGAAATTCCAGAAGAAGAATCTGAGGACATTGACACAGGTATTGATGACTCAATGCTCGATGAAATAACTACTGATGATGAGGTAGATGATGATACAGAAGGTTTTGGTCTTCTTGATGAAGATGGAAATGAAGACGAAGAAGATACAGACGAGGAGAATGAGGATGAGGAAGAAATTGATCCTGAAGAAGATGCCGACGATACCGACTACGACAGTTTTGATGATATAGATGAGATGTAAAGAGCTTTAAAAAATCACAGACATAAAGTCTGTGATTTTTTAAACTCTTTTCTACCTTCACTCACTCGGAAATAAAAATGGCTCACGCCGCTTTTATTTCTCTCATATCGCTCGGTAGTAACCTCGAGATCTAAACTGGTGTGGTGAGTATAAAACACCTCACGGGACAGTTTAGGTAAATCTGAGATCCTAACGAAGATTTATCAAACTGGTATTGGGAAAGAATGATAAAAACCACCACCTTCTCAGGTGGTGGTTTTCCTTTCTGTCTTCATTCACTCAAAAATGAAAACAATCAAATCCGCTTTCATTTTATTTATAATAATTCGACAATATTCAACTACTTCACTTCAACAACACAAAGGTTTTTCTTCCCTCTTTTTAGCAAGAAAAACTCACCTGCTACAAACGATAGTTTTTCTTCCACATCGGTGGCTTTGTTTCCGTTTATTTGTACTGCTCCAGACTCAATAAACGTACGTGCTTCTCGTTTGCTTGACGCAAGTGCACTATCTACCAACACATCAACAATGAGAGCCCCTTCAATGATTGTACAAGATGGTGCAGTTTCCCTCACCATCACAACCTCTTCTGCAGAAAGTTCTCCAAACGAAATTTCTCCAAATAATGCAGCTGAAGCTCGTTCTACTGCTCTGGTATTTTCCACACCATGCACAAAGCTCGTAACCTCACACGCAAGTCGTTTTTGTGCAGTACGTACACCAGGGTTCTCTGCATGCTCTTTCTCTAAGCCAGCAATCTCATCGAGTGTGAGGAATGTAAACAGTTTTAAGTAGTCAATCACTGACTCATCGGATGTATTAAGCCAAAATTGATAAAACACATATGGCGATGTTTTTTCTGCATCGAGCCAAACTGCATTTCCTTCGCTCTTTCCAAACTTCTTACCTGTTGCTTTATCGGTTACCAACGGTACGGTAAGTGCGTGCGCTATTTTTTGTTCCTTACGACGAATTAAATCAACCCCTGCAACAATATTGCCCCACTGATCAGAGCCTCCAACCTGCAAATCACAACCATACTGGCGATGTAGTGTTAAATAATCAAACGCTTGTAAAAGAGGGTACGCAAACTCCGTGTATGAAATTCCAACCTCACCCTCCATTCGTTTAGCAATTGCATCTTTTTTTACTAACTCGTTAACAGTGAAGTGTTTACCAATATCACGAAGAAAAGAAATGAGGCTTTCTTTGAGTAGCCAGTCAGCATTATTAACAAACGCAATATCTTGTCCGCCAGCAATGATCTTTTCTGCTTGAGCTTTAATTTTGGTCACGTTTTCGTCCACCCGTTCTGGTGTTTGCAAAACTCGTTCAGCTTCAGGCTTAGGATCCCCAATCATGCCTGTACCACCACCAACTAAGAAAATTATTTTGTGACCATGGTTAGCTAAATGTCGGAGCAATACCCACGCTACAAAGTTGCCCGCATGCGCTGAATCAGCTGTCGGGTCAATCCCGTGATATACAGTTCTTTTTTCATTATCGAGCACTTCAGCTAAGGATTCGCCAGTGTGTTGATTTATAAAACCACGTTCTTTAAGTTCTTCAGATAAGGTCATATATCAATAATTTAGTACTAAAACTGTACCACACAGTGTAGATAAAGAAATGTAGACAAATAGTGGTAGAATTGCAATATACAGAGCATACAGTATGGCAAAGAAAAAGACATGGTTCATCCGTCACGCTAAAGACATAGTCATTGACGGTTTAATACTTCTTTTTGTGGGAACACTTGTGGTGATAAGTGGTATTTTCATATGGGTTTCAACTCTTGAAATTCCTGATCTTTCCGCGTTTGAAGAACGACGCATTCTTCAGTCAACAAAAATTTACGATCGCACTGGTGAGGTTTTGTTGTATGACCTCCACCAAGATGTAAAACGAACCATTGTCCCACTTGAGGATATTTCATACCACATCAAAAATGCCACCGTAGCAATTGAAGACGATCAATTTTATAACCATTTTGGTATCGACTTGCGCGCCATTATACGCGCAGCACTTTCAAACCTTACCGCAGGAGATCTTTTGGGGGGACAAGGAGGATCCACAATCACCCAACAAGTGATTAAAAACTCCATTCTTGAGAACGAAAAACGACTCAAAAGAAAAATAAAAGAGGCTATTCTTTCTATAAAGCTTGAACGTGTTTTAACAAAAGACGAGATACTTGGACACTATCTAAACGAATCTCCATATGGAGGAACCATTTATGGTGTTGAAGAAGCATCGCAAGCCTTTTTTGGTAAATCCGCAGCTGATATTACTCTTCCTGAGGCTGCATATCTTGCTGCACTCCCTCAAGCACCAACACGTCTTTCACCATACGGCAACAATACTGATTTGCTTGATGCTCGACAACAGCTTGTTCTTAAACGTATGTTGCTCAACGATTTTATTTCACAAGAAGAATACGACGAAGCTATTGCCGCTGAGGTAACGTTTCAGCCACAAGCAGTTACCGGTATTCGGGCTCCTCATTTTGTAATGTATGTGAAAGAAAAATTGGTTGAGACCTATGGTGAAGAAGCACTTGCTGATAAAGGATTCCGTGTTATTACAACACTTGATTGGGAACTACAACAAGAAGCAGAACGGGTTGTTGCTGAAAAGGTTGCAATAAACAAAGAAAAGTTTAATGCTGAAAATGCGGGAATGGTTGCTCTAGATCCTAAAACCGGTGACATACTCGTTATGGTTGGTTCGCGAGATTATTTTGATGAGGAAATTGACGGGAATTTCAATGTTACTCTTGCACCACGACAACCTGGTTCTTCTATTAAACCAATAGTGTATGCATCTGCATTTAGTGAAGGGTATACCCCGGAAACTATTGTCTACGATGTAAAGACACAGTTTAGCACCGCTTGCGAACCGTTTGATACATCATCTACAAACCCTTGTTATTCCCCAAATAACTACAACAACAAATTCTTGGGACCTATCACGTTGCGCAATGCGCTGCCACAATCACTCAATATTCCCGCAGTAAAAGTGCTGTATCTCACCGGTCTTAAAGACGCCATAAAACTAGCTTCCGATATGGGTATTACTACCCTCAACGATCCTGACCGACTTGGTTTAACGCTCGTACTTGGAGGTGGTGAAGTAAAACTACTTGAACACACAGGAGCGTATGGTGTGTTTGCAAATGAAGGAGTTAAAGCAGAACGACGAAGTATTCTTCGTGTAGAAGACACTGCAGGGAACATCATCAGTGAAACTGATGTGCAGAGCACCCGAGTACTTGATCGTGACGTAGCCTTAATGATTTCTGATATTCTTTCAGACAATGAAGCGCGTGCACCTTTATGGGGATACAACTCACTTGTACATTTCCCTGGAAGGGATGTTGCAGCAAAATCAGGAAGTACCAACAACCTACGTGATGCATGGATCATGGGGTACACACCAAACCTTGTAGTGGGTGCATGGGTTGGAAACAACGACAACAGCGCAATGGGTGGGGGATTGTCTGGACTTATTACAACCCCTATGTGGCGAGCTTTTATGGACATAGCGCTTGAAAAAAGAGACGCTGAAGAATTTCCGCAACCACCCGCACCTGACGCAAATATAAAACCCATCCTACGTGGTCAGGTAGTAGACACTTCACTCCTAATTGAAAATATTCAATCAGGTGACACAACACTCGATATCGCAAGCATCACTGGAAGCATGCACTCGATTCTTCATTTTGTTTCAAAAACAAACCCACGAGGACCATACCCAACTAATCCAAACATAGACGGACAATACAAGTATTGGGAGTACGGAGTACAAAAATGGAAAGCTGCACAGTATGCAAATGTTATACCAACAGAAGATACAGAAGAGGATGAGGATGAGGATGCAGAAGACGAGGATGCTGATGAATAAAAGAAAAAGAATGCACTTCTGTGCATTCTTTTTATATAATCACCTTCGGTACACTTTGTGCACCAAGTCTTCCTTTCATATGATTGATAATATCTTTCTTATGGAGCATTATTTCTGTCTTCAGAGCGCCAGAAATAGCCAATGAGAGTGTTTTATTATGCACTGTGTACTTCACCCGCTCTTTTGGTATTTCCACACCTATAAGGTCTTGTACAACCTCTATAAAAGTTTCTACAACAATACCTTGAGGGGCCTTGAGTACCTTTTTGTATTTTTCAAAGAGACTGTCTATTTTTTTAATTCCTTCGTTTCGTGACATATGATATTGGTTGGTTTTAGAACAAGTTTTTACTTATGACACTAGTTGATAAAACTATCTGGAATGAGACAGGTTTGATAATGGTTCAAATTATCATCTTTTAGTAATTGTTCCAATCTTCAGTTCCAGCGATTTACCCTAGGCTGGGACAAATCGGGAACAAAGTTCGCAATAGTCGCTTTGCTCCTTTGTTTACTTTATTTATTCATTGGCATCACCAAATACCGTAATGAAGAATCGTTCACCCCTTGTATAACAAGCGGGCGACCAATACCTGCAAAATGCATCACGATACTCTCATCACTGATATGACTCAGCGGCTCAGACACATACCGTTGATTAAAACTGAGTGTAAGGTCTTCACCTTCAGTTTGAGCTCGAACAGATTCGGTTGTTGTCCCTACTTCACCACTATTTGCTGAGACTGTTACCGAATCAGAAGTAACATGGAGTGTTACTTGCAGAAATTTATTTAAGAAGATATTTGTTTTTTTAAATGAATGCACAAGATCATTTTTTAATAGTGTTGAGTGTGTACTATATTCTTTAGGAATAATCTGTTCATAATCAGGAAATGATCCTGAGGTAAGTCGCGAAGTGATATACACACCGTCTGGAAACAGTAATGCACATTGGTTTTCGTTTACATAAAATTGTGGATCATTTTCTCGTACATCACACACGCGCGCTAGCTCAACAGCATTTTTTTGAGGGATAAGAATCGGATCAGAAAGTGTCACTCCTTGTTGTGGTACTGTTTTTTCCATCAGCCGAAATGAATCTGTTGAAACAAACGTGAGTGAGTGTTCTTTCTTCTGAAGTATGTACACACTCCCTAACTCAGGCTTAATTGACGATTGACTTGCTGCGAACGATGCAGTTTTAATACCAAGCGCAAAGAGTGATTTGTTTATTTTTTGACCTTCGTTTTCTACACGAGGAATCTTTGGAAATTCTTCGTGTGGAATTGATTTAATATTTGTTTCAGAACCATTCCCTTCAACCACCAACACACCCTCCTCTGCACGTAGTGTTACTTCTTTTTGAGACATATAGTGTACCGTTTGTGTAAGTGTTGATGCTGGAACAGCAATAACACCATCCTCCTCACTTTTTGCCTCTAGTGTTGATTCAATACCTATCTCAAGATTGGTTGCTTTTATAGTAAGTGTATTGTTCTTTGTTTGCAGTAACACACACTGCAACACAGGAAGTGTTACGTGTTTTGTACTCACCTTTCCTACTAACTCCAATCGGTCAAGTAATTGTTCTCGGTCTATGGTTACGTGCATAAGTATTTTTATTTTTTATTTTTTTATTCCTACTATTAGGGGTGTGTATTTGTGGGAAACTCTCTTTTGAGGCTATTTATATATCTTTTTTCAGGGGTGTTATTTTTAAAACTATGTGCATAGTACTGTGCGCACCCTTGATGTTTCTGTGGAGAAATAAAGTCATACTGTTTTGTTGGGGATATGTTTTTTGGTTATACAAACTTATAGACAACTATTCTTCCAACTGTTCTATTCTATACACTTACTTCTCTACAGGCTAGGTGTGTATTAGTGGCCACTTATAAACATATTTGTACACAGGGTGTATATGGAAGCATATAAAAATAATCGCGTAAGCGATTATTTTATTGTTTATTTAAGAAGAAGACGAATTTGTGTAATCTCTTCTTCAAGGTCAGTATCACCCTTAAGTTCATTTTTGATCTTCTCACATGAGTGGATGACTGTGGTATGGTCACGACCACCAAGTTTTTGTCCGATTGCAGGATACGAAACCTGGAAGTCTTCACGGAGGATATACATAATAAGTTGTCGAGGCTTCACAATCTCCTTCCGGCGTGTTTTTTCGTAGATTGAAGATGGATCTACGTCAAAATAACGTGCAACTTTATCTACCACATCACTTACCGCAAGTGTTTTTCGAGGACGTGTACTGTTTTTTATAATTTGTTTTACCTCATCGAGTGAAAGGGTGCGCCCAAGAAGTTGTGACTGACACATAATAGTATTGAGTGCTCCTTCAAGCTCACGTATGTTTCCTTCGATAGTGTGTGCAAGGTGCTCCACAACATCTTCTGAAAGTGTGATGCCGTTTTGTGCTGATTTTGCACGTAAAATAGCAGCTCGTGATTCCATGTCGGGCGCAGGAATGTCAACAATCATGCCTTGTGCAAAACGAGACTGAAGCCGCTCTTCAAGTCCTGAAAGAAGTGCTGGATGAATATCGCTTGAGAACACAATCTGCTTATTGTTGTCATGGAGTGCGTTGAAAAGGTGAAAAAGTTCTTCTTGTGTCTTCTCCTTGTTTGCAAGAAATTGCACATCATCCATGATGAGCGTGTCGTACTGACGGTACTTGTCTTTAAAACTGTTCGCCGTACCGTTTTGGAGACTGTTAAAGTAATCGACTGTGAAACGTTCACTGGTGACATAAAATACTTTCCGCCCTTGTTTTTTAAGATGATTCCCCACTGCTTGAATGAGGTGTGTTTTACCGTGACCAGTTTTCCCGTAGATAAAAAGTGGGTTATACGCAATGCCGGGTTTTTCAGCTACTGTTTTTGCAGCAGTGTGTGCGAGTGCATTAAAAGGACCAATAACAAAATTACTAAACGTATATTTAGGATTTAGGTTGTCACTTTTATTTATATAATACTCTTCCAGTGGTAGTGCAGCATTTACTGTCTGTTGTTTAGTTGCTTCTTGTTTCTTGTCGTTGCGTTGTACTACCGCATACTCAATGCTGCGCACATATGGAGTGAGTTCTCGGAGAGTTTTCAGAATCATTGACTGAAACTTATCGGAGAGCCAGTCGCGGACAAATACACTTGGGACACCAAGTGTGATTGTCCCATCTTCAAGGGAGACAATATGTGTGTCCCGAAACCATGTTTTAAAGTTTGCAGGAGTGATAGAGAGTTCAATAGTAACTAACGCATCGTCCCATAGCTTTTTAACATCAATTTGCTCTGTGTGGACAATATTATTTGTTGAAGGATGCGATAGTGGATTCATAGTTTTTCTTGTTCAGAAGTAACAGGTAAGAAGCATTATACTTGTCTGTGGAAAACTGTAAACTGTTCAGACAATCAGACTTGTTTTTTCGTATGATTTATAATGCAACCTGTTGTTTCTGTGTATAACTTGTGCACAACCATATTTTCGTGTGTTGGCAAGTTTGTGCATAAGTATTTTGCTTGCTCTATATAGAGAATAGTGTATAGTAACGCGCATTAAGCAAACGTATTATGCCAAAGCGAACATATCAACCAAGTCAGAAGAAACGAATGACTACACACGGTTTCTTGGTGCGCACTGCATCAAAAACTGGAGCACGAATTCTTCGCGCACGACGTCGTAAAGGTCGCGCACAGCTGACAGTAAAGAAATCAAAATAAAAAGTGAGCCCTTGGGCTCACTTTTTATTTAAACCCATCCACCCCTTCCGTTATCTCTGTATACACACGAACAACCACCTATTTTTACGATCGTAAAAATAGGTGGTTGTTCATGTGTACGCAACTTTTGCGGGTCTTGGGTGTGTTGTGTTTTGTGGTACAGTACCCTGATATGTTGGCAAAGAAACAACGACTCACCACAAAAGAATTCGACGTGGTTTTTAAGTCTGGGAAAAGAGTGCACTCCCCCACTATGCAGCTTATCTACACCCCAGGCGATACTTTTCATGGTGCTGCAGTGGTTGGAAAGAAGGTATATAAACGGGCAGTTGATCGAAATCGTCTTCGACGTCGTCTATATGGGGTACTCTATCGACACCAAAAGCAACAAGGATATGCCGGTACCTATATTCTTGTAGCAAAACCAGCCATCAAAGATATTTCTAAAAATACCTTTACACAAACAGTGACAGAAGTACTCAATAAGGCGCGCTAGTTTAGACAGTGGTGGGTATTCGGTATACAATACCCAACATATTTAACTGAGTAATTTTTATATTTTATGTGGAGCACTATTTGGCATACGTTTTTCTTTGACCCAGTGTACAACTCACTGGTCTTCTTTATTGATGTGCTTCCAGGGGGTGACGTTGGGCTTGCAATTGTGTGTACGGTAGTGTTTATCAAAGTGGTGATCCTCCCACTTTCAATCAAGGTGACAAAGATGCAAGCGGTTATGCGTGAGCTGGATGACCTAGGCCTGGCCGGCATCGTCGCGGTCGGCGTCCCCGAAGAAGGGCTCGGCCGAGCGATCAACGACCGGCTGCGGCGGGCGGCGACGGCGGACGCATGACCCCGGGCACAATGGCCGGTCGGTCAGCTCAGGCCGTGGATCGCGACGCGGTGTTTCCCGTCGCTCTTGGCGCTGTAGAGCGCGCGGTCGGCAAAACCCAGGAGCTGGTCGGCGGTCGCCTCGGGGGCGTAGGAGCGCGTCGCGATGCCGATACTCATCGACACCTGGCCCGTGTAGCCCAGGTCCGCGCAGAGCCGGCCGCCGTCTTCCGCGAAGCTGATGCGGATGCGCTCGGCGGCGGCGCGGGCCTCTTCGAGGTCGGTCTCGGGCAGGACGACGACGAACTCGTCGCCACCGATCCGGCCGGGCACGTCCGACGCCCGGCAGTTGGCCTTGAGTACCTGCGCGGTGAGCTGCAGGATCCGATCGCCCGCGGCGTGGCCGACCGAGTCGTTGAGCGCTTTAAACCCGTCCATGTCGATGACCAGCAGCGCCAGGTCACGGTTGTCGCGCACCGCCGCGGCGTAGCGCTGCTCGAGCGCCTCGGTCAGCGCCCGGCGGTTGGCGATCTCGGTGAGCGCATCGGTCGCGGCGATCGTCTCCAGCTCACGCACCAGGGACTGGAGCTGCTGGTTGCGGATCTTCAGCTGCGCGAGGGTCGAGGTGAGCTGCACCTGCAGCCGGGCGTTCTCCTGGCGGACCGCGTGGATCGCGAGGTTCTTGTCGATCAGCATCGGGAGCTGTTCGAGCTTGCCCTCGTTCATCACCAGGTAGTCGTAGGCCCCGTGGTTCACCGCGAGCAGGGCGTCGTCGACCTGCGAAGTGCTCCCCGCATCGACCAGCACGATCACCGGCAGGTCCGGGCGTTCGAGCAGCACCTCCTCAAGCACCCGATCGATCGCGGCGTCGCACAACTCGAGGTGGCACAGCAAAAGGTCGGTCTGGGACAGGTCTTCCTTGAGCGCCTCCGCGAGGGTCTGCACCGCATGGACCGTAGCGCGGTCGTCCTGCTGGTGGACCGCGGTGGCGACGCGATCGGCCGTGGCCTGCCCGCCGCCCAGCACCATCAGCCGCCAGGGGCGGGCGTCGCGGTTGAGCACTCGGCGGAGGTTGGCTGGCAATGGATTCATTCAAACGCCCCCCCACAGGACACCATCAAAACACGGTCACAACTCATCGCACGCCGTCCCGGGCCTGCGTACACGTACCTGGTCTTGTTATCGACACTTCGCCGGGGCGGATCAAGGCAACCCAGGGGTGATTTCACCCGGCGGGGAGGGACGCGAGGAGCTGCTTCGCGTGGGCCTGGGCGTCTCCGGATAACCGCTCGCTGGCCTGCTCCAGCAGGGGCCTGGCGTCGCCGGGGCGGTTGAGGTACC
>JAUIFS010000042.1 GCA_030430425.1 bacterium | reverse complement strand
AACGTCGCTTATGTTACTTCCCGCCAATACTTCCGCACCTGGGAATAGGTCAAGCTCAGTGAAGGGGAAGAGGCGAAGAAAGGCACGACCGATAATATTTTCCCGCTGGAGTACTCCCCAGGTGCGGGAGTCGGAACTTTTGTCTCGATTATCACCCATGACAAAATACTCACGATCACCAAGCTCTTCAGTGAGGAAGGTGTTTGGGGTCATGGTGTCTACGTACGACTCTGTAAGCACATATCCGTTCGGATGTTCTTCGTTTGTGATAGTTACCACATTTCCATCAATACTAACGGTGTCCCCAGGTATACCGATGATACGTTTGATGAAAAAAGTTGAGGGGTTACGTGGGTAGCGGAACACCACCACATCACCCGCTTCAGGTTCTTCAAAACGATAACTGATCTGGTCGACGATGAGATACTCACCAGAATGAAACGTGCTCTCCATAGATGCCCCTGACACAATAAATGGCTGTGCAATAAACCAGCGCACCGGAATAACAATAATCAGTGCAATGAGTGCAAACTGAATAATTTCCGTAAGTGGGTGAGGCTCTTTTTTTGCAATAGTCGCTGAAGCGGGGTTTGTCTCGATATTGTCTTGCTCGTTGTGTTGCTCTGGTGATGTACTCATGGTGTTCATTAGAAATTCGTTACTCATCATTATAAGCGAAATTAGGTCTGGAAACAACTTTGCAAAAAACATTGAAAAACAAGCGTTTTATCAGTTTTTTGGTATACTGGTGATGCTATGTTTTATATTGTTGGATTAGGAGTAAAAGCAAATAGTTTTGCTTTTACTCCGGTCCGAGCGATAGTGAGGAATTTCTGATGCCGTTTAGGCGAGGAAATAGGTGGGACGCAGTTTCGATTGAGCCATCCTGTGAAACTTGTGTTATTTTTTAAGGAACTAATATTGTTATGTATTACATTGTCGGTTTAGGAAATCCAGGAAAGAATTATGAAAACACACGACACAATGTTGGTTGGATGGTTTTGGACTACTTGGTTTCATCACAGGGGTTGCCTGAGGCATATAGCTCAGCAAAATACGCAGGACGGATTTCTGAAGGAGTACTTGCGGGGGAAGAGGTGACACTACTGTATCCTGATACTTTTATGAACAAGTCGGGGTCAGCAGTGAAGAAGCTCGTACCTAAGGGTCAGGAAGCTCAGTTGGTAGTTGTGTATGACGACGTTGATCTGCCAGTAGGCGAAATAAAAATATCTCAAGGAAAGGGGAGTGGAGGACATAATGGTATTAGTTCCATTGTTTCGTCGCTTGGTACGAAAGATTTTATACGAGTACGCGTCGGTATCGCAGGAAAGAGTCTGTTTGGTCACACGAAACGGCCAAAAGGAGACCGTTTAGCAAAGCACGTACTGAGTGACTTCAAGCGGCGTGAGGAGCGGGAACTTAAGGATGTGTTGCCGAAGGCGTCTGAAGCAGTTATTGCTATTGTTGCTGAAGGGGTGCAGAAAGCGATGAACCGATGTAACTAAGAATTAAAACGGAAAACTGAGAACCTCATGAAAAACTAATAAACCGCACCCAAATCATGGATGCGGTTTTACGATGCTTACTTGTGCATCTTTGTTATGGTGAAAGAGGATGGTCTTGGTGAAACTGATTACGGTAGTCTTGTGCAATTTCATCTCGCTCAGTTTGTGCAATTTCGAGCAACGCCCTAAGACGAAGAATGTACAGAATTGCTGTACCCGTTATCCCTGCGATAAGTGCGGCAGGGACAGTTTCTGGCTCCCACAACAGACTAGCAAAAAAACACAATGAAAACAAAACTGCAAATACGACAACAAACCATTTAGGAATAGGTGTGTGCATAGTATGTCTCCCTGATACTTCTATACTATATGTACCACAGGGTTAGTCATTGGACAATATAAAAGAACGGCGGTGTATACACCGCCGTTCTTTTATATGTAGCGTGAACTACTTATTTAGCGTCTGTTTCCTTAAATACAAGAGTCATTCGCTGTTCTTTTGGTTCAAACAGTGAGATCTTGAACTTCTGCACGCCACCAAGTGGGAGCTGTGTCTTTAGGTCATCCTCGTTTTCAAACTCAGAGATGTGTACCAAACCTGCAACACCTTCTTCGATTGAAGCCAGTGCTCCGTGCTTGTTGTACTTGATAACAACACCGTCAACCGTGTCGTCCTTCTTGTACTTCTTCGCTGCAGCTTCCCAAGGGTTTTCTCGAAGTTGCTTGATTGAAAGAGAGATCTTATCGTCCTTCACTTCAATAACTTTCACTTGTACCTTATCACCAACTTTGAAGAGTGTTCGTGTGTCTTCAACGAGACCCCAGTCGAGCTCAGAGATGTGTACGAGTCCTTCAAGACCGTCTTCGATCTTAACGAATACTCCAAAGTCTACTGCACCAGTAACTTCTCCGTTGAGCACGTCACCAACTTCGTACTTGTTCACTTTTTCTTCCTTCGCTTCTTTTTCTTGTGGTCCCTTTTCAGAGAAGATAAGCTTACCTTCTTTTTGATCAGCCGTAATGATGATTACATTAAGGTGCTTACCAACAAGGTCGTTGAGTGCAGTAAGGATTTTGTCCTTATCTCCATCAGCGACACGTGGGTAGTTTTCAGCTGAAAGCTGTGATGCGGGAAGGAATCCGTGAATACCTTGCCACTCGATGATAAGTCCACCTTTGTTTGCTTCCTTCACTTCAAGTGAAAGGATGGTGCTGTTTTTCGCTGCTGCTTCTGCATCAGCCCAGATGAGTGCCTGTCGCGCTTCCTTCAGTGATAGCTCGATGTACCCGTCTTCGTTTCCTGCGTCTACTACTTTTGCAGCGATGGTGTCACCAACTGACACTTTGCGGAGGATGTCACGAGCATTCATGTACTCACGACCGTAAATAATTCCTGATCCAAATGGATGCAGGTTGATGAACACACGAGCGCGTCCGATTGCTGATACTGATCCCTCTACGATCTCACCAACTTCTGGTGGTACGGGACTTGCATCAACATAATTGTGCATTGCAGAGTCTGCAACTGCTGTTTCTGTTGTCATATTATAAATATGTATTTATCCGACGACACGCGTCCGTACTGCCATGTCTCGTAGCCATAAGCATCAGTACGGGGTTTAACGTGTGCCGCTAGGAACTAATAAACCTCTTACGAAGTGGGACAACTATAGCAGAACTGCATAAAAAAACAACAAATAATCCCGTGAAATACAAATATGTATCTCACGGGTTTTTTAGTAAGCTGCTTTTGCAAGTCTCTGTATGTTTTTACGTATTTTCTCTTTCTCTTCTTGAGTGAAAACTCGAGGCTTTGTAAGCTCCGGAAGTCCGCGTTTTTGGCGGAGTCTGTTTATCGCATGGTTACCAGAGCGTTCCATGCTCTTAATCAGTCGGTCCTCAGACTTCCGAACTCGCTCTTTTGCTCCAGCACTTTCGATATCTGTAAGCGCTTTTGACTCAATTCTGCACATTTTCTAGCGGCTCCTTATCTAGAATCTATAGTAACTGTACGCAAATGTTGCTGATCATGCAAATTTTTAAGTGACCCTTTTGCTTGATTCCTGTATACTGGTGCCACTATGGTAATTACACATCACGGAGGGCAGTGCTTCAAAGTATCGTTTGGTGATACGACACTTGCGTTTGACCCAATTTCAAAGAAATCAAAACTATCACCAGTTAAGTTCGGATCAGATGTCGCGTTTATTTCAATGCATCATCCCGATTTTGATGGGGCTGAACAAGTCGCACACGGGAATAAGCAGCCATTTGTGGTGAATGGTCCTGGAGAGTATGAGGTGGGAGATGTGACTGCACGCGGTTTTGGGGTGAAAACCACTTATGATAAGAAGGAACGGTACAACACCATTTACCAAGTACATCTCGAGGGTATGAACTTAGTGTTCCTGGGTGCATTAGGAGAGCCCGATATCGACCCAAAGATTCTTGGAGAGTTGGGTAACATCGATATCCTCTTCACTCCTATTGGGGGTGGGGACGTGCTTGAGGTACCGCAGGCTTCTAAGCTTGCAGTGAAGCTTGAAGCAAAATGCGTGATTCCGATGCATTATGACAAAAAAGCACTTGATGCGTTTCTTAAAGAAGAAGGAGCCACAAATGGTGCAGGTAAACCACAAGATAAGTTAACGATCAAAAAGAAAGACGTCGCCGAAATGAGTGGTGAGGTCGTGGTGTTAAAAGCCTGAGGAACGAAGGCTTTGTGCCACGACCGCAAGACCTTGCCTGATATTTCTGGAAGAAATATCGACTTTCAAGCGAGCGAGCAGAATGAAATTTATTTTTCATTCTCGAGCAAGCACAGAAAGGAAGCTTGCTTACAAGGTGTACTGGTATCGGTACGATGAACCACGACCGCAAGACTTTTAGGGCAAACGTACATACACAGTTGCACTTATGCTAAAAAAAATAGAGTCATTACGAAAAGAACCCAAGGAAACGAGAAACCGTTTTGCGTTTTGGTTTGCCTTTTTGTTTACGGCAGTGGTGACGGTTTTTTGGCTTACTACAGTTCCTGCACGGCTGACGGTTCTCAGCGGGACAGTGCCAGAAGAAAAGGTTGAAGGGAGTCTCTCCCGCATGTTTAACAGCATGAAAGCGAACGTGTTTGAAGGAGCTCCTGCAGTAGTTGAAGAAGCTGCTACGGAAGAAAATACAAAAGATATTAATTTCGAATCATTTTTCACCGCTTCTTCTGCACCAAAGAAAGAAAAATCTGCAG